>CBINPE010000111.1:0-16971 GCA_966252435.1 uncultured Burkholderiales bacterium | reverse complement strand
CCGGCGGCCACCCATACGTGCCGGAAATCCCCGGCCGCGAGCTCGGCTTCACCTACTTCCAGGGCGAGTACTTCGCCCAGCCGCGCCTGTTTCGCCGCAACAGCGTGATGAAGTCCAAGCATGTGCTGGACAGCCTGACCGCGGGCGAGCGCGACCGCATCGCGCAGATCACCGCGCTCTTGTCGCAAAGCGGCTGCGTCGACCGCGACCAGGTGAAGAAGATCCTGACCGAGCCCCTGTTCGACAAGCTCATGGCCGCAGGCTTCTACGACGTGAACATGGTCGCGAACGACCAGGGTGAGCACGCCTTCGTGACTGCTCCCGCGGCATTCCACAAATTCGTCGATCCGATGGTCGACGACGCGTTCGACCTGGCGAAGGCGCTCGTGGCCGCGCTCACCTACGGCATCGCCAAGAGCGATCCCGGACGCGGCCGGATCATGCTGCCATCCGTGCTGCTGAACAGACTCGTGCAAGGCGATGAAGTCGGACCGGCGACCGCGATCGGCCAGGACTACAAGGTGCTCGAACTGCGGCGCGTCATAAGCCTGCGACCAGCCGGGCGAGGCATGTACTTCATGAAGCTGCAAAAGCGCGACATCGGCCAGATCGCGCAGCAAGTGTTGCTGCACGGCGGCGCCAGCGACCAGGTACTGGGTTCGATCCCGTCCGCAGCGATGTCGGGCTACACAGGCCCCGAGGAGTCGCGGGCCACTTTCAGACGGAATCAGAACTGGCCGAGCCGGAAGCATACGGTGGACATCTTACAGACGCTCCGTGAACAGGGGGGCGCATGATCAAAACCGTCGCAACAGACAAGGGCGGACGCGCCGAAGAGGGACTCGCCGCGCACTTCCGCAACATGGGCTTCTTCGCCCTGCGTGGCTTGCCGTTCCGCCACGACGAAGAAGACATCACCGATGTGGACGTATGGCTGTACGAGCGCGGAGCTGGCGCAGAGCGCCGTCGCTTCATCGTCGATTCGAAGAACAAGGCCAGACCAAAGCTTGTCGAGCGCCTCTTTTGGACCTACGGTGCGCGCGATGCCCTCGGAATCGACGGCGCCTACGTGGCATCGGCAGGCATCCGCGAGGCCACGCGCCGGCTCGCCAGACGCCTGCGCATCAGCGTCGTGGACCTGCAGACCGTCGTGATCGACGAGTCCACGGTCACCCATCGACTGACCCGCGAAGAGCTTGGCAAGCTCATCGGCGAGGCGGACCGCAACCGAGACAGCAAGAAGTGGCGTACGCATCTACACGACCCCCTTACCGCTCTACTGACCTCCTTCGGAGGCAGTAGCGCGAACGTCGCACTGCGGAGCGCGGGCTACTTTGCCGATCAGGTATTGAAGGCAGCACCGGGCTCGCCGACCTGCCAGCTTGCAGCTCGAGGGTTCTATCTATCTGTCGCGGCAGCGGCCATTGGCCTCGACTACGTCGTCGCACAAGCTGCCTATCAATCCGAAGACCGATTGGAGCTGGAGGTGGAAGACACCGTTCGGTACGGATCGGACCACGCCGAAACGAAGCGCCGGCTCGATCTTGCCCTGCAGGTGGTGCGCCAGTACCTCCCCAACGGGCCGGCGCAGGCAAACCAGTTGCGCGAGAAGATTGCCAGTGACACGGAAGCCTTCCAGGCCGACGTGATCGCGGAGGTCGCCCTGAAAATGGGCCGGACCGGAAGTCTCTTTGATGCCGCCCGGGATCTGGAGATGGCGGCCCATCTTCGCGAATTCCCGTCATACTCGTCACTGAGCACAGAAGCGCGCTCGATCTGCGGAGCAGTCATGGACTTCTTCGAGGTAGACCGCGCCCAACTTGCAGAAATGCTTGATTCCAGCGGGTCGCCGGCTCAACCTCAGTAGCTAATGCACCACAGACGGACGAAGGGTAAGGGACATCCGCCACGATGACGAAGCTCATCCTCAATGCCGTTCGCATTCGGCCCGCCGAAGGGAGCCACCTGCTGGTCGGCGTGCAGCCCTACGACAAGGAGACGCTTGCGGGGCTTCGTCGTGAGCGGGCCGGACAGTACTTCTTTCGCAGGGGCGGTGTTGACGGAAACAGCATCCTTTCCGTTCCACTGGACGCCGACTTGGGGAGCATAGGCAAGCGGGTCGATGAAGTCGATCTGTCCAAAGCGCATTGGCTCGTGGCGCCTCTAGCACTCGACGCATTGCTTCGAACATTCGTGCGTCTGGGTCGGCCAGTCATCCGCGCGGCGCATCCGCTGAGAGTGCTCTCGCAGCGGCCGGCGAACTTGCTGCCGACTGACGCCGGACTTCCCGAATGGCTGCAGCGCCGTATCGTGCTCGATTTCGAGACGCGAACGTTATGGGCCACCGGGAGCAAGCCGCAGACCGTCATCCTCTGCAGCGTTCGAACACGCAACATCATTGATGCCGACAGCCGTGTGCTGCTTGAACACGATATCCCGCTGATCGGCCGATACGTTGCACGAAAGCACCTGGAGGACGATCCGCGCACGATCGACTCGTTCAAGCTGTCGGGTCGTGTTGCACGGGTCGACGGCGGCAGACTGATCCTTGAAGACACCGGCGATGGACCTCAATGGATCTCCCTACTGGACGCCTTCCTTGAGCCAAGAAAGGAGAACGTCAATTGGTGCATCAAACACTTGCTGAAGGGTCGTGCCGATCGTGCTATCGAGCAAGCCGACGACGCAGCTGCACATCATCTGTCGGGACCGCAACGGTTGGAGTTGATCCGACGGACCTTTGACTACCTCCGCGGCCTCAACCTCGAGCTGGTGCCGGGCGTAGCGCTCGAGATCGGACAGATGATCTCGCAAGCTGCCAACACCTGGCGCCAACGAACCGAAGCGATTCAGAAGCCGTTGCTGATGTTCGATCCCGACGGCACACGCACGGACCGTTGGAACGAGCGCGGTCTGGACCAACACGGGCCATACGATCGCCGCAGCTTCACCCCCAAGCAGTTGCGCATTGCCGTGGTTTGTCAAGCGCACTACGAAGGCCAGGTCGACGCCTTCTTGGCCAAGTTTCTCGAAGGCCTGCCCGAAATCAAGACGGGCAGGGGCGAATGGGTGCGTGCGCCGTACGCTAAGGGGTTCGTGCGCCGCTACATGCTGGAGTCGGCGAAGATCACGTTGTTCGCTGCGCGCGGACAACGCGCGATCGACTATGCGGCAGCGTGTCGCGAAGCGATCTCAGCTGCAACGAATGGCGGCTTAGAGTGGAGCCTGGCGATCGTCCAGATCGACCAGGAGTTCAAGGACTTGCGCGACGAGCTGAATCCGTACTACGCCACCAAGGCCATCTTCCTGAAGCATCGCGTCCCGGTTCAAGAGATCACCGTAGAGACGATGAACTTCGCGAACCAGCAGTTGGTGTTCGCGTTGAACAACATGAGTGTCGCCACCTACGCGAAGATTGGCGGGATCCCTTGGCTGCTGAAATCGCAGCCGAGAGGCGCGCACGAACTCGTGATCGGTATCGGTTCGCAGGACCTAACGTCGGATAGGCTCGCGCGGCGGAAGCGAATCGTCGGCCTGACCACGGTCTTCAGCAGCGACGGCAACTACTTGCTGGACGACATGACAGCAGCTGTGGACTATGACGGCTACGCTTCAGCGCTCTTGGACTCGCTGAAGCGGTCAATCACCCAGGTTCGCAACGCCGATGGCTGGCGCAGCTCGGATGATGTGCGCTTGATCTTCCATGTGTTCAAGGAAATGGCGGATGGCGAAGCCGAGGCGGTTAGCGGGGTTGTGCAGCAGCTCGGCCTGACTCAGGTGAAGTTCGCGTTCCTGCATATCGTCGACCACCATCCGTTCGCGATATTTGACGAGGCTAGTAAGGGAACGCGGAGCCAAGACGGCACGAAAGGAGTTCTCGCGCCGGAGCGTGGGCTTTCGGCTCAGGTCAGCGATCGAGAAACCCTCTTGTTCTTCACCGGCGGCCGCGACCTGAAGCAGGCCCGGGACGGCCACCCCATGCCGACGCTCTTGCGCCTGCATCATCAATCGACGTTCCAGGACATGACGTATTTGACCCGCCAGACCTTCGACTTCTCGTGCCACAGCTGGCGCATGTTCACGCCGGCCCCGCTGCCGATCACAATCCATTATTCGGAGTTGATGGCGCGACTACTGAGCGGGTTGCGCAACGTACCCGACTGGGACCCCGACACGATGCTCGGCCCCGTGAGTAGAACGCGATGGTTTCTTTAACGGACCTTGACCACTGGTCGCTTCGAAGGACTCTGGCGCGCGCAGCGGCAGACGACAGCAGTCAGCCTCCGCAGGCGCGCGGCTTCGCCGCCTGGGTCCAACAGGATCTCCCGGTTCAGCTTGCTCTCCTCAAGGCGCTGGCCGGCGAAGCGGCGAGCTTGGCAGATCAGCGACAGTCCAACTTCGTTGCCCTCCTAGGATACGCAACTACTTTGGACGCGTCGTACACGTCGGGCTTTGCTGACGGCGTTGCGTGGCTTCGGCAGCGCCAATACTTCATCGCGGGCCGGGCAGCAGGCTTCGAAGTCAACGGCCTTGCGCTGTTCGGCGTCGCCATCGGCCTACGTGCGACCGCCGATGCGGGCGGCGAGGCAATCGCATGGCTCAAGGGCGTCCTGACGCAATCGTTGCAGCAGCATCGTCCGGCAGACTGGAACGAAGCGCTGATCGCTGCCGCCGCTGAAATGCTCGGCGATCGATCTGCAGTCGGCAAGATTGCGGCAGATCTTCGAGTCGCCTTGGCAGCAAGGGGGGTGCTGACGGCAGAGCCGGCCACACGGGCCGAGGCCTGGGACCTCATCGCCGGGCTGACTGGTTCGGACGACGGGATGAGCCGCGCCGCGACTCAAGCTGCCGCACTCGGTTTCCTCGTCAGAGAATCGTCCGCGCTGCGGACCGGTACGAGTTCCATCGCAGATGTTGCCAACGTTCTGAGCGGGCTGAATCGCTCGATGCGGCGGTGGGTCTGGGAGTCCAAACCGAGAACGCCGCGGTCCGCCATCGCACGCTGGGTCGTCGACAACGAATACCATGTCCAAGACATGCTTTGGGTCGTTCTGGCGCCTGTGTTCCCGGACCTTGACGACGAGGAGTGGCTGAAGTCGCTGGGCCAGCACCATCCCCGCGCCGATCTCGCGATCCCTTCGCTTCGGGCAATCATCGAGGTGAAGTTCGCGCGAAAAGATGGAAAGTCGTTCAGCGAACTCATTCAAGAGGTAGCTGCCGATGCAAGCACTTATCTGCAGGACGGCAGCGGCTACGCCAGCATCATTGCGTTCATCTGGGATGATGCCGCACGAACCGAAGAGCATGCCGAGCTGCGCCAAGGCTTGCTCCGCATCCGCGGGGTGGTCGACGCCGTCGTTCTGTCCCGTCCACAGAAGATGGATCGATCCCCTCCTGCCGCTTCGGGCAACAAGGCCTAAGCGTGTGCCGCGCGTGCCTGGCTTGGGCCTCGACGGTAGGCTTTAAGGGTCCGATCGCCATCGGTTCCCATCCCTGGCCATCGACCAGTTCCCTCTATCCTCTATCCAACGAAGGCGCCTCCGATGGTCCTGGACGATGCGACTTGGCAGCCGGAATCGTCGGCGCGCTGAACGACTGGTCCTTTCCAAGCTGTCATTTGTCATTTGGCTGGCCTCATCTCGAAGGGCGGCTACCAGTCTGGTCCAGACTTTCAACTGAGCAGAAAGGCCGCCCATTCCCTCATCATCTGCCGCCGCTTTTCAAACAGGTCTCCACGCCGATAAGCCGCCTCGACCTTGTTGTCGATGGCGTGTGCGAGTGCCATTTCGGCGACCTCATTGGGATAGGCCGTGCGTTCCGCGGCCCAGTCCCTGAACGTCGAGCGGAACCCGTGGGGCACGGCCGTTAACTTCATACGGCGCATGACGGCCGTCAGCGTCATGTCCGACAGCATGCCACCCCGGGGAGCGGCAAATACCCAGTCCTTGTCCTTGCCGCGAGGCATTTGGCGCATGTCCCTCAGCAAAGTCACCGCAGCGTCCGACAAGGGAACCCGGTGCTCTCGTCCCGCTTTCATCCGGGCCGCAGGGATGATCCAAGTGCGGCCATTCATGTCAATTTCATCCCAGGTAGCGCCCCGCACTTCACCCGAGCGTGCTGCCGTCAGGATCACGAACTCCAGAGCCTTCGCACCCCAACCAGATTGCTGGCGCAGCGCGGCCATGAAGGCCGGCATCTCATCAATGGCCAGGGCAGGGTGGTGATCGACCTTGGCCAGCTTGCTGGGTGCCGGCAGCAGCTTATCCAGCCCGCCTTTCCAACGCGCCGGGTTCAAGCCTTCCGGCCGCTGGTTGGCCTGCATGGCATAGCTGAGAACCAGCTCGATCCGGCTGCGGATGCGGGTGGCCGTTTCGGTCTTGGTGCTCCACAGGGGCGTCAGCACCGCCAGGACGTGTTCCTTGCCCACGTCCTGCACAGGCATGTCACCGATGATGGGGTAGACGTATTGGGCCAACGTGCTTTGCCACTGCTGCAGGTGCTTGGCGTTCTTCCAACTGCCGCTGTGGGCCTGGATGTAGGCCGTGGCACTGTGGCGAAAGGTCGTGACGACCTCTTGAGCCGCAGCTCTCAAAGCCTGGCGTGCTGCCTGACGGCGCTCGAAGGGATTGATGCCTTGCCGGATCAGGTCATGCGTCTCGCGGCCCAGTTCGCGAGCCCGCGCCAGGGTCACCGTGGGAAACCCGCCCAGCCCCATGTCCCGCCGGCGCCCGCCCACGGTCAGCCGAAGCACCCAGCAGCGGCCACCCGCAGGGTAGACCCGCAAGCCGAGGCCCTTGACGCCTCCAACACAATGAAATCCGGGTTCACGCAGCCGTCCGACGGACAGCGCACTCATTTCCTTGGCAACCTTGGGCACTTCGTTCCTCCATCAACCCATCCAACAAAAAAATTGGGATTGAAGGAAACAGTCTGCCACCTATTGAAACGCGCAAACCCGCATGAATGCTGGATTTTCGCCGTTTATGGCGCCGGTTTATCCGGGACTGAGACGTCCTGGGACAACCTGAAACGTTGGGGTGGCGGAGAGAGCGGGATTCGAACCCGCGGTGGGCTATTAACCCACACACGCTTTCCAGGCGTGCGACTTAAACCACTCATCCATCTCTCCAGCACAGCCGAGCATTCTAGCCTGGAAGATCGGGCTTTGATCAACAAAACCCATCAAGCCGCCCCGTCACTCGGCGCGAAACCTCGTTCAGCGGCCTGCCGGCGGTGTCAGCGTCTTGCTCTTCATGAGCGTCATGGCGGTCCCGATCAAGGCCGAGACCTCGCTCATGTTGCCTGGCACGATCATCGTGTTGTTCTTCTGCGCCAGCTGCGCATAAGCCTCGACCGCCTTCTCGGCCACCTTCAGGTTGACCGCGTCCGTGCCGCCCGGCTGCTGGATCGCAAAGGCGATCTTCTGGATGGCCTCGGCCGTCGCGTCCGCCACGGCGATGATCGCTGCGGCCTGGCCCTGGGCGTTGTTGATTTCCGCCTGCCGGTTGCCTTCCGAGCGGGCGATTGCGGCCTCGCGCTCGCCCGTCGCGATATTGATCTGCTCCTGCTTGCGCCCTTCCGAGGCTGCGATCAAGGCCCGCTTCTCGCGCTCGGCCGTGATCTGCGCCTGCATCGAGCGCAGGATCTCCGCCGGCGGCGTCAGGTCCTTGATTTCGTAGCGCAGCACCTTCACCCCCCAGTTGGTCGCCGCCTCGTCCAGCGCGCTGACCACCGTGCTGTTGATCGCGTCCCGCTCCTCGAAGGTGCGGTCCAGCTCCATCTTGCCGATCACCGAACGCAACAGGGTCTGCGCCAGCTGGGTGATGGCCACCACGTAGTTGCTGGAGCCGTAGCTGGCGCGCATCGGGTCGGTGACCTGGAAGTAGATGATCCCGTCCACCTGCAGCTGCGTGTTGTCGCGCGTGATGCAGACCTGGCTCGGAACGTCCAGCGGCACCTCCTTGAGCGAATGCTTGTAGGCCACGCGCTCCACGAAGGGGATGACGAACTTCAGGCCGGGGGTGAGGGTGCGGTCATAGCGCCCGAGGCGCTCGACCACCCAGGCGTTCTGCTGGGGCACGATCTTGAACGTGCGGTAGATGAAGACCAGGGCCACCACGGCCACGATGATTGCGATTTCCATGCTGATGAAGCTCCACGAATAAAAAGAAAAGAGGGGAGGCCGTCAGTCCTGTGGCGTCAGGACCAGCCAGTTGCCTTCGACGGCCGAGATGCGGTGGGCGCCCGTGCGGACCGGCGCCCCTGGCGCCAGCCTGGCCTGCCACTGGGTGCCGCGGTAGACCACGCGTGCCGTGCCGTCCGGCCACCAGTCGGCCACATGCACCTGCTCGCCCACATCCAGGTTGACATCCTTGTTCTGCGAGGCAGGCAGGGAGCGCGGATGGCGAAAACGTTTCAAGTGCCACAGCGCCGTGGCCCCGCCCCCGACGACAGCCGCCGTGGTGATTTGCAGCGCGGGTCCCAGGCCCAGGTGGGCCGCGACCGCCCCGGCGGCCATCCCCAGCGCGATCATCAACAGGTAAAACGTGCCCGTGGTCAGCTCGGCAACCACCAGCACACCGGCAGCCACCCACCAGAACGTCGACGCAGAAAAATCCATGCCTTGCCTCCTTGTATTTGTCCTGACGGAACGGACTTGCCCAGGCTCGAGCGTGCCCAGTGTAGGCTGGGCCGGAAGAAGGCCTCCACGGTCTGCACGCAGGGCCGAACTGGCCCTAAACTTCGCGCCTCGCCAATTCGCCCCTCCCGCTTTGATTTCCAAGGATTGCCATGCTGCGATTTCGTTTTCCCATCGTCATCATCGACGAGGATTTCCGCTCTGAAAACACGTCCGGCCTCGGCATCCGCGCCCTGGCGGAAGCCATCCAGAAAGAAGGCTTCGAGGTGCTTGGGGCCACCAGCTACGGCGACCTGAGCCAGTTCGCCCAGCAGCAAAGCCGCGCCAGCGCCTTCATTCTGTCCATCGACGACGAGGAGTTCACCGCCTCCGGGCCCGTGCTCGACCCGGCGGTGCTGAAGCTGCGCAAGTTCATCCAGGAGATCCGCTTCAAGAACGCGGACATCCCCATCTACCTCTACGGCGAGACGCGCACTTCGCAGCACATCCCCAACGACGTGCTGCGCGAGCTGCACGGGTTCATCCACATGTTCGAGGACACGCCCGAGTTCGTCGCCCGCCACATCATCCGCGAGGCCAAGAGCTACCTCGACTCGCTCGCGCCGCCGTTCTTCCGCGCGCTGCTGGAATACGCCCAGGACGGCTCCTATTCCTGGCACTGCCCCGGGCACTCGGGCGGCGTGGCCTTCCTCAAGAGCCCGGTGGGCCAGATGTTCCACCAGTTCTTCGGCGAGAACATGCTGCGTGCGGACGTGTGCAACTCGGTGGACGAACTCGGGCAGCTGCTCGACCACACCGGCCCCATCGCCCAGAGCGAGCGCAACGCCGCCCGCATCTTCAATGCGGACCACTGCTTTTTCGTCACCAACGGCACCAGCACCTCGAACAAGATGGTCTGGCACCACGCGGTGGCCCCAGGCGACGTGGTGGTGGTGGACCGCAACTGCCACAAGTCGATCCTGCACGCGATCACGATGACGGGGGCCGTGCCGGTCTTCCTGCGCCCCACGCGCAACCACCTGGGCATCATCGGCCCCATCCCCCAGGCCGAGTTCTCGCCCCAGGCCATCCAGGCCAAGATCGCGGCCCACCCGCTGCTCAAGAACGTCAACCCCAAACAGGTGCGACCGCGCATCCTGACGCTGACCCAGAGCACCTATGACGGCGTGCTCTACAACACCGAAACCATCAAGCACGCGCTCGATGGCTACATCGACACCCTGCATTTCGATGAGGCCTGGCTGCCGCACGCGGCCTTCCACAGCTTCTACGAGCCGTACTTCGCCATGGGCAAGAACCGCCCGCTGCCGAAGAATCAGCTGGTGTTCGCCACCCAGTCCACGCACAAGCTGCTGGCCGGGATCAGCCAGGCGTCGCAGGTGCTGGTGCAGGATTCACTCACCCGCAAGCTGGACCGCCACCTCTTCAACGAGGCCTACCTGATGCACTCCAGCACCAGCCCGCAGTACGCCATCATCGCTTCGTGTGACGTGGCTGCGGCCATGATGGAGGCCCCTGGAGGCACGGCGCTGGTGGAGGAGAGCATCCTGGAGGCCATGGACTTCCGCCGCGCCATGCGCAAGGTCGAGAAGGACTTCGGCCGCGAGGACTGGTGGTTCAAGGTCTGGGGCCCAGACAAGCTGGCCAGTGCCGGCATCGGCAAGAGCGAGGACTGGGCCCTCAAGACCAACGCGCGCTGGCACGGCTTCGGCAACCTCGCCGAGGGTTTCAACCTGCTGGACCCGATCAAGAGCACCGTCATCACGCCGGGGCTGGACATGTCCGGCCGCTTCGCCGAGACGGGCATTCCCGCCAGCATCGTCACCAAGTTCCTGGCCGAGCACGGCGTGGTGGTCGAGAAGACGGGGCTGTACTCGTTCTTCATCATGTTCACGATCGGCATCACCAAGGGCCGCTGGAACACGCTGTTGACGGCCCTGCAGCAGTTCAAGGACGACCACGACCGCAACCAGCCGATGTGGCGCGTGCTGCCGGAGTTCGTGGCCAAGCACCCGCGCTACGAGCGCATGGGCCTGCGTGACCTGTGCCAGGGCATCCACGCCATGTATGCCAAGGGGGATGTGGCACGCCTGACCACCGACATGTACCTCTCCGACCTGCAGCCGGCCATGAAGCCGAGCGACGCCTACGCCCACATTGCCCACCGCAAGACCGAGCGGGTGCCGATCGACCAGCTGGAGGGGCGGATCACGACCTCCCTGCTGACGCCGTATCCGCCGGGCATCCCGCTGCTCGTGCCCGGGGAGCGCTTCAACAAAAAGATCGTCGACTACCTGCGCTTCACGCGGGCCTTCAATGCGGCCTTCCCCGGCTTCGACACGGATGTGCACGGGCTGGTGACGGTCGAGGAGGAAGGCGCCCAGTCCTATTACGTGGACTGCGTGCGAGAACAGTGATCCAGCGGCCCCTCCCGGTGGGAGGGGTTGGATCCCCGGGTCTCAGGCGTCCACGCCCATGACGTGGCTGTAGCCGCCGTCCACGTAGGTGATCTCGGAGGTGACGCCGGCCGCCAGGTCGGACAGCAGGAAGGCCGCCACGTTGCCGACGTCGTCGATCGTGACGTTGCGGCGCAACGGTGCGGCCGCCTCCACGGCGTCGAGCATCTTGCCGAAGCCCTTGATGCCGGAGGCCGCCAGTGTCTTGATGGGGCCGGCCGAGATGCCGTTCACCCGGACGCCGCGCGGGCCGAGGCTGCTGGCGAGGTAGCGCACGCTCGCCTCCAGGGAGGCCTTGGCCAGCCCCATGGTGTTGTAATTGGGGACGCTGCGCATGGCGCCGAGGTAGGTCAGGGTGAGCAGGGCGGCGCCCGGCCGCAGGCGTGGCGCGGCCGCCTTGGCCATGGCGGGGAAGCTGTAGCTGGAAATGTCGTGGGCAATGCGGAACGATTCGCGCGACAGGCCCTCCAGGAAGTCACCGGCGATGGCTTCACGGGGTGCAAAACCGATGGAATGCACGAAACCATCGAATTCCGGCCAGACACTGCCGAGTTCGTTGAACATGGCCTCGATCTGGGCGTCTTCCGCCACGTCGCAATCGAACAGCAGCTTGGAATCGAACTCGGCAGCGAAGTCGGCCACGCGGTCCTTGAAGCGTTCACCCACGTAGCTGAAGGCCAGTTCGGCCCCTTCCCGGTGACAGGCCCGGGCAATCCCGTAGGCGATGGATCGGTTTGACAAAACGCCGGTGATCAAGAGTTTCTTGCCCTGCAGAAAAGCCATTTGCGAAAGTCCTCAAAATTGTGAATAGGGGCTGAATCAGCCCGGGGCAGGCCCCGTCCGAAACCGCGGATTCTGGCATGGCGCGACCGCCTCCTCGCCCGTGGCGGAGCGGGCCAGGACGGGTTGTGGTGCACGTCAGGCTTGAAGGAGGGTTGGCGCCGCAGTACAATGATCGGTTACAAGAGCTGCATGGGCGGATTTTCCAGCCCTTTTTTTTTGTTCTTCGTGTTTTGGGCGCTGGGGTATTTGAGGCGGGCAGGGTGCGGGGCAGTGTTGTGGCTGTGCAAGGCGGGTGGCGCAAAGTCGTCGGAGCCCGCTTTGTCGCTTGGAATATTGCAGTTGGGCAGCTGGGGTAGGTTTTCTTGGAACAAGGGACGAGATTGAGTTTGAACTGGCAAACGGCGGTGGAACAGACGGTGTCCGGCCTGGGGTATGAGCTGGTGGACACCGAGCGGGGCGCGCGCGGGCTTCTGAGGGTCTACATTGACTGCCTGCCCGCAGTCGGCGCGGCCGAGCCGCCTGTGGTGACGGTGGATGACTGCGAGAAGGTCACCCGCCAGCTCCAGCACGTGCTCGAGGTCGAGGGCTGTGCCTATGAGCGCCTGGAGGTGTCCTCGCCCGGGCTGGACCGCCCCCTCAAGAAGCCGGCCGACTACACCCGCTTTCTGGGCCACGAGATCGAATTGCAGTTGAAGGAGCCCTTCGCGGGCCGCAAGAAATTCAAGGGCCTCCTGCTGGCGCAGGAGGCGGCCGACGCGGGCGCAGCGTTGCCCGGCGCGGGTGATGGGGCGCAGGCCACGGCTTGGCGCCTGGTGTTCCAGGAGGGAAAGACCAGCCAGGTGCTGGGTTTCACCTTCAACGAGGTGCGCGAAGCCCGGCTGGTGCCGGTGCTCGACTTCAAGGGACGCAGGTTCGCCGCCAAGCCGGCTGAGCCGAAGAACGAAGACAAGGACGGAGATCGAGACGAATGAATCGCGAACTGTTGATGCTGGTGGATGCCATTTCCCGCGAAAAGAACGTGGAACGTGAGGTCGTGTTCAGCGCCGTGGAAGCGGCGCTGGCCTCCGCTTCCAAGAAGCTGCACGGCGGCGAGGTGGACATGCGGGTCAATATCGACCGCGAGACCGGCGAGTACGAGACGTTCCGCCGCTGGCACGTCGTGCCGAACGAGGCCGGCCTGCAGTTGCCCGACTCCGAGATCCTGCTGTTCGAGGCGGAAGAGCAGATTCCCGACATCGAGGTCGATGACTACATCGAGGAGCCTGTCGAGTCGGTGTCGATCGGCCGCATCGGCGCCCAGGCCGCCAAGCAGGTCATCCTGCAGAAGATCCGCGACGCCGAGCGCGAACAGCTGCTGACCGACTTCCTGTCGCGCGGTGAGAAGATCTTCGTGGGCACGGTCAAGCGCATCGACAAGGGGGACATCATCGTCGAGTCGGGCCGCATCGAAGGGCGGCTGCGCCGCAGCGAGATGATTCCCAAGGAGAACCTGCGCACCGGCGACCGGGTCCGCGCCTACATCGCCGAGGTCGACCCGACCCTGCGCGGTCCGCAGATCCTGCTGTCGCGCAGCGCGCCCGGCTTCATGGTCGAGCTGTTCGCGCAGGAGGTGCCCGAGATCGAGCAGGGCCTGCTGGAGATCAAGTCCTGCGCCCGTGATCCCGGCTCGCGGGCCAAGATCGCCGTGCTGTCGCATGACAAGCGGGTCGACCCGATCGGCACCTGCGTCGGCGTGCGCGGCTCCCGGGTCAACAGCGTGACCAACGAGCTGGCCGGTGAGCGGGTCGACATCGTGCTGTGGTCCGAGGATCCCGCCCAGTTCGTGATTGGTGCCCTGGCCCCCGCGAACGTGCAGTCGATCGTGGTGGACGAGGAGCGTCATGCCATGGACGTGGTGGTCGACGAGGAAAACCTCGCCATCGCCATCGGCCGGGGTGGGCAGAATGTCCGCCTGGCTTCCGAGATGACCGGCTGGCGCATCAACATCATGACCGCCGAGGAGTCCTCGGCCAAGCAGGCGGCCGAGAGCGACAGCCTGCGGGCGCTGTTCGTGAACAAGCTCGACGTGGATGCCGAGGTCGCCGACATCCTGATCGCCGAAGGCTTCTCCAGTCTGGAGGAAGTGGCCTACGTGCCGATGCAGGAAATGCTGGAGATCGAAGGCTTCGACGAAGATACCGTCAATGAGCTGCGCACCCGTGCCAAGGACGCCCTGCTGACCCTGGAGATCGCCCGCGAGGAGAGCATGGAGTCCGTCTCGCAGGACCTGCGCGACCTGGACGGCCTGACACCCGAGCTGATCGCCAAGCTGGCGGCCGGGGGGGTGCACACCCGTGACGACTTCGCCGATCTGGCCGTGGATGAGCTGACCGACCTGACCGGCTTGAGTGAGGAAACGGCCAAGGCCATGATCATGAAGGCCCGTGAGCATTGGTTCAAAAGCTGAGCCGACGCCTGGATCGACACCGACCGCCCCACTCATCGATACTGATTGATTGACCGATTGACTGCACTACCGACACTGAACCGAAGCGTCTTCTCTTCACCGAGGCTCGCGTACCGTCAGACCCAAGCAAGGATGAAACAATGGCTGTGACCACCGTCGCTCAACTCGCCGCAGAGCTCAATCGTTCCGCAAGCGCACTGCTGGAGCAGCTGCAATCGGCGGGCGTCAGCAAGGCGTCGAAGGACGACGCCTTGACCGATGCCGACAAGGAACGTCTGCTGGACTTCCTGCGCTCCGCGCATGGCACGGTGGTGGGCGAGCGCAAGAAAATCACCGTCACGCGCAAGTCGACGAGTGAGATCAAGCAAGCCGACGCCAGCGGCAAGGCGCGCACCATCCAGGTCGAGGTGCGCAAGAAACGCACCTTCATCAAGCGCGACGACACGGCGCCCGCGCCGCTCGAGGAGGCCGGTGCCCCCGTGGTGCCTGAAGCCGAGCTGCAGCGCCGCGAGGAGGAGGCCCAGCGCCAGGCCGAACTGCTGCGTCGCCAGGAAGCCGATCTTGAAGAAAAGCGCCGCCAGCGTGAGCTGGCTGCCCAGCGTGAGCGCGAAGCCCGCGAGGCCCAGGAGCGCGAAGCGGCCGAGAAGCGCAAGGCCGAGGCTGCCGCCGCTGAAGCCGCTGCTGCTGCGGCAGCGAAGGCCGGCCCGGTGGCTGCCCCGCAGCCCGCGCCCCAGGCCCCTGCAGCCTCGGCTTCTCCGGCTTCTCCTGCCCCGGCCCCCGCGGCAAGCGGCGCGCCGGCCACGCCGGCACCCGCTGCGGTCCCGGAGACCAAGCCGGCGCTGCGCGTCATCAAGGCGGCCAACGTGGTGGACGAGGAAAAGCAGCGCGCGGCCGACCTGGCCCGACGCCGCAAGGCCGCGGAGGACGAGGCCTCGGCCATCCGCGCCATGATGTCGGCCCCGCGCCGCGCGATGGTGGCCAAGCCGCCCGAGCCACCCAAGCCCGATCCCACGGCCGCGGCCGGCAAGGAAGGCATCAAGGGCACCATCCACAAGGCCGCCGGGACACCCGGCACGGCCCCCGCGGCCGCTGCGCCCAAGCCTGGTGACAAGAAGTCCGTCAAGTCCGAGAAGCTGTCTTCCAGCTGGGCCGATGACGCTGCCAAGAAGCGCGGCGTCAACAAGGGGCGCACCGACGCACCGGCCGCAGGCGCTGCGCGTCCCGGCTGGCGGGCACCGCGCGGCGGACGCCGCGGCGGCGACCGTTCGAGCACGAGCACGCCCACCTTCGTGGCGCCCACGGAACACGTGGCGCAGGACGTGCACGTGCCCGAGACCATCAGCGTGGCCGATCTGGCCCACAAGATGAGCGTGAAGGCCTCCGAGGTCATCAAGCAGTTGATGAAGCTGAACCAGATGGTCACCATCAACCAGCAGCTTGACCAGGAGACGGCCATGATCGTGGTCGAGGAAATGGGCCACAACGCCCATGCGGCCAAGCTCGATGATCCTGAGGCTTTCCTGATTGAGTCCACCGAGACCCACCACGAGGCGCTGCACCGCGCGCCGGTCGTGACGGTGATGGGCCACGTCGACCACGGCAAGACCTCGCTGCTCGACCACATCCGCCGCACGCGGGTGGCCTCGGGCGAGGCGGGTGGCATCACGCAGCACATCGGGGCCTACCATGTGGACACCCCGCGCGGCATGATCACCTTCCTCGACACCCCGGGCCACGCGGCCTTCACGGCCATGCGTGCACGCGGTGCCAAGGCCACCGACATCGTGATCCTGGTGGTCGCGGCGGACGACGGCGTGATGCCGCAGACGCGCGAGGCCATCCACCACGCCAAGGCGGCCGGGGTGCCGCTGGTCGTGGCGATGAACAAGATCGACAAGCCTGAAGCCAACATCGAGCGGCTGAAGAGCGAGCTGGTGGCCGAGGAAGTGGTGCCCGAGGAGTTCGGCGGCGACTCGCCCTTCATCCCCGTGTCGGCCAAGACCGGCCAGGGCATCGACGAGCTGCTGGAGAACGTGCTGCTGCAGGCCGAGGTGCTGGAGCTGAAGGCGCCGGTCGACACCATGGCCAAGGGCCTGGTGATCGAAGCCAAGCTCGACAAGGGCCGTGGCCCGGTGGCCACCGTGCTGGTGCAGAGCGGCACCCTCAAGCGGGGTGACGTCGTGCTGGCCGGCTCGACCTACGGCCGGGTGCGCGCCATGCTGGACGAGACGGGGGGTGCTGCGGTCACGGCCGGCCCCTCGATCCCGGTGGAGATCCAGGGTCTGACCGACGTGCCGCAGGCCGGTGACGAGTTCATGGTGCTGGGCGACGAACGCCGGGCACGCGAGATCGCCACCTTCCGCCAGGGCAAGTACCGCGACGTTAAGCTGGCCAAGCGCCAGGCCGCCAGCCTCGAGACCGCGATGGAGCAGATGGGGCAGGGCGACCTGCAGACCCTGCCGCTCATCATCAAGGCCGACGTGCAGGGCTCGCAGGAGGCGCTCTCCGCCTCGCTGCTCAAGCTGAGCACCGACGAGGTCAAGGTGCAGGTCGTGCATGCCGGTGTCGGTGGCATCACGGAAAGCGACGTCAACCTGGCGATCGCCTCCACGGCGGTGGTCATCGGCTTCAACACCCGTGCCGATGCC
>CBINPE010000110.1:0-17048 GCA_966252435.1 uncultured Burkholderiales bacterium | reverse complement strand
AGGCCGCCGCCCTGACCACCACGCAGGTCGCCGCGCTGGAGACGGCCGACGTGCGTGCCCTCAGTTCTTCCGCGATCCGGGGCCTGGGCACCGAGCAGCTCGCGGCCTTGTCGTCCGAGCAGACCAGTGCGCTCACCAGCGCCCAGGTCGTGGCCCTGAGCACCGCCCAGATCTCGGCCATGAGCACGGCCAGCCTCAACGCCTTGGGCACGGCCCAGTTCGCGGCCCTGAGCAGCACCCAGGCCGCCGCCCTCACCACCGCCCAGGCCGCGGCCCTGGAGACTGCCGACCTGGCCGCCATGAGCTCGGCTGCCCTGCGCAGCCTGAGCACCGACGCCATCGCCGCGCTGGCCACCGACGCCATCATGGCGCTGACCACCGCCCAGTCCGCGGCCCTGACCACGGCCCAGGCGGCGGCCCTCACCACCGCCCAGCTGGTCGCGATGGAGTCTGCCGACGTGCGGGCGCTGAGCTCGCTCAGCGTGGCCGCGCTGTCCACCGCACAGCTCAATGCCCTGGGCTCCGATCAGGTCGCCGCGCTGACCACCGCGCAAGTGCGGGCCCTGACCACCGAGCAGGTCGCGTCCATCAACACCACCGACATCGTCGCCATGGGCTCGGCGCAGTTCGCGGCGCTGACCAGTGCCCAGGCCGCTGCCCTCACCACCTCGCAGGTGGCAGCCATCGAGACAGTCGACGTACGCGCCCTGAGTTCTGCGGCCATCCGCGGCCTGAGCACCGAGCAGCTCGCCGCCCTGTCGTCCGAGCAGACCGGTGCGCTCACCAGCGCCCAGGTCGTGGCCCTGAGCACCGCCCAGATCTCGGCCATGAGCACGGCCAGCCTCAACGCCCTGGGCACGGCCCAGTTCGCGGCCCTGAGCAGCACCCAGGCCGCTGCCCTCACCACCACCCAGGCCGCGGCCCTGGAGACGGCCGACGTGCGCGCCCTCAGCTCCGCGGCCATCCGCAGCCTGGGCACCGACCAGCTGGCGGCCCTGTCGTCCGAGCAGACCGGCGCCCTCAGCAGCAGCCAGGTCGCCGCGCTCACCACGGCCCAGATCTCGGCCATGAGCACGGCCAGCCTGAACGCCCTGGGCACCGCCCAGTTCGCCGCGCTGACCAGCGCTCAGGCCGCCGCCCTCACCTCCGCCCAGGCGGCGGCGTTGGAGACCGCCGACCTGGCCGCCATGACCTCGGCCGCCCTGCGCAGCATGGCCACCGACGCCATCGCCGCGCTGAGCACCGACGCCATCGTGGCGCTGACCACCGCCCAGGCCTCCGCCCTCACCAGCGCCCAGGCCGTCGCCCTCACCACCGCCCAGCTGGTGGCGCTGGAGTCCGCCGACGCGCGCGCCCTGAGCTCGGCCAGCATCGCCGCGCTGAGCACCGCGCAGCTCGACGCGCTGGGCTCGGAGCAGATGGCCGCGCTGACCACCGCGCAAGTGCGGGCCCTGACCACCGAGCAGGTCGCGTCCATCAGCACCGGCGACATCGTCGCCATGGGCTCGGCCCAGTTCGCCACGCTGTCCAGCGCCCAAGCCGCCGCCCTGACCACCGCGCAGGTCACCGCGCTGGAGACGGCCGACGTGCGGGCCCTCAGCTCCGCGGCCATCCGCGGCCTGGGAACCGACCAGCTCGCGGCCCTGTCGTCCGAACAGACCGGCGCACTCACCAGCGCCCAGGTCGTGGCCCTGAGCACCGCCCAGATCTCGGCCATGAGCACGGCCAGCCTTGACGCCCTGGGCACCGCCCAGTTCGCCGCGCTGAGCAGCACCCAGGCCGCAGCGCTCACCACCGCCCAGGCCGCCGCCCTGGAGACGGCCGACCTGGCCGCCCTGAGCTCGGCCGCCCTGCGCAACATGGCCACCGACGCCATCGCCGCGCTGAGCACCGACGCCATCGTGGCGCTGACCACCGCCCAGGCTGCCGCCCTCACCACCGCCCAGGCCGCGGCGCTGACGACCGCCCAGCTGGCCGCGATGGAATCCCTTGACGTCCGCGCCCTGAGCTCGGCCAGCCTCGCGGCGCTGAGCACCGCGCAGCTCGACGCGCTGGGCTCCGAGCAGATGGCCGCGCTGACCACCGCCCAGGTGCGCGCCCTGACCACCGAGCAGGTGGCCGCCATCAGCACCGGCGACATCGTCGCCATGGGCTCGGCCCAGTTCGGCGCGCTGTCCAGCGCCCAGGCCGGCGCCCTCACCACCGCGCAGATCGTTGCCATCGAGACGGCCGACGTGCGCGCCCTCAGCTCCTCCGCCATCCGGGGCCTGGGCACCAGCCAGCTCGCGGCCCTGTCGTCCGAGCAGACCAGTGCGCTCACCAGCGCGCAGGTCGTGGCCTTCAGCACCGACCAGATCTCGTCGATGAGCACCGCCAGCCTGAACGCCCTGGGCACCGCCCAGTTCGCCGCGCTCACCAGCACCCAGGCTGCCGCCCTCACCACCGCCCAGGCCGTGGCCCTGGAGACGGCCGACCTGGCCGCGCTGAGCTCGGCCGCCCTGCGCAGCATGGCCACCGACGCCATCGCCGCGCTGAGCACCGACGCCATCATGGCGTTGACCACCGCCCAGGCCGCCGCCCTCACCAGCGCCCAGGCCGTCGCCCTCACCACCGCCCAGCTGGCCGCGATGGAGTCCGTCGACGTCCGCGCCCTGAGCTCGGTCAGCATCGCCGCCTTGTCCACCGCGCAGCTCGACGCCCTCGGCTCCGAGCAGATGGCCGCGCTGACCACCACCCAGGTGCGGGCCCTGACCACCGAGCAGGTCGCCGCCATCAGCACCGGCAACATCGTCGCCATGGGCTCGGCCCAGTTGGCCACGCTGTCCAGCGCCCAGGCCGCCGCCTTCACCACCGCGCAGATCGCCGCCATCGAGACGGCCGACGTGCGCGCCTTGAGCTCCGCCGCCATCCGGGGCCTCAGCACCAGCCAGCTCGCGGCCCTGTCGTCCGAGCAGACCAGTGCGCTCACCAGCGCGCAGGTCGTGGCCTTCAGCACCGACCAGATCTCGTCGATGAGCACCGCCAGCCTGAACGCCCTGGGCACCGCCCAGTTCGCCGCGCTGTCCAGCACCCAGGTGGGTGCGCTCACTACCGCCCAGGCCACCGCCCTGGAGACGGCCGACCTGGCCGCCCTGAGCTCGCTCGCCCTGCGCAGCATGGCCAGCGACGCCCTCGCCGCGCTGAGCACCGACGCCATCGTGGCGCTAACCACCGCCCAGGCCGCCGCCCTCACGACGGCCCAGGCCTCGGCCCTCACCACCACCCAGCTGGCGGCGATGGAGTCGGTCGACGTGCGCGCCCTGAGCACCGCCGGCATCGCCGCGCTGAGCACCGCGCAGCTCGGCGCCCTGGGCTCCGAGCAGATCGCCGCGCTGTCGACGGCGCAGGCGCGTGTCCTGACCACCGAGCAGATTGCCTCCATCAGCACCGCCAACATCGCGGCCATGGTCACGGCGCAGTTCGCCGCGCTGTCCAGCGCCCAGGCCGCCGCGCTGACCACCACGCAGATCGCTGCCATCGAGACGGCCGACGTTCGGGCCCTGAGTTCCGCCGCGATCCGCGGCCTGGGCACCGACCAGCTGGCCGCCCTGTCCTCCGACCAGATGGGGGCGCTCACCAGCAGCCAGGTTGCCGCGCTCACCACCGCCCAGATCTCGGGCATGAGCACGGCCAACCTGAATGCCCTGGGCACCGCCCAGTTCGCGGCGCTCACCAGCACGCAGACGGCTGTCCTCACGAGCGCCCAGGCCGCAGCGCTGGAGACCGCCGACCTCGCCGCGATGAACACCGGGGCGCTGCGCACCCTGGCCACCGATGCTCTGGCAGCCCTGGGCACGGACACCATCGCCGCGCTGACCACGGCCCAGGCCGCTGCGCTGACCACGGCCCAGATCACGGCGCTGACCACCACCCAGCTGGCCGCGATGGAGTCGCTGGATGTGCGGGCCCTGAGCTCGGCCGGCATCGCCGCGCTGAGCACCGCCCAGCTCGACGCCCTCGGCTCCGAGCAGATGGCCGCCCTGACCACCGCGCAGGTGCGGGCCCTCACCACCGAGCAGGTTGCCTCCATCAGCACGACCGACATCGCGGCCATGGGCACGGCGCAGTTCGCCGCCCTGTCCAGCGCCCAGGCGGGTGCGCTGACCACCACGCAGATCGCCGCCATCGAGACGGTCGACGTGCGCGCCCTCAGCTCCTCCGCCATCCGGGGCCTGGGCACCAGCCAGCTCGCCGCGCTGTCGTCCGACCAGACCGGCGCGCTCACCAGCAGCCAGGTCGCTGCACTCAGCACCGACCAGATCTCGGCGATGGGCACGGCCAGCCTCAACGCCCTGGGCACCGCCCAGTTCGCAGCCTTCACCAGCACCCAGGTGGGGGCCCTGACCACCGCCCAGACGGCGGCGCTGGAGTCGGCCGACGTGGCCGCCCTCACCAGCGTGGCCCTGCGCGGCATGGCCACTGACGCCCTGGCCGCGCTGACCACCGAGAGCATTGCGGCCCTGACCACGGCCCAGGCCGCCGCGCTGACGACCGCCCAGGCCTCGGCCTTGACGACCACCCAGGTCGCCGCCTTCGAAACCGCCGACCTGCGCGCCATCAACACCGCCGCGCTGGCCAACCTGTCGACGGCGCAGTTCGCCGCGCTCGGCACCGAGCACATGGGCGCGCTGTCCACCGCCCAGGCCGCGGCCCTGACGACGACGCAGCTCTCGAGCCTGGAGACCGCCGACGTGGCAGCCCTGGGCACGGCGCAGTTCGCCGCCTTCAGCAGCGTCCAGCTGGGTTCGTTCACCACCAGCCAGATCGCGGCCATCGAGACGGCCGACCTGCGGGCCGCCAGCGCCGCGGCACTGCGAGGCTTCGGCACCGACCAGCTCAACGCCCTGAGTTCCGACCAGTTCGGCGCCCTGTCAACGGCGCAGGTGGCCGGCCTGACCACCACGCAGGTCAGCGGCCTGAGCACCGCCAGCCTGGATGCCCTGGCCACCCACCAGTTCGCCGCGCTGACCTCCGCCCAGGCGGCCGCTCTGACCACCACCCAGGTGGCGGCGCTGGAGACCGCCGACTTCGCTGCACTGAACACCGCGGCCATCCGCAACCTGGTGACGGAGGCCATCGCGGCGCTGACCACGGACGAGATCGTGGCCTTCACCACGGCGCAGGTCGCGGCCCTGACCACGGCGCAGGCCGCGGCGCTCACGACCACCGAACTGACGGCGTTCGAAACCCAGGACCTGCGTGCCATGGGCACCGCCGCGCTGAGGTCCTTGGAGAGCTGGCAGCTGGATGCCCTGGGCAGTGACCAGATCGCCGCGCTCACCACCGCCCAGGTGGCCAGCCTGAGCACGACGCAGATCTCGTCGCTGAGCACGTCCGACCTGGATGCGCTGACCACGGCGCAGTTCGCCGCCCTGACGACGAGCCAGATCCAATCCCTGACCACCGACCAGATCGCCTCGCTGAGCACCGAGCACATCGTCGCGTTCACCACGGCGCAGATCCACGGGCTGGGCACCGAGCACATCGTGGCCTTCACCACCACCCAGGTCGAGGCCCTGGAGACGCGCGACATCGCGGCCATGAACATGACCCAGGTCGGCGCCTTCGAGAGCGCCGACGTGGCCGCCATGTCGAACTCACAGCTCGACGCCTTCATCGCCGCCTCGCCGATCGTGCTGGACCTCGACGGCAACGGCATCACCACCGTCTCGGCCGAGCACGGGGTGAAGTTCGACCTGAATGCCTCCGGCCATGCCCACCAGGTCGGCTGGGTGGGCGGCAACGACGCCCTGCTGGTGATGGACCGCAACAACGACGGCCGCATCAACGACGGCACCGAGCTGTTCGGCGTGGCCACCCCGGGCGGGGACGGCCACCGCGCCGGCCATGGCTTCTCGGCCATGGGCATGGAAGACACCAACCACGACCACAAGCTGACCAGCGCCGACGCCAACTGGGACAAGCTGCAGCTGTGGGTCGACGCCAACCACGACGGCAAGACCGACGCCGGCGAGCTGCACAAGTTGGGCGAGTTTGGCATCACCGAGCTCAACCTCAATGCCACCGCCGGCACGCAGGTCGACCACGGCAACCTGATGGGCCTGGTCTCGAGCTACACCACAGCCGACGGCACGCAGCACGCCCTGGTCGACGTGTGGTTCGGCAAGGACACGCATGCCGCAGACCCTGCTGCCGCGTCGGCAGCGGCGCACGGACAGGGGCAGGCCCCCGCCGCGACGCCAGCCCATGAGCAGGAAGCGGCTGCGTCGGCTGCCAAGCCCGCCGCCTCGACCGAGGCCCCTGTGAGCCTGGGCGACGTGCTGGCCGGCCCGGTCCATGACGTGCTGCCGCCCGAGCTGAGCGCGCCGGCCACCCCGGTCCTGCCGCCGTCCGGCACGCAAGCACCCCTGGGCGGAGCCAGCAGCAGCCTGATCGACAAACTGAAGGAAGACGAGAACCGCAACAACACGCCGCCGATTTGAGGAGGAAAAGGCAGGGCCGGGTGAGCGGGCGGCGTGTGCCGTCCGCTCACCACACCCTGTACACGCGCCCGGTCTGGGCCCCCTCCACGCTGCGTGCATAGGCCAGCGCGACGCGACGGCCCGGCACGGTCTCGAAGCCCATGAAGTAAGGCCCGTAGACCGGCACCGACTCTTCCAGCAGGGTCGGGCTGACGACGTTGATGCGCAGCCCGCGCGGCAGCTCCACGGCCGCGGCCCGGACGAAGCCCTCCACCGCGGCGTTGACCGTGGTGGCATTGGCGCCGAAGCGGATCGGCTCCTCGCTCACGATGCCGCTGGTCAGGGTGATCGAGCCGCCGTCCTTCAGCACGTGCTGCCCGGCCAGGGCCAGCTCCACCTGCCCCATCAGCTTGCTGTTCAAGCCGATGCGGAACTGCTCGGCGCTCATCTCCGTCAGCGGGCCGAAGTGCAGCTGCCCGGCGGTCGCGACGATGGCGTCGAGCGGGCCGACCCGCTCGAGCAGGGCGCGGATGCTGGCGCCATCGGTGATGTCGACCTGCTGCTGGCCGCGCACGTGGCCGGCCTGGATGACGTCGTGCCGTTCGGCGAACTCGCGCACCACGGCCTGACCCACGGTGCCCGTGGCACCCACGACGAGAATTTTCTTGCGCATGATCTGTTGCTTCCTTGAATGAGAGGGAGAGAGGGCGCCACCGGCGGTGACGCAGGCCCAGACTGTGCATTGGGAACCTTTGATGTTCAATCGTCTGGCATGATGATCATTTCAAACCAACAGTTTTAAATCGAATGGATCGCCTGCTGACCATGGAAGTGTTCGTCGCGGTCGTCGAGGCGGGCAGCCTCACGGCCGCCGCCGCCCGGCTCGGCATGTCGGGGCAGATGGTGGGCAAGCACCTGCGCGCCCTGGAGGCACGGCTGGGTGCGGCGTTGTTGACGCGCACCACGCGCCGCCAGAGCCTGACCGAGCTGGGCCAGCGCTACCACGAACATTGCAAGCTGATCCTGGAGGAGGTGCGCCTGGCCGAGTCCAGTGCCGAGGCGCTGCGCCAGGCGCCGCGGGGCCGCTTGCGCATCAGCGCCCCGGTCAGCTTCGGCACCACCTGCCTGGCGCCGGCCTTGGCGGACTACCTGGCGGCCTATCCGGAGATGAGCGTGGAGCTGATCCTCAGCGACCACGTGGTGGACCTGGTCGAGGAAGGTTTCGACGTGGCGGTGCGCATCGGCGCCCTGCCCGACTCCAGCCTGGTGGCGAGGCCCTTGGCGCCCTACGCGATGCTCATCTGCGCCGCCCCGGCCTACCTGGCGCGGGCCGGTACGCCACGCTCGGTGGCCGACCTGGCCCGCCATGACTGCCTGGGCTTCACGCACTGGCGCCACCGCGGCTGGCGTCTGGGCCCCGAGGAGCAGCACCACCGGCTGCCAGGCCGGTTCGAGTGCAACCACGGGCCGGCCCTGCGCATGATGGCGCTGCAGGGCCTGGGCCTGGTGATGCTGCCGCGCGTGCTGGTGGCCGAAGACGTGGCGGCCGGCCGGCTGAGGGGCGTGCTCGAGGAGGTCCTGCCACCGCCCCTGCCGACGCACCTGGTCTATCCCCGCAACCGGCAAGCCCTGCCCAAGCTGCGCACCTTCGTCGACTTCGCCGTGCAGCGCTTTGCGCAGTCGCTGGATGCCGTTCCGCCCCCTGCGCGCGTGCGCAAACCTCGGCGCTGAGGGTCCCGGGTGTGCCTCCAGAGGCGTTGCGATTCGTTGTCACAAAAACAGCAATTGCTATTCAAATGACAATGAACGACAACGTGTTTGTGCCGCATGTGGCGCAGCGTCCTGGCGCAGGACTGATGTCAGTCAAGCGATGGCGCTAAGGATGGAGGCCGGAGGGTGTGATCTGGGGCGAGTTGATCGACAATGTTTGCTGCCGAGACGGCTCTTGCCGACCACCATGCCCACCCGGCGGTCTGTTCATTGGGTGTCTGCCGGTTTTTTCCGCCGTCCGTCCGTCGTGAGCCCGCTGTTTGCCCCTGCTTGCCCGCATCCCGAATGAAGACCTGCCGCTTCCCCTGCTGATGAACCCTTTTCCCTTCCCGGCCCGGCGCCGCGGCCCCTGGCACCGGGCGGTGCTGGCGCTGAAGGCCGCCCTGGCCCTGTCGTTGCCCGCCGCCCTGCCGCACCCCGGCGCGGCCCAGCCCGCCGTCGAGTCCTATGCCGAGCGCGAGGACGTGCAGCAGTTCGCCGCCGAACTCGCACAGCGCCACGGATGGCGCGAGGCCTGGGTCCAGCGCACCCTGCGCCAGGCGCGCTACCAGCCCGCCGTGGCGCGCCTGATCATGCCCGCGCCCACCCCCAGTGCGAAGAACTGGGGCGCCTACCGCAGCCGCATGGTCGAGCCCGTGCGGCTCAAGGCCGGCCTGGCCTTCTGGCGCACGCATGAGCGCTGGCTGACGCTGGCCGAGGAGCGCTACGGCGTGCCGCCCGAGATCGTTCTGGGCATCCTGGGCGTGGAGACCATCTACGGCCAGCAGATGGGCAGCTTCCGCGTCATCGATGCCCTGGCGACCCTGGGCTTCGACTTCCCCGCCGGCCGCAGCGACCGCAGCGCCTTCTTCCGCGGCGAGCTCGAGCAGCTGCTGGTGCTGGCGCGCCGGGAAAAGGCCGACCCCGCCAGCTTCAAGGGCAGCTATGCCGGCGCCATCGGCATGCCGCAGTTCATGCCCAGCAGCATCAACCAGTACGCGGTGGACTTCGACGGCAACGGCCACATCGACCTGGCCCACAGCCCGGCCGACGTGATCGGCAGCGTGGCCCACTACCTGGCCGAGTACGGCTGGGAGCGCGGCTGGCCCGCCTTCTACGAGGTCGCCCCGCCCGCACAGCCCGAGCACCTGGCCGCCCTGCTGGGGCCGGACATCGTGCCGCTGTTCTCACCACAGGAGTTCGTCGACCATGGGGCGCAGCTGCCCCCGACGGCCCTGCAACATCCCGGCAAGCTGGCCCTGGTGCAGTTGCTCAACGGAGAGGAGGGAGCGCCCAGCTTCGTGGCAGGCACCAGCAACTTTTACGTCCTCACCCGCTACAACTGGTCCAGCTACTACGCCATGGCCGTGATCGCGCTCGGCCAGGCCCTGCGCGAGGCGCGCGGCACCCCGGGAACGACAGCGCTGACCGCCTCCACCGCAACGGCAGGGCAGGCCACGGCAACGACGCAAGTGGAGGTATCGCACTGATGCCCCTGAGACTGCATTGGCTGCAGCACGCCGACGATCCCTTTCCTGACACGCGCCAGGCCCTGCCGCCCGGCTCCGAGGCCCCGGGGCTGCTGGCCGCCGGCGGCCAGTTGACGACCAAGCGCCTGACCCAGGCCTACCAGCGCGGCATCTTCCCGTGGTTCAACGAGAACCAGCCCGTGCTGTGGTGGTCGCCCGACCCGCGGATGGTGCTGTTCACCGACGCCTTCAAGATCTCGCGTTCGCTGCGCAAGACCCTGTCGGCCTTCCGCCGCTCGGTCGATTGCGAGATCCGCATCGACAGCGCCTTCCACCAGGTCATGATCCACTGCGCGCGCACGCCGCGTCCCGGGCAGGACGGCACCTGGATCAGCCCGGCCATGATCGACGCCTACTGCCGCTGGCATGCCCTGGGTGCGGCCCACAGCGTAGAGACCTGGATCGAGGGCGAACTGGTCGGCGGCCTGTACGGCGTGGGACTGGGGCACATGTTCTTCGGCGAATCGATGTTCTCGCATCGCACCGACGCCTCCAAGATCGCCCTGGCCGCCCTGGTGGCGTTCTGCCGGGCGCACCAGGTCCCGATGATCGACTGCCAGCAGCACACCGCCCACCTGAGTTCGCTGGGGGGGCAAACCCTGGCGCGCGCGGACTTCGAAATGCACCTGAATTCACATGTCACCCAGCCCGACATCGGGGATTGGACCTATCATCCGTCGCTGTGGGATCAGGTCCTCGCCCGCTGAAGCCCGCGTGTCTGCTCCCTTGCCCTTGCCTGTCCTGCCCCGCTTTCCCGACCTGTCGAGCCGAGCCGCCCACCCGCCGTGACGCACCCTAAAGAGCTTCCGCTGTCATCGCTGCAGTTCTACGCGACCGCGCCCTACCCCTGCAGCTACATCGAGGGGCGCATGGCCCGCTCGCAGGTGGCCACGCCCAGCCACCTGATCCACGCCGACATGTACTCAGGCCTGGTGGCCAACGGATTCCGGCGCAGCG
This sequence comes from uncultured Burkholderiales bacterium, assembly GCA_966252435.1. Classification (GTDB taxonomy): domain Bacteria; phylum Pseudomonadota; class Gammaproteobacteria; order Burkholderiales; family Burkholderiaceae_C; genus CANHBY01. Next base: position 6,352 of record CBINPE010000110.1, on the reverse strand, counting down.
GCCTGTTCACCTACCGCCCCTACTGCGAAGGCTGTCAGGCCTGCGTGCCGCTGCGCATCCCGGTGGCCACCTTCAAGCCCAGCCGCAGCCAGCGCCGCGCCTGGAAGGCGCATGCCGACCTGCAGACCCGCGTGCTGCGCCTGGGCTTCGTGGCCGAGCATTACCAGCTCTACCTGCGCTACCAGAGCGGCCGCCACCGCGGCGGCGGCATGGACCAGGACAGCGTCGACCAGTACACCCAGTTCCTGCTGCAGACGCGGGTCAACTCCCGGCTGGTCGAGTTCCGCGCCCCGCTGCCCGAGGGCCAGGAAGGCCTGGGGCCGCTGAAGATGGTCTCGATCCTGGACGTGCTCAACGACGGGCTCTCGGCGGTCTACACTTTCTACGAACCCGAGGAGCGGGTCAGCTACGGCACCTACAACGTGCTGTGGCAGATCGAGCAGACCCGACTGCTGAAGCTGCCCCATGTCTACCTCGGCTACTGGATCGAGAACAGTCCCAAAATGGCCTACAAGGCCCAGTTTGGGCCCAGCGAGCAGCTGATCGACGGGCACTGGGTGCCCAGTCCGCGGCTCGCGCCGCCTGGAGACCCTGGAGACAGCACGCCATGACCAACGACACGACCTTCTTCCCCTGTGTGCCTTCTTCCTCGGCTGCCCGCCAGCCGGCCCTGCCGGTCCTGCTGGCGGTTCTGCTTGCCTTGGGCGGCGCGTCCGCCCGGGCGGCGGACGACGCCGCGACCCCGGCCTCGCACCCTGCTTCGGCCTCGGCGCCCTCACGCGTCAAGGCGACCGCCAACCGCGTGAGCCAGACCGGCAACAAGGTCGCCGGCGCCGTCGAGCGCAGCGGACGCCGGGCCCGCCGATCGGTGGAGCGGGGGGTCCAGAAGGTCGGCGGAGCGGTAGGCCGCGGAGCGCAGAAAGCCGGCACCGCCGTCCAGCACGGGGTGGAAAAAGTCACCGGACCCACCCCGGCGCCCGCAGCCTCGGGCAGTACCGGGGGCTCGTCCCAATGAAGCCCAGGACAGGATGTCCGCGCTGAGCCATGCACTCGCCAGCGCGGCGAAGGGCGCTGAGCAACAGGTGACAGCAGGCTGCGAAGGCCGCCCGCCCCCTTCCCTGCCTCAAAGAGAGGGTCGATCCTCGCTCACCGAGGTGAGCACCTCCGCCATCGCCCCGTTCGGCCTGCCCCCAGCAGCCGGACGGCGGCGCGGCTTGATCACCGCTGGCACGCCCACCGCGATGCAGTTGGCGGGCACGTCCGTGATCACCACCGCATTGGCCCCGATCAGCACGTTGTCGCCGATGGTGATGGGCCCCAGCAGCTTGGCCCCGGCGCCGATGTCGACATGGTTGCCCACGGTCGGCGACCCCGGACGGTCCACCCGGTTGAGCCCAACCACCGCCCCGGTGCGGATGCGGCAGTGGTCGCCGAAGCGGGCACCGCCGTTGACCACGATGCCGAAGGTGTGGTCGATCACGAAGCCCTGGCCGATCGCCGCCTCGCACGGCAGCTCCATGCCGCTGGCCATCTGCACCAGCTTATAGGCGATCTTGTAAAGCAGAGAGAACGGCTTGCGCACCAGTGCCGGTCGCAGCCCGTAGCGCCAGCGGCCGAAGCGGTACACCACCAGCACCCAGAACCCGAAGGAGCGCCAGGTGCCCTCCTGCACGCGCATATCGGCTCGAATGTTCTCGAACATCGGTCTCCTGATCTTGGGTGATTGAGAGAAAAAGAAGAAAGACGACAGCAAGGATTCGGCGAGCCAGATCACCTCGTCGCCATCGCCTGTCATGCGCGCGTCCAGTCGAACGCGTTGCGGAACATGCGCAACCAGGGGCTGTGGCCGCGCCGGTCGGTGGGCGTCCAGCTCATCTGGGCATGGCGGAAGACGCGCTCCGGATGCGGCATGAGCGCGGTGATGCGGCCGTCCGGCGTGGTCACCCCGGTCAGGCCGCCGGGGCTGCCGTTCGGATTGAAGGGATAGTCCTCGGTGGCCTGGCCATGGTGGTCCACGAACCGCAGCGCACGCTGCACCGCCGCGGCATCGCCGCGCTGCGAGAAGTCGGCGAAGCCTTCGCCGTGCGAGACCACGATGGGCACGCGCCAGCCCGCCATGCCCTTGAAGAACAGGGACGGGCTGTCCAGCACCTCGACCTGGCTCAGGCGAGCCTCGAACTGCTCGCTCTTGTTGCGCGTGAACTTCGGCCAGGCCTCGGCGCCCGGGATGATCGGGCTCAGCGCCGCCAGCATCTGGCAGCCGTTGCACACGCCCAGCGCAAAGCGGTCGGCCTGCTGGAAGAAGCGTCCGAAGGACTCGGCCAGGGCGGCATTGAACAGGATGGAGCGTGCCCAGCCTTCGCCGGCCCCCAGGGTGTCGCCGTAGCTGAAGCCGCCGCAGGCCACCAGGCCGCGGAAGTCGTCGAGCGACACGCGGCCGGACTGCAAATCAGTCATGTGCACGTCGACACTGTCGAAGCCGGCCAGGGCCATGACGTAGCTCATCTCCACATGGCTGTTGACGCCCTGCTCGCGCAGGATGGCCACCTGGGGCCGGCTCAGGTTGAGCATCGCCGCCTCGGGCGCGCCCAGGGCCTCGGCCCCGGGGGCATGCAGGTGCAGCCCCGGATCGCCCTCGCGGCCGGCGGCCGCGTGCTCGGCGTCGGCGCAGGCCGGGTTGTCGCGCAGGCGGCTGATGCGCCAGCTGACCTCGTCCCAGGCCTGCTGCAAGTCGCGCAGGGAGGCGCTGAATACCACCTTGGTGTCGCGCCAGACCTCGACCACGCGGCGCGCCTGGGTTTTGCCGATGACGTGGCTGTGCCGGCTCAGGCCATGCTCGCGCAGCACCTGCATGACCGCGTCGCGCGCCGCGGTGGGCACCTGGACCACCGCCCCGAGTTCCTCGTTGAACAGCGCCTTGAGCGTGAGCTCGGCGCGTCGCGCGCCGACCTGGCCGGCCCAGTTCTTCGAATCGCCCGCGTCCATGCGGCTGTCGCTGATGCCATCGCCCTCCGTGACCAGCAGGTCGACGTTCAGGCTCACGCCCAGCTGGCCGGCGAACGCCATCTCGCACACGGTGGCCCACAGGCCGCCATCGCTGCGGTCGTGGTAGGCCAGCAGGTGGCCGGCCCGGCGCAGGGCGTTGATGGCCGAGACCAGGGAGCGCAGCAGCGCCGGATCGTCCAGGTCGGGCACGCTGTCGCCGAACTGGCCCCTCACCTGCGCCAGCACCGAGCCGCCGAGGCGGTTGCGGCCCTGGCCCAGGTCGATGAGGATGAGGCTGGTGTCGGCTTGGCCCGCCAGCGCGGGCTGCAGCTGCGGCGTCAGGGTCGACGTCACGTCCTCGAGCGTAGCGAAGGCCGAGACGATCAGCGACACGGGCGCCGTGACCTGCCGGGGCTGGCCGTCCGGGCCGTCCCAGCGGGTGCGCATCGACAGGCTGTCCTTGCCCACCGGCACGCCGATGCCCAGCGCCGGGCACAGCTCCATGGCCACGGCGCGCACGGTGTCGTACAGGGCGGCGTCCTCGCCGGGCTCGCCGCAGGCCGCCATCCAGTTGCAGCTCAGCTTCACACGCGACAGCTCGATCGGCGCGGCCAGCAGGTTGGTGATGGCCTCACCGACCGCCATGCGGCCGGAGGCCGGGGCGTCCAGCGCCGCCAGCGGCGTGCGCTCGCCCATGCTCATGGCCTCGCCGTGCAGGCCCTGGTAGTCGGCCAGGGTCACGGCGCAGTCGGCCACCGGCACCTGCCAGGGCCCGACCATCTGGTCACGGCTGCTCAAGCCGCCCACGCTGCGGTCGCCAATGGTGATCAGGAAGCGCTTGCTGGCCACCGTGGGATGGCGCAGCACGTCGAGCGCCACCGACTCGAGCGCGACGTCGGTGAGGTCCAGGGCGCTTTCCGCGCGCGGCACGCGCTGCACGTCGCGGTGCATCTTGGGCGGCTTGCCCAGCAGCACCTCCATGGGCATGTCGATCGCCCGGCTGCCGCCGGGGCCGTCCTCGAGGACCAGCTCGGTCTCCTCGGTGGCCACCCCGACCACCGCGAAGGGACAGCGCTCGCGCTCGCACAGCGCCTCGAAGACCGGCAGGTCCTGCGGGGACAGGGCCAGCACGTAGCGCTCCTGGCTCTCGTTGCACCACATCTCCTTGGGCGCCAGGCCGGTCTCCTCCAGCGGGATCTTGCGCAGGTCGAAGCGCGCCCCGCGCCCGGCCCCGTCGACCAGTTCCGGGAAGGCGTTCGACAGCCCGCCCGCCCCCACGTCGTGGATGGCCAGGATCGGGTTGGCCTCGCCCAGCGCCCAGCACTGGTTGATGACCTCCTGCGCGCGGCGCTCGATCTCGGGGTTGCCGCGCTGGACGGAGTCGAAGTCGAGGTCGGCCGCGTTGACGCCGGCCGCCATGGAACTGGCGGCGCCGCCGCCCATGCCGATGCGCATGCCCGGCCCGCCCAGCTGGACCAGCAGGGTGCCGGCGCCGAACTGCTTCTTGCGGGTCTGCTCGGCGGCGATGGTGCCCATGCCGCCGGCGATCATGATGGGCTTGTGGTAGCCGCGGCGCACCCCGCCCACGGTCTGTTCGAAGACGCGGAAATAGCCGCCCAGGTTGGGCCGGCCGAACTCGTTGTTGAAGGCCGCGCCGCCGAGCGGGCCCTCGATCATGATCTGCAGCGGGCTGGCGATGTGCGCCGGGCGACCGCTGGCCGCCTCGCCGGCGGGCTCCCAGGGGGCAGCCATGCCCGGCAGCGCCAGGTGGGACACGCTGAAGCCTGTCAGCCCGGCCTTGGGCCGCGAGCCCCGGCCCGTGGCGCCCTCGTCGCGGATCTCGCCGCCAGCCCCGGTGGAGGCGCCGGGGAAAGGCGAGATCGCGGTCGGGTGGTTGTGGGTCTCGACCTTCATCAGCACATGGGCCAGCTCGGCCCGCGCCTCGTAGCGGCTGGCGCCCTGCGCGGCCGAGGGGGCGAGCCAGCGCTCGATCGGGTGGCCTTCCATGACCGAAGCGTTGTCGCTGTAGGCCACCACGGTGTGCTGGGGCGAACAGGCCTCGGTGTGGCGGATCATGCCGAACATGGACTCGGCCTGGGGCTGCCCGTCGATGGTGAAGCGGGCGTTGAAGATCTTGTGGCGGCAGTGCTCGCTGTTGGCCTGCGCGAACATCGTCAGCTCGACGTCGCTCGGGTTGCGCTGCAGCTGGGTGAAGGCCTGCAGCAGGTAGTCGATCTCGTCGTCGCTCAGGGCCAGGCCGAACTCGGTGTTGGCGCGCTCGAGGGCGGCGCGTCCCTCGCCGAGCACGTCGACCTGCTGCAGGGCGGTGGCGCTGCGCTCGTCGAACAGGTGGGCGGCCTGCTGGCGCTCGTAGCACACGCTCTCGGTCATGCGGTCGTGCAGGGCCGGCGCCAGGGCCTGCAGCTCGGCCTGGCTCAGGGGCTTGGCGCCGCCCAGCAGGCCGCTCTTCAGGGTGAAGCGGTATTCCGTCACGCGCTCGACCCGGCGCACCTGCTGCAAGCCGCAGTTGCGCACGATGTCGGTGGCCTTGCTGGCCCAGGGCGAGACAGTGCCCCAGCGTGGGCCCACGACGATCAGGCCGTCGGTCGGGCCGGCTTCGGGGTACGGGTCGCCATACACCAGCAGGGCGGCCAGCTTGTCAGAGGCTGCAGCCTCCAGGGGGACATCGCAGGCGACCCAGTGCACATGGCGCGCGTGGACCGCCACCACGCGGGCGACGCGGGCCTGCAGGGCTGCGAGCAGGGCCTGGGAACGAAACGCCGACAAGGCGTTGCCGCCTTCAAAGTGAAGCAGATGCATGTCAGGAAGAAGCGAGCAAGGAGCGACGGGAAACCCGGTCGACATTGAAGACGGTGGGAATCCAGGATTTTAGGGCCTGTCGGGTTGCCGGCCCCGCACCAGGACCGTGCAAAGACTGGCATACCACCGGTTTGCGGGGCCCCTGGGCCGCCCCGCAGCCGCCCCCGGCGCGCACGGCCGGGCGGTCGGCGAGCGATAATCCGCCCCATGACGATCACCATCAAAACCGCGGCCGACCTCGAGGGAATGCGCATTGCGGGCCGCCTTGCGTCCGAAGTGCTGGACATGCTGACCCCCCATGTGGTGGCCGGCGTCACCACCAACCAGCTCGACCGGCTGGCCCATGACCACATCGTGAACGTTCAGCAGGGCATCCCCGCCCCCCTGAACTACGCCCCCAAGGGCTACCCCCCCTACCCCAAGTCGATCTGCACCTCGGTCAACCACCAGGTGTGCCACGGCATCCCGAACGACAAGCCGCTGAAGAACGGTGACATCGTCAACATCGACGTCACCGTCATCAAGGACGGCTGGCACGGCGACACCA
>CBINPE010000109.1:0-17124 GCA_966252435.1 uncultured Burkholderiales bacterium | reverse complement strand
GAAGGCTGGAGCGGCTCGTGACGGTGAGTGTTTGCGCGGGGTGAGGGTGGCCGCCACACTCAATCTCCAGCCTCTGTGCGCTCATGGTCAAGACAGCAGGCGAGCAGGTCAGGCTCGCTGGTTCAAGTGCTGATGCTGGCCCGCAGGCTGTGTGAAAGGACAGGTGGCGGTAGGCACGGCCCAGCTGTGGTGGCTCACCCCCTTCGCACCGGCTACACGCCGGTGCCACAGGAGGGGTTGTCGGCGCAGTAGATGGAGGGAGGGGGAGTGGGGAAGGCGGTCGGGAACAGGAATCAATGTGTGTGCGTCAGCGATCTGCAGGTGCGGCGTTTGCCGGTATGGCCTCATCATGATCATGGACGTGCACGAGCCTGTCGACTGTCTCATTGTCGGCGCCGGACCCGCGGGGTTGACGGCCGCGCTGTACCTGCGCCGCTTTCATCGGCGCGTCCTCGTGGTCGACAGCGGGGATGGACGTGCGATGCGCATCCGGTGTTCACACAATGTGCCGGGCTTTCCGCAGGGCATTGCAGGACCGGCGCTGATCGGCCGGATGCTGCGGCAGTTGAGCGACGTGCATGGCCGCGTCACCGCTGGCAGGGTGACACACTTGGCAGCGCATCCGGTGGCCGGCTTCATGGCCACCGTCGAGGGCGCCGATGCACCAGCGGGTGTGCACCAAGTGCGGGCCACTACCGTGCTGTTGGCCACGGGGGCGCTCGATCACGAACCGGGGGTGCCAGGCTTGCAGGACGTTCGCGCGCAGGGCTTGCTGCGGGCGTGTCCCATCTGCGACGGGTTCGAGTTCACCGGACGTCGCATCGGTGTGCTCGGCTCAGGAGCGCATGGCGCGCGCGAGAGTCTTTTCATTCGTCACTTCAGCGAGCGGGTGTTTTTGTACACCGTGCAGGGCGAGCAGGAGATCGATGCCAAGCTGCAGGCTACTTTGCAGGCCGGCAACGTGCACCGCCTAGCCGGCCGCTTGCGCGAGGTGGCGCCCGCTTCCGGCGCAGGCGTGCGGATCGTCATGGACGAGGGGCTCGAGCATTACGTCGATGTGCTCTACGTGGCCATGGGTTGCCATCCGCGTGGCGAGCTGGCCGCCCTGCTCGACGCGCCTCGCGACCCGAGTGGCAACCTCACGGTCGACGCCCATTGTTGCACCGGCATTGCGGGGCTGTACGCGGCCGGTGATGTGACCAACGGGCTGGACCAGATTGTGGTGGCCGCTGGGCAGGCCGCCATTGCCGCAACGGCGATCCACAACAGCCTGGATGCGGGGACCAGCGAGCAAAACGGCTGAGCGATGGCTGCACGCTGAATAGTGCAGCCCGTGGTCGAACTCGGTGATGACGCCGGTGATCAGTACGTGGGGCAGCGTGACGGGTAGAGAAAAAAGCGGCTACTCACAGCGCTGTCAGCGCTTGACCGAGGTGATGCTGCCGCGCACCGCGCCACGCTGCAGAGGGTAGAGTGGCGCTGGCAAAGGCTCACCGAGCAGCAGTGGACGTGGCGCTCATGGGCCCAACCCATCGGTCGAGCGGACCGGCAAATGGCGGTTCGGTTGTCTTGTTAGGCCAGCATCGGCGTGGGCCATTTGTCGGCCGCTTACCTCAAACGTTGGGCTTTCAAGCCATGTTTCATACTCCCATCCATTGGGTTGCTGCTGTTGATCCACATCGGATTGGTCTCATGGCACGGCCACGTGGAGGTGAAGATTTGCTCTTAGAGGTGGAAGCATGGAGCAAAGCGAGTGTGGACATGGTCGTTTCCTTATTGGAAGCGGCCGAAGTGCGAGAGCTTGGGCTCAAGCAGCAGGAAGTTTTGTGCGAGGAATATCGAATCCAGTTTCGGTCGTTTCCTATTCCCGATCGTGGCGTGCCTACAGGTAAAAGAGAGTTCCAGCTTCTTCTGGACGAGCTGCATGAAACGTTGAAGACGGGGAAGTCTGTTGCCATCCACTGCCGTGCAGGTATAGGTAGAACGGGTGTAGTTGCAGGGTGTTTGGCACACCGGCTTGGAGTACCACTCGAAGATGTTTTCCACGTTCTCAGCAAGTCGCGTGGGCTTTCAATGCCGGACACCGCCAGCCAAATCGAATGGGTTGAAAAGCATGCACCCTTGTTTTTATCAGGCAGCGGCTCATGAGTAAGAACGGCCGAGGCTGTTCTGGAAGGCTGGTGCGGTTCCGTGGCGGTGTCAGGCTGTCTCGTGACATGGCACTTTAATTGAATGGGGTGCAAGGGGCGCGAGTTCGTATCCCGCCGTCCCGACCAGGAATCTGAAGGGCTAGCAGCGTAATTGCTGCCAACCCTTTTTCCCTTTTGGCTTGTCCGGGAACGTTCGTGGAACGACGTGTCTCACAGAGATTCAGCCCCCCATCCCTGCTGTTCAAACGTTCTGCGATGAGAAGAAGGCCTCTGCTCCTCCGCTATGATCCGTCGCGTGAAAATTCCGCTGCCTTCAGGCGTCGAGCCGACACCCCCGCGTGCGCGGCCACCCAGCCTGGCGGTTGCGGTGCGGGGTTTGGCGAGCGGCCTGTCCTCTTCCACACCAATGGCTCAGGAGCCATCATCGTCCGTTCTGTCATCGCAGCGCATCGTGACGCTGTCACCTTCTTTGACCGAGGCGGGCGGTCTGCTGCGCCCGCCTTGTCGGCCTCGAGGACGCCCACATCATCACTGCGGGCCGACCTCGTGCTGCCTGGCCCGCGCAGCCGGGCAGGGGAGGGCTGACTGCTCTGGGCCTGACCACACCGACCCCGCTGGCGCCACGCTGAGCGGCGTCTGTCTTCTCGATCACTTCCCAACTCCAAGGACCGATCCGCCATGCAAACCCGAAAGATCCCTGCCACTGTCGTCACCGGCTTCCTCGGCAGCGGCAAGACCACCTTGCTGCGCCACCTGTTGACCCACGCCGAGGGGCGCCGCATTGCCGTCATCGTCAACGAGTTCGGCGCGCTGGGCATCGACGGCGAATTGCTGCGCGGCTGCGGCATCGGCTGCGACGAGAACGGTGCATCCGACGGCCAGCTGTTCGAGCTGGCCAACGGCTGTCTGTGTTGCACGGTGCAGGAAGAGTTCGCACCCATCATGGAACAACTGGCCGCGCGGCGCGACCAGATCGATCACCTCGTCATCGAGACCTCCGGGTTGGCGTTGCCCAAGCCCCTGGTGCAGGCCTTCCAGTGGCCCGCCCTGCGCAATGCCTTCACGGTGGACGCCGTGATCACCGTGGTCGACGCGCCGGCAGTGGCCGACGGCCGCTTCGCCGACGACCCCGCCGCGGTGGACGCGCAGCGCCGGGCCGATGACAACCTCGACCACGAGTCACCGCTGGCCGAGTTGTTCGAAGACCAGCTCGCCACCGCCGACCTGGTCATCGTGCACAAGACCGATGGCCTGCCGCCTGCGGCCTTGGCCGGCGTGGAGGCGGCCATCCGGGCCGAAACCCAGCCTGGTGTGAAGCTGCTGCATGCGCAGCACGGCCGCATCGATCCTGCCCTGCTGCTCGGCCTGGGCCGCGCGGTCGAGGACGTGATCGACCAGCGCCGCACCCACCACGACGAAGAGGACGATGACCACGACCACGATGCCTTCGACTCGGTGGCCGTGACGGTGGACGTGGCCGACCGCGAGCGGCTGCTGGGTGCGCTGGCCGCGCTGGTCGAGCGCCACGAGATCTACCGCGCCAAGGGCTTCGTTGCCTTGCCGGGCGCGGCCATGCGGCTGGCGGTGCAGGGGGTGGGGCGGCGCTTCGACAGCTACTTCGACCGTCCCTGGCGCAGCGATGAGCCACGTGAGGCGCGGCAATCGCGCCTGGTGCTGATCGGCTCGGGGCTCGATCAGGCGGTGCTGCAGGGCGAGCTGTCCGCCGCGTTGGCCGCGGCGGCCTGAGCGTCGGTTCTCGCCATGCATTTGCTGTCCACGCGACCCGGGGGTCACGTCGAGGACGATGGCCGTGGCGTGGTGCGCGTGACGCAGACGCCGGGCGACGTGGTGGTGCTGAGTGCGGCCGACAGCACGCTGTCCTTGCTGGCCGAGGCTGTGGCCGCGCTGCCCGCGGGCCATCCCAGTGTCCGCCTGGCCAACCTGATGTGGCTGCGCCAGCCGGCCTCCACTGACCTGTACGTGGATGACGTGCTGCGCCACGCCCGGGTCGTGGTGATCGATCACCTTGGCAGCCCGGGCGACTGGGCCTATCTGGTGGAGCGCGCGATGTCGTTGGCACGCGCGCAGCGCCAGTGGCTGGCGATGTTCTCCGGGGATTTCGGCGAGGACGTGCAGCTGCTGCTGCGCAGCACCGCGCCCACCGAGGATTGCCGGCAGCTCTGGCGCTGCCTGCGAGAAGGTGGGCGCGACAACGCACGCACCTTCTTTGCGCTGATCCACCATGCCGCCTTCGGCCTGGGGGCGCGTCCCGCACCGCCGCAGGCGCTGCCGCCAGCGCTGCACTACCGGCCGCAGGCCCCGTCCCCCTGGCGGGAGGGCGCGCCGGTGGCGTTGCTGGTGTTCTACCGCGCGCACTTGCAGGCCGGCAACACGGCGGTGTTCGACGCCGTGCTCATGGCACTGGCGCAGGCCGGGATGAATGCGCTGGCGCTGGCGGTCGATTCGCTGAAGAACCCCGCCAGCCATGCCCTGCTGCAATCCGTCGCCGCTGAACACAGGGTGGACGTGGTGCTGAACGCGACCAGCTTCGCCGTGTCCTCGCTCGATCCACAAGGGGATGACGACGGCCTCTCCGCGCTCGCCGGCGACGCGCCGGTGCTGCAGCTGATCACCGCCGGCTGCGCGCGCGAGCAGTGGGAGGCCGACCCGCACGGACTGGCCCCGCGCGACCTGGCAATGCAGGTCGTTCTGCCCGAGGTCGACGGCCGCATCGGCACGCGGGCCGTCAGCTTCAAGGGCTTGCTCCGGCGCTGCGAGCACACCGAGATCGACCTCGTGGGCTACCAGCCGGAGCCGGAGCGCATCGCCTTCGTGGCCGAGCTGGCGCGTCGCTGGTGCGCACTGCGCGTCAAGCCGCCCGCCGGCAAGCGCCTGGCCCTGGTTCTGGCGAACTATCCCAATGACGATGGCCGGCTCGGCAACGGGGTGGGCCTCGACACCCCCGCTTCCACCCTCGGGATCCTCGAGGCCCTGCGTGCGGCGGGCTACGACACCGGCGTCGACGCGCTGCCCTCCGACGGCGATGCCCTGATCCGTGCACTGACACGGGGCGTCACCAACGACCTGGAGGCCAACGATGCGCGCCCTGCCTGGCAGAGCCTGGCCTTGACGGATTACCTCGAGGACCTTGCCCGCCTGCCTGCCGCCAGCCGCCAGGCCATCGACGCGCTGTGGGGACCGCCGCAGGCCGACCCAATGCTGCGCAGCGACCGGTTCATGGTGCCAGGGCTGCGCTTTGGCAGCGTGTTCGTCGGCATCCAGCCCGCGCGCGGGCGTGATTTGGACCTGGTGGCCACGTACCACGACGCCGACCTGGTCCCGCCCCACAACTACCTGGCCTTCTACTTCTGGCTGCGCCGCGCCTTCGCCGTGGATGCCGTGGTGCACGTGGGCAAGCACGGCAACCTGGAGTGGCTGCCTGGCAAGAGCGTGGCGCTGGGCGAGGCCTGCTGGCCGGACGCCCTGCTGGGGCCGCTGCCTCACCTGTATCCCTTCATCGTCAACGATCCCGGCGAGGGCAGCCAGGCCAAGCGCCGCACGCAGGCTGTGATCATCGACCACCTGATGCCCGCGCTGACGCGCGCCGAAACCTATGGCGCGCTGCAACGGCTCGAGCGCCAGATGGACGAGTACTGCGACGCCGTGACGCTCGACCCGCGCCGCGCGCGGCGGCTGCGCGAGGACATCCTGGCGCGTGTGTTGCAGGAGGGGCTGCACCGCGACCTGGGCTTCGAGGCACCCGCCGACGAGGCACAGCGCGAGCGCCTGCTCGCGCGGCTTGATGCCTACCTCTGCGAGATCAAGGAGTCGCAGATTCGCGATGGCCTGCATGTGCTGGGGCGCTCGCCGCGCGGGCGCCAGCGTGTCGACACGCTGGTGGCACTGGCGCGCTTCGCGAGCGGCCGCGCACCGAGCCAGGACAGCCTGCTGCGGGCCCTGGCGCGCGACCTGCGCCTTGACACCGAGGGTTTCGACCCGCTCGACCCGGACTGGGGTGCACCGTGGTGCGGCCCGCGCCCAGCCCTGCTGCAAGGCCTGGCCGACACACCGTGGCGTCATGCCGGCCACACGCGTGAACGGCTCGAACTGCTGGCCGCGCGGTTGATCGCTGCGGAACTCGGGGATGTGCGAGGGGAGGGTGCTGGAGACATGTCCGCACAGGCACAGGCCGCGGTCCCCTCTGTCCAGGAGAACGAAGGCGGCACAGCGCTGCACGACCTCGCCGCTTGGCCGCAGACCGTGCCCGTGCTGCGCTACCTGCGCGAGACACTGGCCCCGCGCCTGGCGGCTTGCGGTCCGCAGGAGATCCACCAGCTGCTGCGCGGCCTGGCGGGCCGCTTCGTGCCGCCAGGGCCGAGCGGCGCGCCCTCGCGCGGCCGTCCCGACGTGCTGCCCACGGGCCGCAACTTCTACTCCGTCGACACCCGCGCCGTGCCCACCGCCACCGCCTACGAGATGGGCGCGCTGGCGGCGCGGCGCGTGATCGAGCGGCACCTGCAAGACCACGGCGAGATGCCGCGGGCGATCGGCCTGTCGGTGTGGGGCACCAGCACCATGCGCAGTGGCGGCGAGGACATCGCGCAGGCCTTCGCCCTGCTGGGCGTGCGCCCGCGCTGGGGAGACGGCAGCGGCCGGGTGATGGATGTCGAGATCCTGCCGGTGGCCATCACCGGCCGCGCCCGGGTGGACGTCACGCTGCGGGTCTCGGGCTTCTTCCGCGACGCCTTCCCCAACCTGATCGACCTGTTCGACACCGCGGTGCGCGCGGTGGCGGCGATTCCCGAGGCCGATGAGCCGGACGAGGTCAACCCGGTGCGCGTGCGCGTGCAGCGCGAGGCCGCCCAGGCCCGCGCCGCCGGCCTGGACGAGGCCGAGGCGCAGCGCCACGCCACCTGGCGCGTGTTCGGGCCGCGCCCGGGCGGCTACGGCGCGGGGCTGCAGGAGCTGATCGCCAGCGGCCGCTGGCGCGACGGCGACGACCTGGCCCAGGCCTACCTGCGCGCCGGTGCCTTCGCCTACGGACAGGGCCGCCATGGCGACGCCGCGCGCGGGGCCTTCGAGCAGCGCCTGGCGGTGCTGGACGCGGTGCTGCACAACCAGGACAACCGCGAACACGATGTGCTCGACTCCGACGACTACTACCAGTTCCAGGGTGGCATGGCCGCGGCAGTACGGCACCTGTCCGGCACGCCGGCGGCGCTCTACCACGGTGACCTCAGCGTGCCCGGCGCGCCGCGCATCCGCACGCTGGGCGAGGAGGTGGCCCGCGTGGTGCGCGCGCGGGCCGTCAACCCGAAGTGGCTCGCGGGCGTGCAGCGCCACGGCTACAAGGGCGGCTTCGAGATGGCAGCCACGCTCGACCACCTGTTCGCCTTCGATGCCACCACCGGCGTGGTGGGAGACCACCAGTACGCCCTGGTGGCCGAGGCCTATCTCCACGATGAGACCGCGCGCCGCTTCCTGCAGGACCACAATCCGCTGGCAATGCGCGCCATCGGCGAGCGCCTGCTGGAGGCCATGCACCGGGGCTTGTGGGCCGAACCGGGTGCGCACCGCGATCGCATCGAGCACCACCTCCTGGCGCTCGAGCAACGGCTGGAGTGCGCCGAGGACCAAGCGCAAGACACAGAACCCGCAGACGCTGACATCGCCGCTGGCGACGCGCAGCCCCGAGGATCGCAACCATGACCACCCTTTCCGTGCCGGATGGCACGTCCGTTCCCACCCTGGTGCCTGCCACGCGCCCAGCTTTCCCCTTCACCGCGCTGGTCGGACAGCCCCAATTGCAGCGTGCACTGCTGCTGGCCGCCATCGACCCCGGCATCGGCGGCGTGCTGATCAGCGGTCCCCGCGGCACTGCCAAGTCCACGGCGGCGCGGGCACTGGCGGCGTTGTTGCCGCACGCCCCTTTCGTGACCCTGCCGCTGTCGGCCAGCCTGGAGCAGCTGGTGGGCACCTTGAACGTCGAGGACGCATTGCGCGAGGGCCGGCTGAGCCTGACACCGGGCCTGCTGGCGCGCGCGCATGGCGGCGTGTTGTATGTGGACGAGGTCAACCTGCTGCCCGATGCGCTGGTCGACGCCTTGCTCGACGCCGCCGCCAGCGGGGTCAACACCATCGAGCGTGACGGCTTGTCGCGGCAGCATGCCGCGCGCTTCGTGCTGGTGGGGACCATGAACCCGGAAGAGGGCGAGCTGCGGCCTCAGTTGCTGGACCGCTTCGGCCTCTCGGTCGCGCTGGACAACCCGACCGATGCCGCGCAGCGCCTGGCCATCCTGCGCGCCCGCCTGGATTTCGACGCCGCCCCCGACCGGCAGGCCGCGCACCATGCGCCAGAACTCTCGCGCCTTGCCGCCGCACTGTGCGCTGCGCGCGAGAGGCTCCCGCACCTCGAGTGGTCTGACGAGGTGCTGCACCGTGCTGCTGTCCTGGCGCTGGAGGCAGGCGTGGACGGGTTGCGGGCTGATCTGGTGATGCTGCGCGCGGCCCGGGCCCTGGCCGCACTGGAGGGGCGTGCCGCGGTGGAGCCCTCCGATGTCGACGCCGTGGCTGGGCTGGCCCTGGGGCACCGTCGCGCCGCGGGCGCGCCGACCGTCAGGGAGTTGCCACGCGACAAGCCACCGGCCCAGCGGCCACCGCGACAGCCTGTCGCGCCTTCCGCACAACACCCTGGTGCGGCGTCGATGTCGCAGGACGCGGCGCACGGCGAGCCGTCATCCGAGGCGCGCCGGGCGGGCGACGGCAAGGGAGGTGAGGGGCCGCAGGCCGCCGCTCCCGGTGGTGATTGGGGGGCCCTGCCTCCGCAGACCACCGGCTTGCAGCGCGTGGCGTCCGTGGAGGGCTGGCCCTCAAAAAAAGCCTGAGCCGTCGCCGCCTGTCGGCCCTGCGCGCGGGGCCTCGGGCGGGCGGGCGATGGCCACCCCCTTCTTCATCATCATTTCCTGCGTCCAGCGGATGGCAGCGCCCGGCCGGTCAGACCGAGGGCGTGGCCATCGACTGGCTGCGCACCCTGCTTGCCAAGGGAGCGCGGCCGTTGCGCCGGGATCACCTGCGCCGCCGGCCGGTGCCGGTGCAGCTGGCGCGGCTGCATCTCATCGTGCTCGACACCTCGGCCTCCATGCGCTCGGGGGGCAGGCTGGCCCTGGCCAAGGGGCATGCCCTGCGGCTGATCGAGCAGGCTGTGCGCGCCGGTGACGACGTGGCGCTGCTGCGCTTCGGGGGCGCGCAGGTCGAGTTGCTGCTGCCGCCGGGACGCGCGCGCGCCGCGTGCGCCACCCGTGTGGGCCCGATCGCCGGCGGCGGCGGCACGCCCCTGGCCACCGCCCTGGCACAGGCCGATCAACTGCTGCGCGAAGCCGCGCGCGGGCAAGCTGGTGAGAGCGAAGCCTGGCTGTGGCTGCTCACCGATGGCCGTACCTTGGAGAAACCGGCACCGCCCCGGGCCGCCGACCATGTGGTCCTCATCGATTTCGACCCGCCCGGGCGGCCCCTGGGCCGCTGCGACGAATGGGCCCGTCAATGGGGGGCCCGGCATTGCCGACCCGTTGCGCCGTCATCGAGCCGGCACCCCTGAGTCAAACCCCATGCGCATCACCACCCTCCGTTCCCGCCTGGCCTGCGCCGGCGCAGGCCCTTCCCACCAGCATCGGATCCTGCGCCTGTGGTCCCAGGCCCTCCCGCAGACCAGCGGCAAGCGTCGCCTGGAGGACTTCCTGCCCAAGAGGCTGCGCGACGAGCTGCCCAGCATCGAAGCAGAACTGGCCGGCCTGGCCCGGCTGGTTTCGGCGCATCCGGCTGCCGATGGCTCGGAGCGTTTGCTGGTCCGGCTGTCGGATGGCCAGGAGGTCGAGAGCGTGCTGCTGCCGCGGGCGGGCTTGTGCGTATCGTCGCAAGTTGGCTGTGCGGTGGGCTGTGTGTTCTGCATGACCGGGCAAGGCGGCCTGGTGCGGCAGCTGGGCAGTGCCGAGATGGTGGCCCAGGTCGCGCTGGCGCGGCAGCGAAGGGCGGTGCGCAAGGTGGTGTTCATGGGCATGGGCGAGCCGGCGCACAACCTGGAGCAGGTGGTCGAGGCGATCGAGCTGCTGGGCACGGCGGGCAACATCGGCCACAAGAACCTGGTGTTCTCGACGGTCGGCGATCCCCGGGTGTTCGAACGGCTCCTGCAGGCCTCGGTGCGGCCTGCGCTCGCGCTGTCGCTGCACACGACGAAGCCCGGGCTGCGTGAAGCGCTGTTGCCCCGCGCGCCCCGCCTGACGCCCGAGGAATTGGTGGCTGCGGGCGAGGCCTATGCGCGAGCGACGGGCTACCCCATCCAGTACCAATGGACCCTGCTGGAGGGCATCAACGATGGCGAGGACGAGATCGAGGGCATCGTTGCCCTGCTGGCGGGCAAGTACGGCATCCTCAACATGATTCCCTACAACACCATCGACGGCCTGCCTTACCGGCGGCCGACCTGGGAGCGGGCCGCGGCCATCGCCCGCACGCTGCTTCGCCGGGGCGTGCTGACGAAGCTGCGGGATTCCGCGGGCCAGGATGTGGACGGCGGCTGCGGGCAGCTTCGGGCAAGGGCCCAGGCCGGATCGGTCCGCACGGTGGCCATCCATCCCAGGAAGCCTTAGGCTGGAGGGCCGTTTCCCGTCCTCCTGGAGACACCCATGCCTCATCGCCGCCTCTCATCCATCCTGATTCCGCTGCTCGCTTGCCTGTGCCTTCCCAGCGCCCACGGCCAGAAGGTCGGCGAGACGGTGACCACGAGTTTTCAAGCGCACGCCGAGAGTGCGAAGGGCGCTCACCTGCGGCCGCAGGTCAACGAGGTCTTGGCCCTGGTCCGTGCGAAGAGGCTGCCCGAGGCCAGGCGCGCCGCCGGTGATCTGCAGCGGAAGTTCGAAGCTTCCTTTGATCCGAAGGTGCGCCAGTACATCTTCCAGTCGCAGGAGGAGTACCGGGAGTTCAAAGGCACCTCGTCACAGGTGTTCGAGTGGATCGATTGGGGGTACAAGGAGTGCCTTCAGATGCAGGCGTTCATCGCTTCGGACAGCCGGGACTTCTCCACAGCCCTGAGCATCCTCGCCACCGTCGAGACCCTGGCGCCCATGTCGGCCAGCGCCGCCGCCGAGCGCGGCTACATCCTCAACCAGCTCGGCAAGCCGGAGGAGGCCCTGGCCGCCTACCAGCGCGCGCTGGCGCTGGCCACCCGCTACCGCACCCAGCAGCCCTTCCACGCCGCCTCGCTTCGCGGCATCGGTTTTTCCCTCATCGAGCTGCAAAGGTGGGACGAGGCGGAAAAGACATTCCAGGATTCGCTCAAGATCGAGCCGGAGAACAAGGTCGCCCTCAGTGAGCTGGCCTACATCCGCGAGATGCGCGCCAGGAAGTAGGAAGGAGCGCTTGTGCTTGTTCCCGCGCGAGGACATTCTCGTCACTTCGGGCAAGGACGTGCGGGTCGAGTCCGCCATGCTCAACGGCAGCAGCCGGGCTGCGTCAGAAGCCGCTGAAGTTCACCGTCGTCAAAATGCGGGAACCGAAAAGAGCCGCGTCTGAAAGCCGCACCAATGAACGCCAGTGTGGGTGCCATCTGTGTCTTGCCGAAGGCCGGATCTTCGTGCCCAGCACCAGGCAGGATCGTGAGCGTGGACATGCCCCCTGCTGCGCGCAGCGCCTCGTGCAGGCGGCGGGCCTGGGCGGGTGAGACGATGGGGTCCGCATCGCCATTGGCGATCAGGAAGGGTGGCAGGGTGCGGGCACGGGCGATGTGGTGCGTCAGGTGCAGCGCGCCTGGCAGCCGGTCCTCAGCCCCGAACCACACCACCACCGCCTGCACCGCGCTGGAGGTGCCGGCATTGCCCAGCGCGGGATCGTCGAAGTCGGTCGCCTGGTCGCCGGTGGTGCCCAGCATCGCCGCGAGGTAGCCACCCGCGGAGTTACCCCACAAGGCGATGCGCTCGCCATCGAGGTGGTAAGTCGCTGCGTTGGCGCGCAGGAAGCGGACGGCCGCCTTGGCGTCGCGCAGGGCGGGCAGGGCGGCGCTCCCCATGTCGCGGCCCAGGCGGTAGTTCAGGCTCACGACAGCGAAGCCCAGCGCATGGAGCGCGTCGATGTCGGGCACCTGGACTTGGTACGGCCCGTGCGGACCGGCCGGACGCGGGGGTGGGCCGTCGTAGCGCGTGAGGATGCTGCGCTTGTCGCCCACCCGCAGCGGGGCCCGCAGGAAGGCGCGACGGGCGATGCCCGCGGGCTCAGAAGCGGTAGCCCACATGCATGTCTCCCCCGAATTGATTCTTGCGCTCCACGACGGGACTGCGCGCAGCGTCGCCGAGCAGGCGCTCGC
Organism: uncultured Burkholderiales bacterium; assembly: GCA_966252435.1. Classification (GTDB taxonomy): domain Bacteria; phylum Pseudomonadota; class Gammaproteobacteria; order Burkholderiales; family Burkholderiaceae_C; genus CANHBY01. The sequence continues at coordinate 4,623 of CBINPE010000109.1, read as the reverse complement.
CTTGAAGCGAGATGCCAAGACTCCAGTGCCTGTCCAGTGCGTAGTCCAGCCCGCCTTCGAGCGCGGCGCTCTTCAGGCCCGCGCGCGGCTCGTGGCGGGGCCGGCCGGTGGCCGACGATTGCGCGGCGTCCACGCCGAAGAAGGCTTGCTCGTACCGCCTGTCGGCCAGCTCGATCCCGGGTGCGAGCCGCCAGCTCAGCCCGGCGTCGGTGCGCCCCCCCAAGGGGAGGGACAGGCCGAGCCGCGTGCCGCGCTCGCTCGAGGTGGCGCGTTTCAGCGAAAGGGCCAGGGGCACGCCGCCCAGGGTCCGTGTTCCTTCCAGGACCAGCACCGGGGACGCTGCCACCTTGCCCATGCCGGCGAGCCGTTCGCTGCCGGGGTGAAGTCCGGTGTGACCGCGGTCGCTGCGGCCCGGGCTGGCCTGGAAGCCGACACTGAGCGATGCGTCAGGTCGCTCGAGGAAATTCCAGCCCAGGCCGGTCGGACCCATCACGAAGCTGCCGTTGTCCTTTGTCGCATAGCGCAGTGAGAGCCCGGGCAGGGCGCTGACGTGGGACGTACGGCTGCCTTCATAGTCAGGAACCCGGCGCAGGCCGAACCACAGTTCGCCGGACCAGCTGGCCTGCTTTTCCGGATGGCCGTCACCTTGGGGGAGGGCTGCGCGCTCATGGCCAGCAGGGCCCGGGAGCGTGGCGGGGTCGACTGGCGAGTAGAGGGTGACCGAGGGCTGTGCGTGGGCAGGAGCGGCCGCCCAGGCCGGTGCGGTCATGGCCAGGATGGCCAACAGCCTGACGGACAGGGCTGTCGCAGGACAGGGGGAGGGGTGCGCGTTTTGCATGAGGCAGGATCCTTCGAGTGCTTCAAAAGTCAAAAGCGCACAGTCTGCGTTGCCACATCTTTAGCAATCCTTAAGCCAGCCGTGCCGAGAGGCCTGCGCACGCCGACAATGCGGCATGCACATCCTGATGATCGAAGACGACCTCCCGCTCGGGCGTGCCTTGCAGAAGGCATTGGAGATCGAGGGCTTCACGACGGTCTGGCTGCGACGCATGGCCGACGCCCCGGCGTCGCCATCCGCGCTGGGGGCCGATGGCGTGCTGCTTGACCTGACGCTGCCGGACGGGGCGGGCCTGGACTTGCTGCGGCGCTGGCGCTCGGCTGGCGAAGGGGCGCCGGTTCTCGTCGTCACGGCGCGCTCAGGCCTGCAGGACCGGCTGGCTGGCCTGGACGGCGGGGCTGATGATTTCGTCGTCAAGCCGTTTGCGACAGAGGAACTGGTGTCCCGGCTGCGTGCCGTGATGCGCCGTTATGCGCATCAGGCGAACGAAGTCTGGAGCGTGGGGGCGCTGCGCATCGAGCCGCGACGGTGCGAGGCGAGCCTGGACGGTTGCGTGCTGGCGCTGTCGAAGCGGGAGTTCGGGCTGCTAGTGGAATTGGCACGCGAACCCGGCGTGGTTCAGTCGAAGGAGACGCTCGCCCAGCGGCTTGAGCCGCTGGGCGATCCGGTGGACTTCGGAACGCTGGAAATCCACGTGTTCAACTTGCGCCGCAAGCTTGGTGCGCACTGGATCCGGACCGTGCGCGGGATCGGCTACAAGCTGGTGGTGTGAGATGAGCCCTGTCCGCTCCATCGGCATGCCCGCCCTGCGCCGGCCCTCGCTGCTGCGCCGCGTGTGCATCGCGCTGTTGACCTCGTTCGTTCTGGCATGGGTGGTGGTGGCGGTGGTGCAACTCCACGACGCGCGCGAACGCGCCCGGCGCGACGGCGCAGCGATGGGAGAGGTGCTGGCCAACACGGTCGCGCGGGCGGTCGATGCGGCGCAGGCCGCGAGGCTCGTGGCAGCGGCGCAAGACTTGGCGCAGGGCATGCGTCAGCGGCAAGGGTTGGAAGGCCGCGTGCGCTTCGAGCTGCGCGATGCCGCCAGCGGTTTCCTGGTGTTCCCGGATGCGCCACTCAGGGGTGGCAGCCCACCTGCGGGCTGTCCTTCAGTCAGTGGACGGGCGTACCCCGCGGGCACATGGGAGCTGCGCATCATCGTTGACGCTTGCGCTGCGGTCGACTCGGGGGCATCCGTCGCGCGTGACACCACCCGCTACCTGGTGATCGCGTTTCCCTTCGTGCTGGTGCCTGTGTTGGTGGCCGCCTGGCTGAGCCTGCGGCCCCTGCGGGAGCTATCCCGGCGCATCGATGCGCGCGCGCTGGAGGATCTGTCGCCGCTGGCGTTGCCGACGCGGCATGCCGAGCTCGAGCCGCTCGTCGACGCGTTGAACCGGTTGCTCGCGCGGGCCCGGGCCGGTGTCGAACGCGAGCACGCCTTCGTGCATGACGCGGCCCACGAGTTGCGCACGCCGATCGCAACCATCGCGGCGCAGGCACACGTGCTCATGCGGGCCAGCGACGCGGATGAGCGCAAGGACGCCGCGGGCCACCTGTCGGAGGCGGTGGCCCGCAGCTCGCGGCTGATCCAGCAGTTGCTCACGCTCGCGCGCCTGGATGCGGTGACCCACGACCCGCCGACCACCGAGAACCTGGCTGCCCTGGTGCGCCAGGAGCTGTCATGGCGCATGCGCCCAGCCGAGGCTTGCCCGGCCGAGTGGGCTTTTGACGGTCCTGATGAATTGCACGCGCTGACGGACGGGCTTGCCTTCCGGGCCGCGTTGGGCAACCTGGTCGACAACGCGGTGCGCCACGGCGGCCCCGATGTGCGCGTCCACGTGCGCCTGTGGCGCGAGGTCGCTTGCGTTGTGCTGCAAGTGCTTGACGATGGGCCGGGCATCTCTCCTGCCGAGCGTGACAGGGCGTGCGAGCGCTTTCACCGCGGCGCCACGCGAGACGCCGAAGGCTCCGGCCTGGGCCTGGCCATCGTGCACCAGGCGGTCCAGCGTGTCGGGGGGAGGCTGGTGCTGCATGAGGGCCTTGAAGGCCGCGGATGCGGCGTCACCGTGACGCTTCCGATGGCTTGAGCTTCGGAAGAGACTCCGCGGCGTGCGACTGAACGTGAAGATGGCGCTGCCTTGCTGCTTTACCATGGCCAAGCCGAATCTTGGGAGAAGCTGCTTGTTGCTGGAAATTGCCATGGGTGACGCCTACGGTGCGGGTTTCGAGTTCTGCGGCCGGGACAAGATCACTCGCGCCAACACCCTGGCGGGCTACGTCCCACACGAGCTGGGCATCGGGCCAGGCTGTTATACCGACGACACACAGATGAGCATCGCCGTGGCCGAGGTGCTGCTTTGCAGCCTGGATGCCTCGGCCGACGACTTCGCCGATGCCTTCGTGCGGTGCTACCGGCGCGATCAGCGCAAGGGCTACGCCAAGGGCCTGCAGGCCTTGCTGGACGAATGCGCCGACGGCGCCTCGCTGCGGACGCGCATCCGCCCAACGAGCCGCCGCAACGGGGCTGCCATGCGCTCGATACCGCTTGGCCTTGTGGCGGACAAGCCGGTGCTCATGTCCCTGGCACGGGAACAGGCGGTCGTCACCCACGACTCTGTCGAGGGCATCCTGTCGTCGCAGGTGGTTGGGCTCATGGCGCATGCGTTGTTGCATGAGCAGGCGGCCATGAAGGACCTGCCCCGGATTGTCCAGTGCGAGACGGGGTTCGAACTCCGGACCGACTGGACGGGTGAGGTCGCATGCGACGCCGTGCAGACTCTGCAGGCCGTCAACACGGCCTTGTGCAGGAACGACGCCATGTCCAGCCTTCTGCGGGACTGCGTGAACTTCGGCGGCGATGTTGACAGCACCTCAGCCATCGCTTTGGGCCTGGCTTCATTGACATCCGAGTACACGCGCGATCTGCCTGCGTTCTTGTGGGAAGACTTGGAGAACGCTGCCTATGGCCGGGACTTCCTGGCCGGCCTCGACATTGCATTGATGCGAAAGTTTCTGAACGGGTAGAGGGAAGGTGCTCGAGACCTGCTGCTCAACAACGCAGCCCTGATCAACCCGGATGGACCCGCTTGGACTTGCCTTGGCGGCGCTGAATGCAACAGCCCTCAACACGGGTTGGTTTCTTCAGATTTCTGCTCTATGCCCATGCGACAAATTGGCGATCAAATGCACTGCATTGTGAAATTTGCAATGTTTTGCACACCGTGTTTGTTCGCCTTGAACCACGATGGAACATAGTAAATATGCGGCTCTCCGTCGATGTGTGGGATTTTCTATAAGTAGAAACACACCACTTATTCGAGGGATTGGAGGTAGGCTTGCTTTCGTTAAATTGCACACAAGAGCCGATGAAAGCCATCTTCCAGAGAGACATCGGAAGCCGGTAACAACAGACAGGCGTCGTAGCCGGGAGGCATGCCTGCTGATTCGTTAGCACCCCAGCGGTGTCCCGGCCTTTCTTACTTTACCCATGAAGCATGTCTGGTACACGCTGGGCTGCTGCATTGCCTGAACGGCAGAGGAGTCGTGCGATGTTGACTGTTGCCAAGCTGAAGATCCCTCCCGTGAGCGAACACCTCCCACGGGGCGGCCCGCTGCGCTGGCTTAAGCACCGGCAGTGATCAGCAGATGACCTCAGCCACACAAAGCAAATCGAGTCAGTTCATCAGGAGAGAGAAGTCATGGCAGTGATCTCGGGTTGGCGGCAGCAGGATTGGGCAACGCAATAC
>CBINPE010000108.1:0-17126 GCA_966252435.1 uncultured Burkholderiales bacterium | reverse complement strand
GTGCGGGCCGCAGCCAGCGATGGCCGCGCAGGCCAGGGGCGCGGCCTCGATGCGCCAGCACTGCGCGGTGTCGGCCACCAGCCGGGCCTGCCGCCGCAGGCCCAGCGCGGCCAGCGCCAAGGCCGTGGCCCCGTGCGCGCCGCCCAGCCAGCCGGCGCGCCGGGCCAGCGGGAGCTGCGGCGCGGGGGCGTCCGCCAGGGCCAGGTCGGTGACCACCCAGCCAGGGGCCTCACCGGCCATGGCGCTGGCGGACCGGACCGCCGCGGCCAGGGCCTGCGCCGGGCCCTGCGGGTGGAAGCAGCGGCCGAAGCCCCGCACGCGCAAGGCGCCGGGGCGGGGGCCGGGGCAGCGCTCCACCTTGAGGACGCCCGCGCCTTCGCCGGCCAGCACCCCGAAGCGCGACAGCCCGAGCGCCTTCCACTGCAGCGCGGCTGTCTCGTTCAGGTGGGCCGAGGTGCCGCCGGCCAGGGCCGCGTCGTTGTCGCCCTCGGCCACCGAGAGCACGGCCTCGATCAGGGCCTGCACGCCGGCGTCGGCGAACGGCGAGAACCCCGCGTGCGCACCGCCCAGCCGCAGGCTGATGGACAGATGGGCCAGGAGCGTGCTGTTCAGCCGCGTCAGCCCGACCATCGGCTGCGAGGTGTGCAGCGCGTAGTGCCCCAGCCGCGCGGCCGCCTCGCCGCTGGCGCTGAAGTCTTCCAGCACGTCCCAGCTGGGCGCGGCGTCTTCGATGCTGGGCAGGCCGAGGTAGAGCCCGGTCCGCTCGGCCGACGGGGCGGGCCCATGCCAGGGCGCGGCGGCCGCCCGCCGCGCTGCGGCCACGCCCAGGCGCATGCTGTGCTCGGTGGCGCGCCGCTGCTTGACGTCCATGCCGAGGGCGTGCGGTGGCGGGTCCTCGGCCAGCAGGGCCTGGGCGTACGGCCAGTCGGCGCCCAGTGCATGGGGCAGGGTGGTCAGGGGCAGATCGTTGCCGGCCAGGCGCTCCCACAGCTGCGCTGCCGGCGTGTCGGCCTGGGCCCCCGACTGAAAGGGGCCGACCAGGACGGGCGGGTGCAGGGCCACGCCCGCCAGCACGCTGCGCAGGGGGCTCATCCCGCCCTCCCCAGGATCAGCGAGGTGTTCTCGCCGCCGAAGCCGAACGAGTTCGACATGACGTGGCGCAGCGCGGTGGCGCGGGGCTGCCGCGTCACCACGTCGAGGCCGTGGCCGGCCTCGCAGGGCAGATCGAAATTCAACGTGGGCGGAATGACCTGGTGCTGCAGCGACAACACGGCGACGACCGCCTCGATGGCCCCCGAGCCCGACAGCGAATGCCCGAGCACCGGCTTGGTGGCCGTCAGCGGGACCTGTCCCGCGTGCGCGCCGAAGACCCGCCGGATGCCATTGAGCTCCGCGGTGTCGTTGGAGGGCGTGGAGGTGCCGTGCGTGTTGACATGGCAGATGTCGCCGGGGTCCAGCCGGGCGTCGTGCAAGGCGCCCAGCATGCAGCGGGCGGTTTCGCTGCCGTCCTCGGGACTGGCCGTGGGATGGTCGCCTTCGAGGGTGTGCGCGCAACCCAGGACTTCGGCGTGGATGGTCGCCCCGCGCTGCAGCGCATGGGGCAGGGACTCGAGGACCAGGAAGGCGGCGTTCTCGCCCATCACGAAGCCCCGGTGCCGGGGGGTGAAGGGGGCGCTGACGCTGGCCGGGTGGTCGGCCCTCAGGGGTGCCAGCGCACCCAGCAGGTGGAACAGCGACAGGGGCACGAACTCGAACAGCGCCGCCGCGCCACCGGCCAGGGCCAGCGTCATCTCGCCGCGGCGGATGGCCTGGAAGGCCTGGCCGATGCCCATGCCGCCGGCCGCGCAGGCGTCTATCGGCGTGACCTGGGCGGCCTGGCAGCCGAGGCGAGCGGCGATGAGCGCGGCCGGCCCGTTGGCGTGCCGCTGCGCGAGCCGGGCGGGGGCCGACTGCGGTGGCACGCTGGCGGCGAGGGCGGCCAGGCTGATCTTCTGCCGGCCGGCGTCCCAGGCCTGCAGCCCCTGCCAGAGCTGACGGGCCGGGTATTCACGACGCCAGGCGGCGCAGAAGACGCCGGCGAGGACGGGGTCGTGCCGGCGCGGGTCGACGTCCAGGCCCGCCTGCCGCCAGGCCTGCCAGGCGGCGTGGCAAGCGAGCCGGGCGGAGGGGCCGAGCGCGAGGGCATCGCTCAGTGGTCCTGCCGCCAGCCCCGCATCGACGGCTGCCCAGGTGGGTGCGTCGATGAAGCCGCCGAAGAACGGAGTGTCGGGATGCGCGGCGAACCCTGGGTGCAGGCGAATGCAGGCGTCAGCGGCCAGCAGGCGTTCGAACAGGGCCTGCGGATCGAGGATGCCGGGCGCGACGGCGCCCAGGCCCGTGACGACCACGCGCTGGCGCGGGGCGTCGCAGACGCCGGTGGCGCTTTGCCTTGGAAAGGCAGTCATTGCAATTCCGCTTGCATGTCACCCGTTCGCCCTGGGCCTGGCGAAGGGTGCGCAGGCCGCGAGCGCTTCTTTCTCCCCACCTCGCCAACCTCTCCCCATCCGGGGCCACGGCATGGGACCTTGGTGCGCCGCAGCCCCCACCCCAGCCCTCCCCCAGCGGGGGAGGGGGTCCACGCCTTCCCCCGCTGGGGGAAGGTTGGGATGGGGGCGCTGCCTGCGCAGGTCGCCACCTGTTTCTTGTCCGCGCCCTTCGCCGCCCACCGTCGAATGCATCGCTCAGCCTGAGCAGGGCGGGACATGAGGGAGCGAACGGGACGGGATGTGAGGAAGGAAAGAAAAGAAGCGCTCATGGGCTGCGCACCCTTCGACAGGCTCAGGGCGAACGGGAGGTGGGCGTACCGTGGGGCAGGGGCCGGGAGGGCCGGCCTCAGTCGGTCGTGACGTGCAGCTCCTTGGCCAGCAGCGCGGCGAGGGTCGCATCGCCCAGGGGCAAGGCCAGGGGCCTGGCACAGGCGCCACAGGCCAGCCGGGACTGCGGGTTGAGGACCGCCTGGGCGTGCCCGCAGGCCGGACAGACAGGCGGCAGCGCGCGGGTCAGGTGCTCGCACAGCGCCGCCCAGTTCGCGACGGTCATGGCGTCTACCAGGTCGCGGGGGCGACTGCCTTCCCGCACCTGGGCCTCGGTGAACGCATAGGGGCTCTTCCACAGCAACTCGGCGCCTTCGCGCGTGACGCGGCCGGCCTGGACGAAGCGCGCCTCCTCGCCGGTCAGCCGGGCGGCATGCTCCAGGACGGATTGCAGGGGCAGCGTGATGCCGAAGCGCTTTTCCAGCAGGGCACGCAACTCGACATGGTCCAGCGAGTCGGCGCCCAGGTCGTTGACCAGGCTCGACTGCAGGGTGATTTCCTCCGGCGCCATGCCGAAGACACGCGCCATGCATTGGATGACACCGGTTTCGATATCGGAAGTTTGAAAGGGGGATTCCATGGAAATACTCCAGCCACAAAAACCCATCGGGAAAATCGGAAAATCACGGCTCGAAACTTCGACGAAAGGCGCCGCTGTCGAGGCATTCCAAGCCGGGATGGGTGTCGCTGAATATCAGTGAAAAATTTGTTACACGCCAGACGGGGTTATCACTGATTAATAGTTAAGGGTTAACACTTATTGAATTTAAAGGGGTCTGATTCAGCTGTTGGGCAAGTGCCACGCGATGTGAGTGTTTTTGTGGGCCAGGGTTTTTGCCAATAATTGGTTCGGGGTTTTTGGCAGTATGAATGCCCATATTCAGGAGGCCAATAATCGGCGCATGTTTGAGCGCCTTCGGAAAGGATGCGGACATGTCGTCTGAGACAAGGGTGGCCGTGGTCACGGGAGCCGGGCGCGGCATCGGGCGGGCCATCGCGGCCGCGCTGGCGGGTCAGGGCCATGACGTCGTCGTCAACTACCACCATGACCTGGCGGCGGCCCGGGAGACGGCCGTCGCCGTCGAGCAGGCGGGCCGCCAGGCGCTGCTGCACCAGGCGGATGTGGCGGACCTGGGGCAGGTCGAGGCCCTGGTCGATGCGGCGCTGGGCCGCTTCGGCCGCATCGACGTGCTTGTCAACAACGCCGCCATCACGCACAACGCCTTGCTGCCGAGCATGCCGGCCAGCGCCATCGAGGACGTCATCCGCACCAACCTGGTCGGGGTCATCTACGCGACGCGGGCGGTGGCGCCGCACATGCTCGTGCGGCGCTGGGGGCGCATCGTCAACATCTCCTCGTCGGCGGCCGGCAAGCCGGGGCCCGGTCAAGCCGCCTATGCGGCTGCCAAGGGCGGGGTCGAGTCGTTCAGCCGCGCGATGGCCGTGGAGCTGGCGCCGGGGAACATCCTGGTCAACTGCGTGGCGCCCGGCGTGACCGTCACCGACATGTCCGCGCCCCTGCGCGAGCTTCACCACAACGAATTGATGCGGCGCCTGCTGCTCAAGCGCTATGCCGAGCCGGGCGAGATCGCCGAGGCGGTGGCCTTCCTGGCGAGCCCGTCCAATCTCTACATGACCGGGGAAGTGCTGCACGTGGACGGCGGCATGAAGATGGCGTGACAGGCAGTTGGAGGGCGGCAGCATGATGTTCAGTGGCAAGCGGGCGCTGGTGACCGGCGCGGGCGGCGGGATCGGTGGCGCGGTGGCCCGCCTGCTGGCCGAGCGGGGCATCGCCTCGATGATCCTGCTCGACGTGGACGAAGCCGCGCTCGCCGGCGTGGCGGCCGGGCTGCCGGCGGCGGTCGAGGTCCGCTGCTGCACCGCGGCCATCGAGGACCGGCCCCGGCTGCAGGCCGCGTTGCAGCCGATGCTCGCGGCGCTGGGGCCGCTGGATGTGCTGGTCAACTGCGCCGGCGTGGCAGCCGAGAACCAGCCCGGCGACATCGACGCCTGGCACCGCATCATCGACGTCAACCTGCATGGCACGTACCACGTCATCCTCGAGGCGCTGCAGGTGATGCCGGACGGGGGGCGCATCGTCAACGTGGCCTCCGTCCTGGGCCGCCATGGCCGCGTCCGCAACACCGCCTACTGCACCTCCAAGCACGCGCTGCTGGGCCTCACGAAGAGCCTGGCGCTCGATCTGGCATCGCGCGGCATCACGGTCAATGCCGTCCTGCCCGGCGGTGTCGACACACCGATGCTGCAGCGCGAGCTTGCGCTGGAGGCGCAGCGGGCCGGCCTGCCGCTCGAGCGCGTGCGCCGCAGTGCGCGCAAGAAGATCCCGCTGGGCCGTTTCGTGCGCAGCGAGGAGGTGGCGGCGGTGGTGGCGTTCCTGGCCTCCCAGGAGGCGGCGGCGATCACGGCCCAGAGCTACGTGGTCGACGGTGGAGGGATGTGCGGCGCATGAGCGGGCGCTTCCAAGGCCGCATCGCCCTGGTCACGGGTGCGGCCAGTGGCATCGGTGCGGCCTGTGCGCGGCTGCTGGGGCAGGGCGGGGCCGCGGCGCTGGTGCTGCTGGACCTGTCGCGGGACGGGCTGGCGGCCGTCGCGGCCGGGCTGCCGCAGGAGCGCGTGTCGGCGTGCGTGGCCGACGTCGCCGACCGCGAGGCGCTGGGACTGGCGCTGCGGCCCGTGCTCGCCCGGCTGGGCCGCGTCGACATCGTGGTCCATTGCGCGGCCCTGAGCGCGACGCAGCCGGCGGACGACGTGGCGACGTGGCACCGGGTGATCGATGTCAACCTGCACGGCGCCTACCACGTCGCGCTGGAGGCGCTGGCCTGCATGCCCGACGGCGGTCGGATCATCCAGGTGTCCTCGGCGCTGGGCCGCGTCGGGCAGGCGCGCAGCGCGGCGTACTGCGCCTCGAAGCACGGCCTGCTGGGGCTGACGCGCAGCCTGGCGCTGGACCTGGCGCCGCGCTGCATCACCGTCAACGCGGTGCTTCCGGCCTGTGTGGAGACGCCCATGTACGAGTCGACGCTGCGGGACGAGGCGGTGCGGATGGGCCTGCCGCCGGGCCTGCTGCGGCAGATGGCGCTCGACGGTCTGCCGCTGCAGCGTTTCGTCCAGGCGGGCGAGGTGGCCGCGCTGATCGGGTTCCTGGCCTCCGAAGAGGCGGCGGGTGTGACGGCGCAGGCTTACGTCATCGATGGCGGCGTGCTCATGGGCCTGGCGTGAGCGGCCACCTCCTCCCTGTGACGCCGTCAGGCAGTCCTCTTCGGCCGGTCCCATCACACCACCCAAGGCGGCGCCGGACGGCTTCACCCTGGGCATGGCCACGGTGTCCACGCTGGCCACCAACCCGGCCATCAACCCGAAGACGCCCTACGATCCTCTCGCACGACTTCGTGCCCATCATCAATCTGGCAGCCTCGCCGAACGTGATCGCGGTGCACCCCAGCTTTGCGGCCAAGACCTACCACTTCCTTCGTGGAGACCCTGCTGGCCAACCCGGGCAGGTACAGCTACGCCAACTCGGGCACGGGCGGCATCGGCCACCTGCAGATGGAGCTGTACAAGAGCCTGACCAAAGTCTTCATCACCCACATCGCTTACCGGGGCGCGGGCCCTGCGTAAAACAGCCCGAAGGTGGACGTTGGGACAGCAAAACTGGCCAGCAGTTGTCGGTTGCGTGCTGCCAGGGAGGAGCGGGTGGGAACCCTCCGCCGCGGGCCGCGCGAGGCGGTGCGCCCGGCATCAGGTGCCCACTTTTTCTTTCCTTTTTTCCTTCGGCGGACGCGTCAGTGCCGGTTGCGCGACCGGTGCCAGGCCAGCACACGCTCGATCGCACCCGACAAGTCGGGACCGTTAATCCGGGAGACACTGCCGCTGCGCGCGGGCTGCTGGCCCGATCCCTGCGGAGGCTGCGCGGCAGGTTGCAACGCGGAGGCTTGGGGCGGCGTGACCAGGGCCTGATCGGTCTGAAGAGGCGAAGCGGTGTGTTGCATGGTGTGCACTCCAAGGATGCGCCGGATTGGCGCCCTGGGGTCTAGCAAGCATCGGGCCAGTCTGCTGCGATGCAGCATGGGCCCTTGCTGCAGGGCACGGACCGCGCAATGTCCGCCCGGCCGTGCGTCACAGGTGCGGCGAAGGCACCGTGATGGCTCCGTCGTGGTCCAGGTCGGGGCGCCGCCAGGGGTCCACGTGGGTCATGACATTGAGCACGCGGTGACGCTGCATCACGCGGCGGCGGGCCTCGACGGCGATGTCGTGGCTGGTCTCCACGCTCAGGCTGGCCTCGACCTCGATGTGGGCGTCGACCACGATCATGTCGCCCATCTTGCGGGTGCGCACGTCGTGCACGCCGCGGATGCCGGGGGTGTCGCGCAAGGTTTGCCGTATCGCTGCCACTTCCTGCTCGTCGGCGGCGCGGTCCATCAGGTCGTGCAGGGCGTTCCAACCGAAGCGCCAGCCCATCTTGGCGACCATGAAGCCCACGATGGCTGCCGCGATCGGGTCGAGGATGGGGTAGCCCATCAGGTTGCCCACGATGCCGATGCCCACCACCAGCGACGAGGCCGCGTCCGAGCGGGCGTGCCAGGCATTGGCCACCAGCAGGCTCGACTTGACCCGCCGCGCCGCGGCCAGCATGTAGCGGAACAGCAGCTCCTTGGCGAGGAGCGCGCCCAGCGCGATCCACAAGGCCGCCAGGTGCACCCGCGGCACCTGCTGCGGCGACTCGAGCTTGTGGAAGGCCGAGGCCAGCATGCCCGCGCCCACGCCGAGCAGCAGCAGCCCCAGCACCAGCGAGGCCGCGGTCTCGAAGCGCTGGTGGCCGTAGGGGTGGCCCTCGTCGGCGTCCTTGCGGCTGTGGTGGCCGGCGAACAGCACCACGAAGTCGGCCACCAGGTCGGACAGGGAATGCAGGCCATCGGCCACCAGCGCCTGCGAGTGCGTGAGCAGGCCCACCACGACCTGCAGGCCGCTCAGCAAGAGGTTCACGGCCACGCTGACCCAGGTGCTGCGCGCGGCCGCGGCGGCGCGCTGCGCGGCCTGCTCGGGGCTGTCCTCGGGGTCGTCCTGGGACGGGGGGGCGAAGGGTGGGAAGTTCATGCCGCGCGGGTGCGTGGTGCGTGGGAGTGGATCGGCTCCCGATTGTCCGCGAGTTGGCGCCCGGCGCGCGGCGCGCGCACAATCCGCCGTTCCTCATCCCTCGGCAAATGCGCATGATTCGACCCCGCTACCTGGGCCTGGCCCTGGCGATCTTCGCCGCGGAGGTGCTGGTGGCCACGCGGCTGGCCCACATCCCCTTCATCCGCGGCAGCGTGAGCGACCTGCTGGTGGTGCCGTTGCTGTATTTCGCCATCCGCACGTTCAGGCGCGTGCCACCCGCGCCGCTGGCCGCCGGGCTGTTCGTCTTCGCCTGCGCGGTCGAGGTCGGGCAGTACTTCCACCTGGCCGACGTGCTGGGCCTGCCGCCGGGCAGCCTGTGGCACATCCTCCTGGGCAACTCCTTCAGCCTCATGGACATGCTGATGTACGGGCTCGGCAGCATCGCGGCCTTCGGGTTGGACACGCGGCTGCTGATGGCCGGGCGTTCGCCGCGGGAGGCCTGAAGGCGAGGCTGAAGGCAGTGCTCAGTCGCGCATGCCCGCTTGCGCCTGATCCGGTGGCGCCTGATCCGGTGGCGCCTGATCCGGTGGCGCCTGATCCGGTGGCGCCTGATCCGGTGGCGCCGGGGGCGCGGCCGCATCGGCATGCCAGCCGCCACCCAGTGCGAGGATCAGCGCGACGGCGGCCGTCTGGCGGTCCGCCCCGAGCTGGGCCAGGGCGCGCCGCGCGGCGAGGGCGCCGGTCTGCGTCACCACCACCTCGGCGTAGCCCACCTGGCCCGCGCGGTAGCGGTTGAGGGTCTGGGCCTGCGCCTCGTCCGCGGCCTGCGCGGCCTCGCGGCGCCAGGCCTGCTGCTGCGCCAGCACCCGGCTGGCGGCGAGCTGGTCCTCGACGTCCTGGAAGGCGGCCAGCACGGTCTGCCGGTAGCGCGCCACCGCTTCCTCGTGCGCCGCCCGGGCGCCGGCCACGCGCTCGCGTGTGGCGCCGGCGTCGAACACACTCTGCGCCGCCTGCACGCCCAGCGACCACAAGGCGCTGGAGGCGTTGAACAGCTCACCCACCCGGCTGGCGCTGCTGCCTCGCGAGGCGTTCAGGCTGATGCTGGGGAAATAGGCGGCGCGTGCCACCCCGATCTGGGCGTTGGCCTGCGCCACCCGCCGCTCCGCCGCCGCGATGTCCGGCCGGCGCTGCAGCAACGTCGAGGGCAGGCCCGCCGGCAGCTCGGGCACCGGGGCCGCGCCGGCCGCGTCCAGGTCGGTCCCCGGCCGCGGGGCGATGCCGAAGCCCGCTGGCGGCTGGCCGGTGAGCACGGCGATGGCGTGCTCGAGCTGGGCGCGCTGGCGTGCCAGGCCGACACGCTCGGCCTCGGCCCCCGCCAGCTGCGACTGGGCCTGCAGCACGTCGGTCCGGGGAGCGAGGCCGGCGGCGTGGCGGTTGCGGGCGATCTGCAGTGCGCGCCGGTAGGCGTCGAGGGTGGCGTCGAGCAGGGCCGCCTGGGTGTCGCTCTGGCGCAGCCCGATGTAGTCCACCGCCAGCGCGCCCTGGGCGGACAGGCGCGCGGCGGCCAGGTCGGCCGCACTGGCCTGGGCCAGCGCGCCGGCCGCGCTCACGCCCTGCTGCAGCCGGCCCCAGACGTCGGGCTCCCAGGTCCCGCCGATGCCCACCTGGTAGCGGGTGCCGCTGCCGCCCGAGCCCGAGCCCGAACCGCCGGATGAGCCGGCGCGCGCACTGCCTTCGCCGCCCGAGCGCGTCGCCCCGGCCGTCAGGGAGACCGTGGGAAACAGCGAAGCCTGCTGCTCGCGTGCCAGGGCCTGCGCCTGCGCATAGGCCGCGGTGGCGGCCGCGACGTTCTGGTTCGAGACCTCCACGCGCTGCATCAGGGCGTCCAGTTCCGGGTCGGCGAGCCAGTGCCACCAGAGGCCGCGGTCCATCCCATCGGCGGGAGCCGCAGGCTCCCAGCCGGGCGGGGCTTCCTTGTAGGCAGCTGGCAGGGGCATCTCGGGGCGCTCGTAGGCCGGGCCGACAGCGCAGCCGGCCAGCAGCAGGGCCGCGGTGAGGACGAGGCAAGGGGGACGGGGGAAAGACAAGGTCGGTCTCCAGGTCATCGGGGTAGGGGCGTTCTCCCTGAGTTGCCGTGCGGGCACGTCCCGTTTGCGCTCAAGAAACAGCGCTGGGCGCCACGGGATGGGCCCTCGGCGCGCAGCAGCCCCCATCCCAACCTTCCCCCAACGGAGGAAGGAGCGGGCGCCCTCCCCCGCTGGGGGAGGGCTGGGGTGGGGGCGCAGCCTTCGCAGCTCGTCACGCGCCTCATGCCTCGCTGCCCGCCGGGGTGACGTGGCTCAGGTGGCGCTCGTCGCCGCTGCGGCGGCGCAGCTTGTCGAGCAGCAGGTAGACCACCGGGGTGGTCAGCAGGGTCAGCAGTTGGCTGGCGATCAGGCCGCCGACGATGGCCACGCCCAGCGGGCGGCGCAGCTCCGCGCCCTCGCCGAAGCCGATCGCCAGCGGCAGCGCGCCCAGCGCCGCGGCCAGCGTGGTCATGAGGATGGGCCGAAAGCGCATCAGGCAGGCCTCGCGCACGGCATCCACCGGCGCCAGGCCGCGCGCGCGCTCGGCCTCGAGCGCGAAGTCGATGATCAGGATCGCGTTCTTCTTCACGATGCCGATCAGCAGGAACACCCCGATCAGCGCCATGATGGAGAACTCCATCTTGAACAGCAGCAGCGCGAGGATCGCGCCCACCCCGGCCGCGGGCAGCGTCGACAGCACGGTCAGCGGGTGTACCAGGCTCTCGTACAGCACCCCGAGCACCAGGTAGATCACCACCAGCGCCGCGGCGATCAGCAGGGGCTGCTGCTCGTTGGATTGCTGGAAGCCGCGTGCCGTGCCCTGGAAGCTGCCGCGCACGTTGGCCGGCAGGCCGATCGACGCCTCGGCCTGCCGGATCGCCGCCTCGGCATCGCTCAGCGTGCGGCCCTCGGCCAGGTTGTAGGAGATGGTGGTCGCGAGCTCGCCGTCCTGGTGGTTGATGGCGGCCGGGGTGGCCCGCTCCGCGAAGCGCGCGATGGCCGCCAGCGGCACCATGCGCGCCGCCGCGGTGTTGACCGCCTGGCCGCTGGACGGGTCGCGCGCGGCCGGGTTGGCGACGGCCGCGCCCGCCGTGCCCGAGGCGGACGTCGACGAGGCGGAGGACGTCGCACTGGACGCGGAGGGCAGGGGCGTCGCCGTGCCCGTGCCTGTGCCCGTGCTCACCGTGCCGCGGGCCGGTACCTGCACGTCCTGCAGCGCCAGCGGGCTGCGCGCGAAGGCGGGGGCGACCTCCATGACGACGTGGTACTGGTTCAGCTCGTCGTACAGCGTGGCGGCCTGGCGCTGGCCGAAGGCGTCGTACAGCGCGTTGTCGACGTCGCGCGCGCCCAGGCCCAGGCGCGCCGCGCTGTCGCGGTCGACGTCGACGAAGGTCTCGATGCCGTTGTCCTGCTGGTCGGTGTCGACGTCGGTCAGCGCGCCCTGGGCCTTCATCGCCTCCGCCAGGCGCGCGGCCCAGGTGCGCAGGTCGGCGATGTTGTCGCTCTTGAGGGTGTACTGGTAGGTGGCGTTGCTCTGGCGGCTGCCCATGCGCAGGTCCTGCACGGGGTTGAGCGACAGGCTCACGCCCGTCACCTGCGCGAGCTGCGGCCGCAGCCGGGTGATCACGGCCTGGCCGCCGACGCCGCGCTCGGCCAGCGGCTTGAGGTTGACGAAGACAAAGCCGCCGCCGGCCCGCGTGCCGCCGGTGAAGCCGACCACGCTGTCCACCGCCGGGTCGCGCCGGATCACGTCGACCAGGGCGCGCAGCTTGTCCTGCATGGCCTGGAAGGAGATGCTCTGGTCAGCGCGCAGGCCGCCGTTGATGCGGCCCGTGTCCTGCTGCGGAAAGAAGCCCTTGGGCGCCATCTGGAACAGGTACACGTCGAGCCCGACCACCGCCAGCAGCACCAGCAGCACCAGGCCGCGGGCGTGCAGGGCCCAATCCAGCGCGTGCGCATAGCCGCGGTGCACGCCGAGGTAGGCGCGCTCGGCCAAGCGCGCCAGCCGGCCGGGCGCGCGCGGCGGTCCTTCCGGGCGCAGCAGCCAGGCGCACATCATCGGCGTGGTGGTCAGCGAGACCAGCAGCGAGATCAGCACCGCGGCCGACAGGGTCACGGCGAACTCGCGGAACAGCCGGCCCACCTGGCCGCCCATGAACAGCAGCGGGATGAACACCGCCACCAGCGACACGCTGATGGACAGCACCGTGAAGCCCACCTCGCGCGCGCCGCGCAGCGCGGCCTCCAGGCGCGACATGCCGGCCTCGAGGTGGCGGCTGGTGTTCTCGAGCACGACGATGGCATCGTCGACCACGAAGCCGGTGGCCACCGTCAGCGCCATCAGGCTGAGGTTGTTGAGGCTGAAGCCGCACCAGGCCATGACCCCGAAGGTGCCCAGCAGCGAGACCAGCGTGGCCACCGTCGGGATGAGGGTGGCGCGCGCGCTGCGCAGGAAGGCGCCGACCACCAGCACCACCAGCACCAGGGCGATCAGCAGCGTCAGCT
Source organism: uncultured Burkholderiales bacterium (assembly GCA_966252435.1). Lineage (GTDB taxonomy): Bacteria > Pseudomonadota > Gammaproteobacteria > Burkholderiales > Burkholderiaceae_C > CANHBY01. Next base: position 4,588 of record CBINPE010000108.1, on the reverse strand, counting down.
CCACCTCGTGCAGCGAGGCGCGGATCGAGGGCGTGCTGTCGGAGGCCACCTGCAGCCGCACGTCCCCGGGCAGCTGCGCCTGCAGCTCGGGCAGCAGGGCGCGCACCGCGTCCACGGTCTCGATGACGTTGGCGCCGGGCTGGCGCGTCACCAGCACGATCACTGCCGGCTCGCCGTTGAACAGGCCCAGGGTGCGGGTGTCTTCCACGCCGTCGACCACCTCGGCCACGTCGCTCAGGCGGACCGGGGCGCCCGGGCCGCCGTTGCTTGCGCCACGCCAGGCGACCACCAGGTCGCGGAAGTCGGCGGCGCGGTGGCCGGCGTGGCCCGCGGCCTCGGCGTAGATCTGCCAGCGCCCGGCCGGGCCCTCGAGGGCGCCGCGCGGCCGGTTGGCGCTGTGGGCCTGCAGCGCGGCCCGCACGTCCTCCATGCTGACACCCTGGCGGTTCAGCGCCAGCGGGTTCAGCTCGACCCGCACGGCGGGCAGCGAGCCGCCGCCGATCTCGACGTCGCCCACGCCCGGCACCTGCGCCAGGCGCTGCTGCACGATGTTGGAGACCGCGTCGAAGATCTGCCCGGGCGAGCGCGTGGCCGAGGTCAGCGCCAGGATCGCGATGGGCGCGTCCGCCGGGTTGGCCTTGCGGTAGGTCGGGTTGCTGCGCAGGGTGGCGGGCAGGTCGGCGCGGGTGGCGTTGATGGCCGCCTGCACCTCGCGCGCGGCGGCGTCGATCTTGCGGTTCAACTCGAACTGCAGGCTCACGCGGGTGGCGCCCGTGCCGCTGCTGGAGGTGATCTCGTTGACCCCGGCGATCAACCCCAGGCGCCGCTCCAGCGGCGTGGCCACGCTGCTGGCCATGGTCTGGGGGCTGGCGCCTGGCAGGCGCGCGGACACCGAGATGGTCGGGTAGTCGACCTGCGGCAGCGGCGACACCGGCAGCGTGAAGAAGGCGGCGATGCCGGCCAGCGCCAGCCCCACGGTCAGCAGCACCGTGGCCACGGGGCGGCGCACGAAGGGGCCCGACAGGTTGATGAGGCCTGAGCTGCTCACGGCAATGTCTCCACCGGGGCCGCGGCGCTGCGGCGGCGCCGGCCCAGCCGGTCGAAGGCGAGGTAGATCACCGGCGTGCTGAACAGCGTCAGCAGCTGGCTGACCACCAGCCCGCCGAAGATCGCCAGGCCCAGCGGACGGCGCAGCTCGGCCCCTTCGCCCCAGCCGAACATCAGCGGCAGCGCGGCGCCCAGGGCGGCCAGGGTGGTCATGAGGATCGGCCGCAGCCGCAGCCGCGCCGCCTGGTGGATGGCCTCTTGCGGTGCCAGGCCCTGCCGGCGCTCGGCGTCGATGGCGAAGTCGATCATCATGATCGCGTTCTTCTTGACGATGCCGATCAGCAGCACGATGCCGATGATGCCGATCACGCCCAGGTCATTGCCGCTGAGCATCAGCGCCAGCAGCGCGCCCACGCCGGCGGAGGGCAGGGTCGACAGGATCGTCAGCGGGTGCACGTAGCTCTCGTACAGCACCCCGAGCACGATGTACACGCACACCACGGCGGCCAGGATCAGCCACAGCTGGTTGCTGAGCGAAGCCTGGTAGGCGCCCGCCGCGCCCAGGAAGCTGAGCGTGACGCTGCCGGGCAGCCCGACCTCGCGCGCGGCGTGGCGCACCGCGTCCACCGCCTGCCCCAGCGAGGCGCCCGCCGCGGTGTCGAAGCCGATGGTGGCGGCCGGGTACTGGGCGACGCGGGTGACCTGCAGCGGGGCCGCTCGCTCGTCGACGGCCGCCAGCGCCGACAGCGGCGTGGCCTGCCCACCGCTGGTGCGCAGGTGCAGCAGGCCGAGCGAGCCGGGGCTACTGAGCAGGCCGGGGCGGGCTTCCAGGATGACGCGGTACTGGTTGGTCTCGGTGAAGATGGTGGAGACGATGCGCTGGCCGAAGGCGCTGTACAGCGCGTCGTCGATCGAGGCGGCGCTGATGCCCAGCCGGGCGGCGGTGTCGCGGTCGACGCTGACGAAGGCGGCGGTGCCGGTGGCGCCGGCGTCGGACACGACGTGGCGCAGCGCCGCCTCCTCGCCCATCCGCTGCGCCAGCCGGGCGGTCCATTGCACGACGGTGGCGTTGTCGGCGCCTTCCAGCGAGACGCGGTAGGGGGTGGGGCCGGTCTCGGCGTCGATGGTGAGGTCCTGCGCCGGCTGCAGGTGCAGCGTCAGCCCCGGCACCGCGGCCACGCGCTCGCGCAGCCGCGCCATGGTGGCCTCCAGCGGCGTGCTGCGCGGCCGGCGCAGGCCGATCAGCAGGCTGGCGGTGTGCGGCAGGGTGTTGTTGGCGGCGTCGACGCCCACGACCGAACTCAGCGAGGCGACGTCGGGGTCGTCCAGCAGGGCCGAGGCGGCCGCCTGCTGCAGCGTGGCCATGCGCTCGAACGAGACCGAGGGCGCGGCCTCGATGCGGGCCTGCAGCTGCCCGGTGTCCTGCTGCGGGAACAGGCCCTTGGGGATCGCCAGGTACAGCAGCACGGTGAGCACCAGGGTGGCCAGCGACACCAGCAGGGTCAGCCCCTGGTGGGCGAGCACGGCCTGCAGCAGGCGGTCGTAGGCGGCCATGAGGCGGCCGCCGAGCGCGCTGCCGCTGGTGGTGATCGGTGCGGCGGGATCTGGCTGCGGGGCGGGTGGGCGCAGCCAGCGGGCCGACATCATCGGCACCAGCGTCAGCGAGACCACGGCCGAGATCAGGATCGTGACCGCCAGCGTGACGGCGAACTCGCGGAACAAGCGGCCGACCACGTCGCCCATGAACAGCAGGGGGATCAGCACGGCGATCAGCGACACCGTGAGCGAGATGATGGTGAAGCCGATCTGGCTGGCCCCTTTGAGGGCGGCGGCCAGCGGGGCCTCGCCCTCCTCGATGTAGCGGGCGATGTTCTCGAGCATCACGATCGCGTCGTCGACCACGAAGCCGGTGGCGATGGTCAGGGCCATCAGGGTCAGGTTGTTGAGGCTGTAGCCCAGCAGGTACATGACGCCGCAGGTGCCCACCAGCGAGATCGGCACGGCCAGGCTGGCGATGACGGTGGCGCGCAGGCTGCGCAGGAAGACGAAGATCACCAGCACCACCAGCACGATGGCGAGCACCAGCTCGAGCTGCACGTCGTGCACCGAGGCGCGGATGCCGGTGGTGCGGTCGCTCAGCACGTCGACGCGCAGCCCGGGGGGCAGGCTGGCGCGCAGTTCGGGCAGGCGGGCCTGGATGGCGTCCACTGTGCGGATGATGTTGGCGCCGGGCTGGCGCTGCACGTGCAGCAGGATGGCGGGTTTCAGGCGGCAGGCGGTGGGGGTGGTGGGGCTGTCGCAGTCGATGCTGGCCCAGGCGGCGAGCTTGACGTTCTCGGGGCCTTCGACGACCTGGGCCACGTCCGACAGGCGCACCGGGGCGCCGTTGCGGTAGGCGACGATGAGCTGGCGGTAGTCCTCGACGCCGAGCAACTGGTCGTTGGCGTTGATCGAGTAGGAGCGGGTGGCGGCGTCGAAGCTGCCTTTGGCGCTGTTGGCGTTGGCGGCGCTGATGGCGCTGCGCAGGGTGTCGAGCCCGAGGCCGCGCGCGGCCAGCAGCTGGGTGTCGGCCTGGATGCGCATGGCGGGGCGCTGCCCGCCGCTGAGCGTGACCAGCCCGACGCCGGTCACCTGGCTGATCTTGGGCACCAGCCGGGTGCCGACGAGGTTGTTGACCTCAGTGAGGGGCAGGGTGTCGGAGGTGATGGCCAGGCTGAGCACGGGTGCATCGGCGGGGTTGACCTTGGCGTAGACGGGTGGGGCGGGGAGGTCGGCGGGCAGCAGCGAGCCGCCGGCGTTGATGGCGGCCTGGACCTCCTGCTCGGCCACGTCGAGGGCGAGGCCCAGGCCGAACTGCAGGGTGACGATGGACACGCCCGCGGCGCTGGTCGAGCTCATGCGCTGCAGGCCGGACATTTGGCCGAACTGCCGCTCCAGCGGGGCGGTCACGGTCTGGCTTATGACCTCGGGACTGGCGCCGGGATAGAGCGTCTGGACCTGGATGGTGGGGTAGTCGACCTGCGGCAAGGCCGACAAGGGCAGCCAACGCCAGCCCAGCAGGCCCGCCAGCAGGATCGCCACCATCAGCAGGGAGGTGGCGACGGGGCGCAGGATGAAGGGGCGGGAGGGGCTCATGGCTGGGCGCTCCGGGCCTGGCCGCGGCTTCTGCGGTTGCTGTTGCTGTTGCTCGCACCGTTGCACTTGGCGGCATACCACCCGTTCGTCCTGAGGTATCGAAGGATGCGAAGGCAGCGAGCGTTCCTGCTGCGTGGAAGGAGCAGATAGGCCCGTCGCCCACCCACCCGTTCGCGCTGAGTCTGTCGGAGCGTTTGCTGGCGGGGAGGGGGAGGATTTGTGCTGTGCTGGAGGAGACGGGCTGGGTTTCCGCCCGCACACCACCCGTTCGTCCTGAGGTATCGAAGGATGCGCAGGCAGCGAGCATTGCCCGGCTTCGGCGTGGGAAGAAATTCGCTGCGGTTGATTCGTGCCACCATGTCGGGATTGCGCCCGACAGCGCACCTACTTTCTTTGCTTCGCCAAA
>CBINPE010000107.1:0-17440 GCA_966252435.1 uncultured Burkholderiales bacterium | reverse complement strand
GAAGTCAAGGGGGAGCGGGCGCAGCCCGCGGAGGACATGAATGGAACCCCTGGCCTTTTTCCTTCGCAACGCGCTCCCAGTTGACGTCCTTGGGGCCTGCGAGCGCCCATCCATGGTTGACCCTGCGCTCAGGGTGCGGTGCCCGAGGCCTCGAGCACCGCCGCCGCCATGGCCTGGGTCACGCTGTCGATTTCGCCGATGGCGGGCATCAGCGTCCAGCTGATGCCCGGGTGCTGCAGACGCAGCGCATCCATCAGTTGCGGAACGTCGCGCCGCACATGACCGCCGCCGCCCAGGAACAGCGGTGCGACGGTGACATGCCGGCAGCCCTGGCGCACCAGGGCCTGCGCGGCTTGCAACAGGTCAGGAGTCATGAACTCCAGGTAGGCCAGCTGCACCGCCAGCTCAGGGCGGCCCGCGCGGATGCGCTGCGCCACGGCTTCGAACGGGGCCGCCCAGCGCGCATCCCGCGCCCCGTGGGCCAGCAGCACGATGCCGTGGGCCGGCGAAGAGGATGAAGGTGGAAGAGGGGGACTGCTCATCGGTAGCGCACTAGGAAGGCAAAGGCGGTCATGGACATGAACAGGTACAGCGCGCTGGGCGCGGCGGCCACCAGCCACGGGGTCCAGTTCTTCAACAACCCGACGTGGCCAGCCACGTTGTTCAGCAGCACGAAGCTGATGCCCAGCATGATGCCCCCGAACACCTTCAGGCTCACGCTGCCGCTGCGCGACTGCAGGTAGGCGAAGGGCAGGGCCAGCCCGATCATCACCAGGCAGGCCAGCGGGTAGAAGGCGCGCTTCCAGAACTGGATGGCATGGCGCTGCGCGGTCTGCTCGTTGTTGGACAGGTGGTTCACATAGCGCAGCAGCTCCAGTGTGGAAGTGGTTTCCAGCGGCATCACCGCCGCTGCCACCACGCCAGCCGACAGGGTGCTGGACCATTCGTCGCTGTCGCGGTGCTCTTCCTGCACCGCTTCGGTGGACCAGTGGGTGAGGGTGACCTCCTTCAGCAACCAACGCTGGTCTTCCACGCTCGCCTGCTTGGCCGCGATGCGCTCGACCAGGCGGTTGTCGGCGTCGAAGCGGAAGATGCGCACGTCCTGCAGCACCCCTCCGGCGCCGATGCTGCCGATCTGGATGGTGAAGGTCTGGTCGCCCTGGCGGTCCTTGAGCCAGGCGCTGGCCGTATCGAGCCGCGTCGAGCCGCCGCGGAAGTAGGTGCGCAGCTGGGCGGCCTTCTGCTCGCTGAAGGGGGCCACGTAGTCACCGACGACGAAGGTCAGCACCGCCAGGGCCAGGCCCAGCGAGGCCAGCATGCCCAGCGCCCGTCCCGGCCCCAGGCCGCCCGTGCGCAGGATCGTGAACTCGGACGACTGCGCCATGCGCGACAGGGTGTAGATGGTGCCGATCAGGATGGCGATCGGCGACAGCTCATACAGGTGGCCGGGCAGCTCCAGCAGGCTGTAGATGACCGCATGCAGCGTGGTGTAGCCGCCGCGGCCGACCGAACCGAGTTCTTCCACGAAGTCGATGAAGAAGAACAGCGACAGGAAGGCCAGGGCCACGAAGCTGACCGATGACAGGATGTCGGAGTAGAAAAGGCGCCGGACGGTGTTCATGTCGTTCTCATCTCATGCCTTGGCCGCGGGGCCGGACTTCGTGGAGGGCTTGCCGCGGTGCGCCGGCCAACCCAGGCGGATCGCGCCATTGTCCCGCCACCACAGCAGCGCCAGGGCCAGCGCCAGTGCGCCGCCGTGAGCCAGCCCCAGGGCGTGGCCCATGCCCATCTTGCCGGCCGCCACCCAGGCCTGGGTCAGGTTGATCAGGTTGTAGTAGACGACGAAGCTCAGCAGGGCGAACAGCAGGTTCCAGTTGCTGGGCCGCCGCGGGCTGGTGTTGGCCAGCCCGACGCCCAGCAGGATCAGGTTGGTCGCGCCGAGCAGCAGGCCGAGCCGCCATGACATCTCGCCCTGGTTGATGGCCGAGGGCTCCTCCAGCAGCTCGATCGAGGTGCGCGCCTTGGCGGGCAGGGCGCCGCCGGTGTCGACCACGTGCTCGCCGATCAGCACCCGGTAGGTGTCGAAGCGGGCCATCGACTTCTCGCCCGTCTTCAGGTTCTCCTCGTTGCGCTGGCCGCGGTCGAGCACCAGGAACTGGTCCTTGCCCTGCATCTCGGTGCGCCCGCTGCGCGCGGTGACCACCGACTCGATGTCGCCCACGCGGGAGAGGATGAAGACGTTGCGCCCCACCTGGTCGTTCTCGTTCTCGCGGTCGATGAAGAACACGCGCCGGCCGTCGCTGGAGGTCTGGAACTGCCCCGCCGACACGCGCGCCAGGTCGGAGCGGCCCTGGTAGCGGCTCTTGAGTTCCTCGCTCTGCTGGTTCACCCAGGGCCACACGCCCAGCGCCAGCAGGCCCACCACCAGCAGCACCGGCCAGCTGGTCTGCAGCACCGGGCGCACGAAGCGGCTCAGGCCGATGCCGCTGGCGAACCAGATCGTCATCTCGCTCTCGCGGTACATGCGGCCCAGCGTGGCCACCACCGAGATGAACAGCGACAGGGCCAGCATGGTGGGCAGGTGGCCGAGGGCGGTATAGCCCAGGATCAGCACCACGTCCTGCGGGCTGATGCGGCCGCTGGCCGCCTGGCCCAAGGTTCGGATCAGGAACATCGTCAGCACGATGGTCAGGATCACGACCAATGTGGCGCCGAAACTGCGCGACAGGTCACGGCGCAAGGTGGAATCGAATAACATCGTCGGACTCAATTTTTACAGCCGCCGATTATGGACTTCAGACACCACCTTGCCGCCATCGCCACGTTGTCGACCCTGGCTGCCGACACCCTCATCATCGTCGTGGCAGGCGAGCAGGCGGACCCGGCCCTGGACCCCGTGCTGCGCCAGGTGCTCGAGGCGGCGGTGCGCAGCGGCGACTTCCAGTTCAAGGCGGGGCGCACCCTTTATCTCCATCGCTGTGCCGGCGTCAAGGCCAGCCGCGTGGTCTTCAGCGCCGCGGCCAATGCCTCGCCCAAGGCCTTCCGCGCCGCCCTCTCTGCCGCACTGGCCGTGCTGAAGCAGGGTGGCGCCAAGCAGGTGGCGGTGGCCCTGTGCGGCGGCACGGCGGGGGCGGCGCATGCCGAAGCCATGGTGACCTGCGCCCTCGACGCCACCTACGTCTACCGCCACACCAAGCCCAGCGCCCCCGCCGCCCCCGGCTTCCAGCGCCTGAGCCTGCTGTGCGCCAAGGAGGACGCGGCGGCGGTGCAGCAGGGCCTGGACATGGGCCAGGCACTCGGGGCCGGCGTGGCGCTGGCGCGCGAATGCGCCAACCGCCCCGGCAACCACTGCACGCCCAGCTACCTCGCCGACCAGGCCCGCAAGCTGGGCAAGTCGCACAACCTGAAGGTCGAGGTCCTGGACCGCAAGGCGGTCGAGAAGATCGGCATGGGTGCCTTCCTGGCCGTGGCCCAGGGTTCGGACGAGCCGCTGAAGTTCATCGTGGCGCGCTACGAGGGCGCGCCCAAGACCCAGGCCCCGATCGTGCTGGTGGGCAAGGGCATCACCTTCGACTCGGGCGGCATCTCGATCAAGCCGGCCGCCGAGATGGACGAGATGAAGTTCGACATGGGCGGCGCGGCCAGCGTGCTCGGCACCCTGCGTGCGATTGCCGAGCTCAAGCCGGCCCTGAACCTGGTGTGCGTGATCCCCGCCTGCGAGAACCTGCCCAGCGGCCATGCCGTCAAGCCGGGCGATGTCGTGACCAGCCTGTCCGGCCAAACCATCGAGATCCTCAACACCGACGCCGAAGGCCGGCTGATCCTGTGCGACGCCCTGACCTACGTGGAGCGGCTCAAGCCCGCCCTGGTGGTGGACGTCGCCACCCTCACCGGCGCCTGCATCATTGCCCTGGGCCACCACCATTCGGGCCTGTTTACCAATGACGAGGTCCTGGCGACCCAGCTCATGGAGGCCGGCCGCGCCGCCCTCGACCCCTGCTGGCGCATGCCGCTGGACGACGAGTACGAGGAAGGGCTCAAGAGCAACTTCGCCGACGTGGCCAACGTGGGCTCGCGCGCAGGCGGCTCGATCACGGCGGCCATGTTCCTCAAGCGCTTCACCGGCAAGTACCGCTGGGCCCACCTGGACGTCGCGGGCACCGCCTGGAAGTCAGGCAGCCTCAAGGGCAGCACGGGCCGCCCGGTCGGCCTGCTCACCCACTTCGTGATGGCGCAGGCGCAGCAGGCTGAGGCCAGGCCGGCGCAGACGGTGGCCAAGCCACGCGCCGCCAAGGCTGCACGCCCGGCCGCCTGAGCGGGCCGCGCCCACCCGGCCTCACCGTCCCGCCATGACGCAGATCTCCTTCCACGTGAACGTGCCCGATGCCGTGCCCTACGCCTGCCGGCTGCTGCGCAAGGCCTACCGCGTCGGGGCGCGGGTGGTGGTCACCGGTTCCCAGCGCGACCTGCAGCAGCTGGACAAGATGCTGTGGACCTTCGAGCCCCTGGAGTTCGTGCCGCACCTGTGGGTCAACCCGGGACAGCATGACGCGCCCAGCGTGCAGCAGCGCGAGGCCACGCCGATCTGGCTGATGGAGCGGGTGACGGGTGAGCTCGCGCCGCAGGCCGCCGTGCTGGTCAACATGGGCGACGAGCCCGTCGAGGCCCTGGCCTCCTTCGAGCGCCTGATCGAGATCGTCCCGGCCGAGGCGCCGCAGCGTGAAGCCGGGCGGCGGCGCTGGAAGCATTACGTGGCAGCCGGCCACACGCCAGAAAAACACGAGGTCAAAGAGTGATCCCTGCAGCAGCGCGCGTTCATGCCCCCCAGCAACCTCACGGGGCCGTGCCGACCCTGACCGAAGTGGTGGACATGGCCATGTTGGTCGAGGACGAGGCAGATATCCCTGCCGCCGCCGTCGTGCCCCTGCCCGCGCATGGCATGTCGGTTCTCCAGGGTGGCCATGCACCGGCGCTCGGGCTGGTCGGTCCGGCCGCCTTGGCCCGTGAAGAGGATGCCGTGGACACGCCGGCGGCAGACCTTGCATTCGACGCCGGGGCCCACCTGGCCCTGACCGAGAACGTTCTGCGCAGCATCCAGAAGGAAGTGGATGCCGTGCTCGACCAGCGTCTCAAGGACGCCCTGGTGCCGATCCTGGCGCGCTGCGCCGAATCCATGATGCAGGCCCTGCGCGAGGACTTGGCATCGACCTTGCATGAGATCGTCTCAAGCGCCGTGGCGGGAGAATTGAACCGCGTGTCCCGCAACTAGAAAATTCCCTTGCCAGGCGCCGTGCTGACCCTGATTTCCTAGTGATTTTTTTGGGTTATCGTGAAGAGGGTTGTTTCAGCCCTTATTTTTCAACCGGAGGATACGAATGCAATTTCGTCTGAATTGGGTTTTGAGCGCTGCTTTGCTGGCCACGGCAACCGCGGCATCGGCGCAGGAGATCACGGTGCGAATCGGTCACGTGGCGCCCATGTCGGGGCCGCAGGCGCATTTCGGCAAGGACAACGAAAACGGCGCCCGCATGGCCATCGATGATCTGAACGCCAAGGGCGTGATGATCGGCGGCAAGAAGGCCAAGTTCGAACTGGTGGCTGAGGACGACGCGGCGGATCCCAAGCAAGGCACGGCGGCGGCCACGAAATTGTGCGATGCGAAGGTCAACGGCGTGGTGGGCCACCTGAACTCCGGCACCACCATCCCCGCCTCCAAGATCTACAACGACTGCAACATGCCCCAGGTGACGCCGTCGGCCACCAACCCGAAGTTCACGCAGCAGGGCTTCAAGACGGCCTTCCGCCTGCTGGCCAATGACAACGCCCTGGGCGCCGGCCTGGCCCTGCACGCGGCGAACAACCTCAAGCTCAAGCGCATCGCGGTGGTGGACGACCGCTCGGCCTACGGCCAGGGCGTGGCCGAGGTGTTCAAGAAGACGGCCCAGGCGCGCGGCATCGAGATCGTGGACGAGCAGTACACGACCGACAAGGCCACCGACTTCATGGCCATCCTGACCTCCATCAAGTCCAAGAACCCGGACGGCATCTTCTACGGCGGCATGGATCCCCAGGCCGGCCCGATGCTGCGCCAGATGGAACAGCTCGGCCTGACCAACGTCAAGTTCTTCGGCGGCGACGGCATCTGCACCGACAAGCTGCCCGACCTGTCCAGCAACGCCAAGACCCTGGCCAACGTGGTCTGCGCGGAAGGCGGCTCCTCGATCTCCAAGATGCCGGGCGGCACGGCCTGGCGCGCCCGCTACGACGCCAAGTACCCGAAGCAGTTCCAGGTGTATTCGCCCTACACCTATGACGCGACCATGGTGCTCGCCGAAGCCATGCAGAAGGCCGGCTCCATCGATCCCAAGGTGTATCTGCCCTTCCTGGCCAAGATCGAATACCAGGGTGTGAGCGCGAAGATCGCCTTTGAAGCGGATGGCGAGTTGAAGAACCCCCAAATGACCTTGTATGAGTACAAGGGCGGCAAGAAAACCCCGATGAACTGAGCGAGGGGTTTTCCGGGAACCATCGGTCGATTTTCAAAAGGCGGTTTTCTTTTGATTAATCACCGGCGACGGATGGTTTTCCGGGAGCGGAAACAAAGCAAAAGGGCCCTGCGGGGCCCTTTTGCTTTGTTTCGCTTTTCATCTGCCTTCGCCTCGCCTGGGGTGCAGGTGTCGTCCCCACCCAAAACCGGTACGGTGCGTGTGGTTTTTGCGCCTTCCGCTCCCCGGGGGAAGCGACAAACCGAAACTGCAAGGCCTGGAGCAGGCGTTGCTTGTCAGGTCCTGAAGATCTGAACGACCGCGGCCAGTTGATGCGACTGGTCCTTGAGGCTCATGGCAGCCGCCGCCGACTGCTCGACCAGCGCAGCGTTTTGCTGGGTCATCCGCTCCAGTTCGCTGACCGCAGTGTTGACCTGACCGATGCCTCCAGACTGCTCCCGGGCTGCGACGCTGATCTCCCCGATGATGTCCTTGACCCGCTGCACCGCATGCTGGATGTCCTGTATGGTTGCGCAGGCGCCCTTGACCAAGGCCGCACCCGACTCCGCGCCTTCAACGGATTCGTCGATCAGGCTTTTGATTTCCTTGGCCGCCTGTGCACTGCGGGTTGCCAGAGAGCGGACCTCCGCCGCGACAACCGCGAAGCCACGTCCTTGCTCACCGGCGCGAGCCGCTTCGACGGCGGCGTTGAGCGCCAGGATGTTGGTCTGGAAGGCGATGCCGTCGATGACCCCGATGATGTCGACCACCTTGCGGGCGCTGGCATTGATGCGCTCCATCGTCTGCATGACGTCGGCAATGGCCGCGCCGCCCTGGATGGCGACCTCGTTGGCGCCCACTGCGAGCTGCTGAGCCTGCAGGGCGGCGTCTGAAGACTGCTGCACGGTGGCCGTGAGCTGCTCCATGGCGCTGGCTGTCTCTTGGAGACTGGAGGCCGCTTGTTCCGTGCGCCCAGACAGGTCCTGGTTGCCCGAGGCGATCTCCATGGATGCCAGGTTCATGCTGTCCGCCACCGTGCGCACGCGCGACACCGTGGTCCGCAGAGAATGCTGCATGCCATCCAACGCATGAAGCAAGCTGCCCGGTAGGCGTTGGCCCAGGTCGGCCACCAGGTTGCCCTTGGCCACTTCGTTCATCACCTCAATGGCCTCGGCGGGATCACCGCCCAACTGCTGCAACACTGCCCGCGCCACCAGGAAGCCTGTCCCACTGAAGACGACCAGCAACATGCAGGCAATCACGGACCGCTGAAGTACCTCTGCCCAGATCTCGGCGTTCAAGTCATCCAGGTACAGACCCGAGCCGATGAGCCAGTTCCAGCCATCGACCTTGACGACGTACTGGAGCTTGGGCACAGGAGCGTTGCTGCCTGGCTTGGGAAAGTGCATCTCCACATAGGCGCGTCCCGTTGGGCTTTGCTCGATCGCGCGGACCAGGGTGGCGATCACGTCCATGCCGTCGCTGTCCTTGATCTTGCCGACCATGGCTTGTCCTTCCCATTCGGGCTTGATGGGGTGCATGACACCCTCAACCTTCAGGGTCCAGATGTAGAAGTAGTTCGTCTTGCCGTCCGCCCCGCCAAAGCGTGACAGGCGCGCGGCGTCCTTGGCCGCCTTCTGCGCCTCGGCCTCGGTCATTTGCCCGGCGGCCGCCTTCGCCTGGTAGCCCGCAACCACCGTGTGCAAAGCTTCGACCGCACGGGCCAGCTCGGCCTGGCGGCCCTCAACGAGCACACGCCTCACGGAAAGCGCGTTGATGATCGTCAGGAACGCCACGCCTATGACGGCAATGGCGACCATCAGTCCTATTTTTTTCTTGAACGTGAGCTTCTTGAGCACTTCCTGTCCCCTGGTGCCGGCATGCAATGAGAAGATGCAGCCTTCGCGGCGTATCGGCACCCCGTGCTGGAAGCTGAGCGCAAACCCGCGCTGAACGTGAAGTGCTTCCCAGGACGCCCGCGTTTGTTTTGCCAGAATGGCCATGCGGCCCGGGGTCTCGATTACGCTTGCGCGCTTTTCCACGAAGGGTGAAAGATGCATGGTGGCGTGGCAGTGAAGGTGGTGGTGCGTGCGGCCACAGCGGTGGCCCTGGCCTGCAGCGCAGCTGCAGCGTGCAAAGCGGCCGCCCAGGAGCCGATTCAAGTCGGTCTGATTGCGCCGCTCAGCGGTGGCTCTGCCGATTTCGGAACCAGTGCGCTCAGAGGTGCACAACTGGCTGTCGACGAGATCAACGGCGTGGGCGGCTTGCTGGGCCGCCCGCTGCAGTTGGTGGTGCGTGACGACCACGGCGACCCGGCTGCCGGCGAGGCAGCAGCGCTCGAGCTGGTCGACCAACGCAAGGTCGCGTTCACGGTTGGCTTCTGCAATACCGGTGTGGCGATGGCTGCGCTGGACATCTTCCAGTCGCGCAAGCATGTGCTGCTTGTTCCGTGCGCCCAGGGAACGGCCGTCACGAAGGCCACGCCTGCGGCGGCGAGCTACGTCTTTCGCATGGCACCGAGCGATGAGATGAACGCCAGCTTTCTTGTGCGGGAAATCGTCGAGCGTCGCAAACTCACGCGCGTGGCCATTCTTGCTGACTCAACGGCCTATGGCAGTGGCGGCGTTGCCGACATCACCGCCGAGCTGGCCAAGCACCAGCTGCAACCCGTTCATGTCGCCCGCTTTGCGCTTGGCGTGACCACCCTGCAGCAAGAACTCAAGCAAGCCAAGGCCTCGGGTGCCCAGGCGCTTGTGGTCTACACCGTCGGCCCTGAGCAAGCTGTCGCAGCCACATCGCGCCGCGAGCTGCGGTGGGACGTGCCGTTCTATGCGCCCTGGACCTTGTCCTTCAAGGGTGTTCTGGATGCGGCAGGCCCTGACGCCCTGGAGGGCACGATGATGACGCAGAGCATCATCAACGACCTGGCCAATGAACGCCGGGCGACGTTCGTCGCCCGCTACGCCCGCCAGACGCAGAGCGAGCCCATCGGCTCGCTCATGGCTGCTGCGCAGTCTTACGATGCCGTCCACCTCGCGATGAGAGCGCTGTTTCGCTCCCGCGGTGACACCTCGGGCGACGGGCTGAAGCAGGCCCTTGAAAACCTGCCCGACACATACCAAGGCGTGGTGACCTATCGCCACCCGTTCAGCAGCCAGGACCATGAAGCGTTCTCCTCCAACATGGTCTGGCTGGGGGTGTGGCGCAAAGGCTCGATCCGCTACTACTACCCCGAGGACGCGAAGCTGTCCGCAGAGGTTCGAAGAAAGTAGGCCCACCTGGCTTGGCTTTTGGGAAAGCCAATGGGGCTCAATGAGACGCCTCGAGACCGGGGCGCTCCAGCGCACCTCAGGTGAGCCGTGTGGCCGGCGCCGTCGTAGCGGAACATGGCCACCGACTTGACCACCTCCCCCAGTTCGTTGGCCTGCCGGGCGTTGTCGGCGTTCTGCACCATCGTCGAGCTGAGTTGCTCCATGGCGGAGGCGGTCTTCTGCAGGGACGCGGCCTGCTCCTCGGTGCGGTGGGCCAGATCGCCGTTGCCCTGGGCGATCTGGGCGATGGCCTCGGCCACGCGCGCGGCGTCCTCGGGATCGGCCCCGAGCGTGCCCAGCAGCTGGCGGGGGAGCGTCAGGGCCACGAAGGCACCTGCCGTGAAAACGGCGAACACGATGCCGACGGCCATCCACACGCCGCGCTGGCGGTCCTGGTTGCGGTGGGCCGCCAGCGCGGCGGATTCCTTGTCCATCCGCGTCAGGATCTGGGCCAGCAGCTCGCTGGTGGCGCGATCCGCCCCCTGGACGGCGGTGTCGCCGGCCACGGCCTTCTCCTTGCTTTCGAAGGCGGCCCAGTGCTTCGTCAGCGCGGCCTCGTCTCAGGCGTCCATGAGGCCCATGTCGGCGGAGGACATGAGGCTCTCGATGTCCATGAGGATGAGCATGCGGGAGCCGACGGAGCCGATGCCGGTGATGTAGCGAGTGTCGACGGAGGAGTGCATGGCGGGGGCGGGCTTGATGACGTCCTTGGAGAGCTCGAGGACGTCGGAGACGGAGTCGACGACGGCGCCGACGACGCGGCCGCGCACGTTGAGCACGATGACCACGGTGAAGCTGTTGTACTCGGCGCTGGAGCAGGCCAGCTTGAGGCGCAGGTCGACGATGGGCACGATCACGCCGCGCAGGTTCACCACCCCCTTGATGAACTCAGGGCAGTTGGCGATGCGGGTGGGCTGCTCGTAGGAGCGGATCTCCTGGACCTTGAGGATGTCGATGCCGTACTCCTCCGAGCCGAGCCGGAAGGTGAGGAACTCGCCGCTGACGGCAGTGGCGCGCTCGGCCTCGTGGCGGGCGACTTGGGTGGCGTCGGTGATCATGTCCATGGCGGTGTTCTCTGTCTGCTGGGTGACGGCGTGAGGCGGTCGGGGGCGGTGTCGCGGCGGCAACTCAGAAGGTTTCCCAATCGTCTTCCGCGGGGGTCGACCGGGAAGCCGGGGCGGGCGGGGGAGGGGGCGGCGTGGTCACCGGTGCGGGAGCGGCTGGTGCGCGGGCCGTGGCCGCCGACTTGGCGCCGGGTGCGTCGGCCGGCGGGGTGGCCGGTGGGGTGGCCCTGGCCGGTGAAGTGGTGGCCCGGGCGGACGGCACCGGCTTGGATGCCGATGCCGTGCGCGCTTCGGCGTGCGGGCTCAGCTTGAAGGTGTTGACCACCTCGGTCAGGCGCTGCGCCTGGTCGCGCAGGCTCTCCGCAGCGGCCGCGCCCTGTTCGACCAGGGCGGCGTTCTGCTGCGTCATCTGGTCCAGCTGGACGACTGCGGTGTTGACCTGGCTGATGCCGGCGCTCTGCTCGGTCGAGGCGGCGCTGATCTCGCCGATGATGTCGGACACGCGCTGCACCGAGGTGACGATCTCCTGCATCGTGGCGCCCGCGTCCTCGACCAGGCGTGAGCCGGTCTCCACGCGCTCGACGCTGGCGCCGATGAGGCTCTTGATCTCCTTGGCGGCCTCGGCGGAGCGGCCGGCCAGGGAGCGGACCTCGGCGGCCACGACGGCGAAGCCGCGGCCCTGCTCGCCGGCGCGGGCGGCTTCCACCGCGGCATTGAGCGCCAGGATGTTGGTCTGGAAGGCGATGCCGTCGATCACGCCGATGATGTCGGCGATCTTCTTCGAGCTGGTGTTGATCTCGTCCATGGTGCTGACGACCTGGGAGACGACCTCCCCGCCGCGGGCGGCCACCTCGGCGGCGTTGGACGCCAGCTGGTTGGCCTGGCGGGCGCTGTCCGCGCTTTGCTTCACGGTGCTGGTGAGGTGCTGCATGCTGGAAGCGGCGCGCTCCAGGTTGCCGGTGGTCTGCTCGGTGCGCGAGCTGAGGTCGAGGTTGCCGCTGGCGATCTGCACGCTGGCACCGCTGATGTTGTCGGTGGAGGCACGGACCTGCGAGACGATGTTGCGCAGCGAACCCCGCATGTCGGACAGCGAGCGCAGCAGCCGGGCCACCTCGTCGTTGCCCTGGATGTCGATGGCACGCGAGGTCAGGTCGCCCTGGGCGATCGACTTGGCCAGCGCCTCGGCGTCATCGATCGGCTTGCAGATGGAGTGCATGTTCAGCAGCGTCAGGGGCACGATCACCAGCACGGCCAGCACCAGCGTGCCGCCGATCAGCGTCACCACCAGGGTGAACGCGCCGCGCATGTCGCCGATGCTGCGTTCGGCGCCTTTCTTCAGCGAGGTCTCCAGCTTGGCGAGCGAGGCCTGGGCCGCGTCGTACTCGGCATACTCCTTTTTCATCATCGCGGTGGCGATGGCGGCCGAGTCGAACTGCATCCCTTCCATCTTGGCGATGACGGGGGTGATCTTGAGCTTGTAGCCGTCCAGGTGGCCGAGCACCTCGGTGACGGCGGCACGGTCCTCGTCGGTGGGCACCACGGCGCTCAAGGCCCGGGTGTTAGCCATGACGGTCTCGAAGGTCGTCTGCCACTCTTTCTTGACGGTGGCGAGTTCCACGCTGTTCTGGAATTGGGCCACCATCTCCTTCTCGTGCTGACGCAGCAGGCCCAGGCTGTTGCGCAACTCGGCCAGCCTGGTCATCGAGGCGAATTCGTGGTTGATGAAGGTCTCGCTGACCGAGCGCGTCTGCAACTGTGCGCCGATGCCGACGCCACCCAGCGTGAGCAGGGCGGCCATGACGATGGCGATGGCGCTCCACATGCGCAGGCGAATGGTGAAACTACGCATCAATGCGTTCAGATTCATGCTATCTCCGTCAGGTCTCTTCAAAATTTTCCCGTTGCTCGCGGGCGCCCTTGGATATCGGCTGCTTGAAGACGAAATCAAGTGCTTGATTGATTTTGTGAGGATCGGCGCTTGGCCGATCACTGCAGAAACGGTGTGATCGCTGGGCAATTCGGCCCAGGTCCGGGGCCTCTTTGCCGGGGCGGCTGCTGGGGTTAACCCAGGGGCTGATTCGGGCGGCGAGGCGTAAAAAAAACCGGCCCTGCGGGGCAGGGCCGGTGGGGGGAGGTGCCGGCGGCAGCGCGGTCTCAGGCGTCCATGAGGCCCATGTCGGCGGAGGACATGAGGCTCTCGATGTCCATGAGGATGAGCATGCGGGAGCCGACGGAGCCGATGCCGGTGATGTAGCGAGTGTCGACGGAGGAGTGCATGGCGGGGGCGGGCTTGATGACGTCCTTGGAGAGCTCGAGGACGTCGGAGACGGAGTCGACGACGGCGCCGACGACGCGGCCGCGCACGTTGAGCACGATGACCACGGTGAAGCTGTTGTACTCGGCGCTGGAGCAGGCCAGCTTGAGGCGCAGGTCGACGATGGGCACGATCACGCCGCGCAGGTTCACCACCCCCTTGATGAACTCAGGGCAGTTGGCGATGCGGGTGGGCTGCTCGTAGGAGCGGATCTCCTGGACCTTGAGGATGTCGATGCCGTACTCCTCCGAGCCGAGCCGGAAGGTGAGGAACTCGCCACTGACGGCGGTGGCGCGCTCGGCCTCATGGCGAGCGATTTGTTTGGCGTCGGTGATCATGTCCATGGTGATGCTCTCGGTCTGCTGGGTGACAGCGGGTGATGCGGGTGGGTCGGAACGCTTGTCTGGGCAACGTGTGTGTTTGTGTTTTCGGCAGAAATCCGGAAATCAAAAGGTTTCCCAGTCATCTTCCGAGGTTGCGCCCGGTGCCGTCGCTGCGGTTGCTGCGGCGGGAAGGGGCGCTGCGGCAGCCGGCGGGGGCGGTGTCGTGGCCGGCGCGGATGCCGCGGGCGCGGACGCGGCCGGCTTGGCGGGCGCTGCAGGCGCGGCGGATGTGGCGGATGTGGTGGATGTGGTGGTGGACGCGGTGGGCTTGCGATGGCTGGGGCGGGGCAGGGCGGAGGAGGCCTTGCTGGGTGCCGCGGCCACCTCCCCACCCAGCTTGAAGGTCCCGACCACCTCGGCGAGCTTGCTGGCCTGGTCGCGCAGGCTTTCCGCGGCGGCCGCGCCCTGTTCGACCAGGGAGGCGTTCTGCTGCGTCATCTGGTCCAGCTGCATCACCGAGGTGCTGACCTGCGTGATGCCGGCGCTCTGCTCGGTCGAGGCGGCGGTGATCTCGCCGATGATGTCGGAGACGCGCTGCACCGAGGTGACGATCTCCTGCATCGTGGTGCCGGCGTCCTCGACCAGGCGCGAGCCGGTCTCCACGCGCTCGACGCTGGCGCCGATGAGGCTCTTGATCTCCTTGGCGGCCTCGGCGGAGCGGCCGGCCAGGGAGCGGACCTCGGCGGCCACGACGGCGAAGCCGCGGCCCTGCTCGCCGGCGCGGGCGGCTTCCACCGCGGCGTTGAGCGCCAGGATGTTGGTCTGGAAGGCGATGCCGTCGATCACGCCGATGATGTCGGAGATCTTCTTCGAGCTGGCGTTGATCTCGTCCATGGTGCTGACGACCTGCGAGACGACCTGCCCGCCGCGGGCGGCCACCTCGGCGGCGTTGGACGCCAACTGGTTGGCCTGGCGCGCGCTGTCGGCGCTGTGCTGGACCGTGGTCGTGACGTGGTGCATGGAGGAGGCGGCCTGCTGCAGGTTGGCGGCGGTCTGTTCGGTGCGCTGGCTCAGGTCGAGGTTGCCGCTGGCGATCTGCACGCTGGCGGTGCTGATGCTGTCGGTGCTGTGGCGCACCTCGCCCACGATGTTGCGCAGCGAGTTCTGCATGTCGACCAGCGCGCCCTGCAGGCGGGCGATCTCGATCTTGTCGCAGATCGCCAGGCTGCCGGTGAGGTCGCCGGCCGCGATGCCGCGGGCGAAAGCATAGGCCTCGGCGATGGGCGAGAGGATGTCGCGCAGGTTGCGGGCGATCAGGACGCACAGCCCGGCGAACAGCAGCACCGAGAAGCCCAGCAGCACCCAGGTGGACTGGTTCGACTCGTCGTCGAAGGCCTTGACCGAGTCCGTGGCCAGGCGGTTGCCGGCGATCACGGTCTCGTCCACGCCGGCACGGTGGTCCGCATACAGGGCCTGGACCTTCTCCATGTTCTGGGTGGCACCGGCCTTGTCGTCGGCGGCCAGCTTGTCCAGGATCTCGGTCTTGGCGGCGGCGATGAAGCGCTTGGCGGCCTCGTGCTGGCGGCCCAGCAGCTTCTTCTCGAGGCCCAGGGGCGGGTTCTTCTGCCAGTGCGCCACGCGCTCGTCGTATTCCTTGGCCAGCCGCTCGTGCTGCTTGAGCGCCTCGGCCGGGGTGATGCTGCCTTCCACGGCCTGCGACAGCATCAGCCGCATCTCGATCAGGTACATCGGGGGAGGCAGGATGTCGGCCACGACGTCCTTGGCGATGAAGGCCTGCTCGGCGCTGCGGGTCAGCTTGCCTTGCTGGTGGTGGGCCTGGGCGATGAAGGCCAGGGTGGCGACCAGCAACAAGACACCGATCAGGAACATCGAACTGCGCACAGACTTCAACATGACAACTCCGTTCTACCTTTCCCCCGGCGGGACGCTCCCGGCCCGGCCCGATCCGACCACTTCCGGTCGGGTCAGTGCCGCGAGCGCCTCACCAGACTTCCCACATCCAGGATCAGCGCCACGCGGCCGTCCCCCATGATGGTGGCGCCCGAGATGTCGTTCACCTTGCGGTAATTGGCTTCCAGGTTCTTCACCACCACTTGTTGCTGCCCCAGCAGCTCGTCGACCAGCAGGGCCACGCGCCCGCCTTCGGCCTCGGCCACGACCATGATGCCGCTGACGTTCTCGAAGTCGAAGCGCGGGATGCCGAACACCTGCTCGAGCTCGAGCACGGGCATGTACTCGTCGCGCACCTCCACGACGCGGCCTGCGCCGCCGATGGTGCGGATCATGTCGGGCTGCACCTGGAACGACTCCACCACCGAGGACAGCGGCAGGATGTAGACCTCCTCGCCCACGCCCACGCTCATGCCGTCCATGATGGCCAGCGTCAGGGGCAGCCGCACGGCCACGCGCATGCCGTAGCCCTCGGCCGAGTCGAT
Source organism: uncultured Burkholderiales bacterium (assembly GCA_966252435.1). Taxonomy (GTDB): domain Bacteria; phylum Pseudomonadota; class Gammaproteobacteria; order Burkholderiales; family Burkholderiaceae_C; genus CANHBY01. The sequence goes on along the minus strand of CBINPE010000107.1, from coordinate 1,487 downwards.
GTCGACCGTGCCGCCCAGGGCCATGATGTTCTTCTTGACCACGTCCATGCCCACGCCGCGGCCGGAGACGTCCGTCACCACCTCGGCGGTGGAGAAGCCGGGGGCGAAGATCAGGTTCCAGGCCTCGGCGTCGGTCATCGAGTCGGGGGCGTCGATGCCTTTCTCGCGGGCCTTCTGGATGAGCTTGCTGCGTGACAGGCCGCGGCCGTCGTCGCGCACCTCGATGACGATCGAGCCGCCCTGGTGCGAAGCCGCCAGGGTGATGGTGCCGTGCTCGGGCTTGCCCTTGGCCAGCCGCTCGGCCGGCAGCTCGATGCCGTGGTCGCAGCTGTTGCGCACCAAGTGGGTCAGGGGGTCGGTGATCTTCTCGACCAGGCCCTTGTCCAGCTCGGTGGCTTCACCCATCGTGACGAACTCGACCTTCTTGTTGAGCTTGGACGCCAGGTCGCGCAGCATGCGCGGGAAGCGGCTGAACACCATCGACATCGGGATCATCCGGATCGACATCACCGACTCTTGCAGGTCGCGGGTGTTGCGGTCCAGGTCGGCCAAGCCGGCCACCAGCTGCTGGTACAGGGCCGGGTCGATGTCCTTGCTGTTCTGGGCCAGCATGGCCTGCGTGATCACGAGTTCGCCCACCAGGTTGATCAGCTGGTCGACCTTCTCGACCGACACGCGCAGCGTGGCGGCCTCGGTTGCGGGCGCGCTCTTTTCCGCCTTCGGTGCGGCCTTGGCGGCGGCAGGCTTGGCGGCCACGGCGGTGGCGGCCGGCACGGCCAGCTCGGTGCTGCCGGCCGGCGCGACATCCTGCGGCTGGGCCTGGTGGCCGGTGGGGGCGCCCGGGGCGTCCTCGAAGAAACCGTAGCCCACTTCCGGCGGGGTGGCATCCTCGACCGGCGCGCCGGGGGCGCCCTCGTGGAAGCCGAAGCCCGTGGTCAGCGGCTGCAGGTGCACGTGCTCGCGCGAGACGTGGAAGGTGAACAGGTCCATCAGCTCGCTGTCGCTGCTGGTGGTGATGATCTTGAAGCGGCGCATGCCCTCGGCGCCCTTGCCGCCGTCCAGCGGCTCGATGGTGCCCAGGTCGGTGATTTCCTTGAACAGCTCGAGCAGGTTGTCGGCGCGGTCGGTGTTGTCCAGCGGGCCGACGCGCAGCTCCAGCACGCGCGGGCCCGTGCCGGCCGCCTTGGCGGGCATCTTGCCCACCGGGGCCGCAGCCGCCGGGGCGGAGGTCGGCGCCGCGGCGGCGGGCGTCGGGGTGGCCGGCGCGGGCATGACCATCGGGACTTCGCCGCTGGCCATGGCGCGGATGTTGAACAGCAGCTCGGTGGTGTCGACCTCGCCGTCGCCCGAGCCCTGGTGGCGGGCCAGCAGGGCGCGCAGCGCGTCGCCGGACTGCAGCAGCACGTCCACCATCTGCGGCGTGGGCAGCAGTTCGTGGCGGCGCAGCTTGTCCAGCAGCGTCTCCATCTGGTGGGTCAGCTCGGCCA
>CBINPE010000106.1:0-17587 GCA_966252435.1 uncultured Burkholderiales bacterium | reverse complement strand
GCAGATCCTGCTGATGGACGAGCCCACCAGCTCGATGGACGCGCAGTCCGAGATCATGTTCCTGCGCCGCCTCAAGGAAGCGGTGGGACAGTGCACCCTGGTGGTGGTGACGCACCGCCCGGCGGTGCTGGACCTGGTCGACCGCATCGTGGTGGTCGACGCCGGCAAGGTGGTGCTCGACGGGCCGAAGGCGCAGGTGCTGGCGGCGCTGTCCGGCCAGCGGCCCGCCGCGGCGGCGCAGCAACAGCAGGCACCTTCGAACGTGCACATGCATCCGTCCACACAGCCAGTGCAGCAGGCGGCGTCCTTGTGACGCCGGCAGGCCAGCGGTGTTCTTCGTCGCCACACCTCTTTCATCCCTGTCCTCATCATGTTCCGCTCGTCGCGTGCCGAACCGGTCCTTGAACGAGGCGACGTCGCCTTCCTCGGGGAGATGCGTGCCGCCCAGCTCGTGGAGGCCACCCCGCACACGGTGTGGGCGCTGTACCTGATGGCGGCCGTGGTGGTGGCGGCGATCGTCTGGGCGTCGGTCACCCGGGTGGACGAGGTCACGCGGTCTGATGCACGCGTCATCCCCGACGGGCGCGAGCAGGTCATCGCCAGCCTCGAAGGCGGCATCCTGCGCGAGTTGAAGGTCACCGAAGGCATGCAGGTCGAAGCGGGGCAGGAGCTGGCCATGCTGGATCCGACGCGCTTCGAGTCGCAGCAGAACGAAGGCCAGATCCGGCGCCAGGCCCTGAAGGGCACCGTGGCCCGGCTGAGCGCGGAGGCCAACGGGCGCGAGCTGAAGTTCCCGCCCGAGCTGGCGGACGCCAAGGCGGTGGTGGAAGGCGAGACCGAGGTCTTCAACGCACGCCGCCGGTCGTTGCAGGAGGCGGTGAGCGCCAACGCGCGCAGCATCGAGCTGCTGACGCGCGAGCTGCGCGTGTCGGAGGCGATGTCGTCGAAGGGGCTGATGTCGGAAGTCGAGGTGATGCGGCTGCGGCGCCAGGTCAACGACCTGCAGCTGGCCAACCAGGAGCGCGTGAACCGCTTTCGCCAGGAAGCGAGCACCGAGCTGGTCCGGGTGCAGAACGAGATCACCCAGCTCGACGAGCAGATCGCCGGCCGCGCCGACGTGCTGCGCCGCACGGTGCTGACCTCGCCGGTGCGCGGCTTGGTGAAGAACATCCGCACCAACACCCTGGGTGGGGTGGTCTCGCCGGGTGCGCCGGTGATGGAGATCGTGCCTCTGGGGCCGCGCATCCTGCTCGAGGCGCGCATCAAGCCGTCGGAGATCGGATTCATGCGGGTGGGACAGACGGCCGAGATCAAGCTCAACGCCTATGACTACACGACCTACGGTGGCCTGCAAGGCACGGTGGAGTACATCAGCCCTGACGCGCTTGGTGATGCCGAACGCCCCGGCGTGGCGGACGCCACCTACTACCGCGCCCTGATACGCGCGGACCGCTCGAACCTGCGGGCCCACGGCAAGCCGCTGTCGGTGATGCCGGGGATGACGGGGACGGTCGAGGTGCGCACCGGCGAGCGGTCGGTGCTGACCTTCCTGCTGCGGCCGATGCTCAAGAGCACCGAGGCTTTCCGCGAAGGCTCGGGCTGATCGGATTGTTGCCGTGCGGTGCTGGCTGCGCCCCTGGGCTCAGGACTTCTTGCGCAGGTAGCCCTGGCCGCCGATGTTGATGCCGTCTGGCGTCGAATGCAGGAAGAGCAGCCGTTCCACGGTGCCGTTGTCACGGTGCAGCTCGAGGGTGTAGTTGTCGATGCGGTAGGTGCCGGTGTAGTTGGCCCCGTCGCGTTGCCGACGGGAGCTGCCGCCTGTCACGAGTGCTGGTTCGGTGATCTTCGTGATCGTGGCGTTGTTATTCGAGTAGCTGCCCGCGCCGCTGTTGCCCTGGGTGGCCAGGGTGGTCACGTCACCCCCCTGCGCGCCGCCGACGGCGTAGTTGATCTGCTCGAAGCGGCCATCCGGCTTGAACACGAAGCTTTGCCGGCTGGCAGACCCGCCCCAGGCATTGCGCGTGTAGCTGGAGTGGGTGTAAGTGTTGTTGAGGCGCTCACCCTGGCCGCCGGGCCGGGCCGGCACGGCGTCTTTGAGGGCCGTCCACTCTTGGGCCTGGGGGCCGCGGACCAGGTAGGTGTTGCCCCGCTTCTGCCACTGGACCCAGCGCTCGGGCTGCTGGCGCTTTGAGGCCTGCACGTTGAAATCCTCGGGCGGCAGCGCCAGGCCGCTGTAGGCGGTGCCGTCGTTGAACAGCAGATAGATGGTCTCCCTGTACTGGGGGCCACCGTCGATCCAGGGGTTGTCCCAGCTGAACAGCACGGCCTCGTACTCGCCCTTCCGGAGTCCTTGGCTTGGAGGGGTGTTGACCTGCTGCGAGGCGCTTGTCTGTGCCTTCTGCGTGGGTGGCTGCAGCCTGAGCGGCTCAGGCTGGGCCTGGTAGGGCTCTGCAATCCAGCGCTCTTTCTCGAGAGAGAGCACCGTCTTCATGCCCTCCATGAGGGCAGGCTGTTGCATGACCTCCTGGGACATCGCCACCCGGATGAAGCGGGTCAGGTCGGAGCGCCGCGGCAGCATCAGGAACATCAATGGCGCGGGCTGCGCCAAGTCGGACGCGCTCACGCGGCACAGCTGGACGTACAAGGCGTTGGATGACTGCGGCGGGGTGACGCTGGGCGGCTTGTCGCATTGAACTTGCGCGTCCGGCAAATTGAAGCGGTGCAAACCATGCTGGGCCTTGGCCTGCTGGAAGATGTCGTCGCCGTGGTCAGGCGGCAGGCTCCCCACGTCCAGGTCGGTGGCCCAGACATTGAGGCGCATGCCTTCCGGCAGATTGATGGCCTTGTAGGCCATCGTCCCGTCGTCCAGGAGGCGGGAGGCCCAGCCTGCCGGCAGTTCCTGCTGAGCCAAGGCGGGCGCGGCAGGGCCCCACAGGGCCATGAGGAGGCCCAAGATCACGAGCCGGGTGATTTTGTTTTGAAATTGCATTGCGTGGATAAGGGTAAGAGGCTGATGAATTGATTGGATTCGGCCGGCTGTTGTTCAGGTCATTGCCCACCTTGAAAATGGAATTCAGGCATGCGGATCATATTTTTGAAATTCTTATTCATGATTGAAATAATATTAACTTTCTTCGATTTGAAATTAAATTTGGCGGCGAAGGATAATGTATTGAAAGCGGCTGGCAGGTACTGCAAGAAATGGAATGCAGCCCATGTGTGTGGACGTGTCAGCGTGCGGCCATGGCGTTCCGCTCCGATGTGGGAGGAGCGTGTGCTTGAGCTGTGCTTGCAGAGGGGGACTGCGGGGCGAGAGATGACCGGGACCCAGCCCGGCCCTCGTCAACGGACAGGTTTTTCCAGCATCCCGATCAGCCGCGCCAGTGCCACCGATGGTGTGCCGCGCCAGACCAGGTGGGTGAGGGTGGTGCGAATGCGGGCGGGCAGGGGATGTTGTCGGACATTGGCCGTGGCGCCCAGGGCCTTGAGCACGGACAGGGGTGCTACCGCAAAACCGGTGCCGGCTGCGACGCAGGCAATCATGGCCTGGTAGGAGGAGAACTCGAGCGAGCGCTGAGCAACACAGCCAGCCTTGCCCAGCCATTGCTCCAGGACACGTCGGTAGGAGCATCCCTGCGCAAAGGCGATGAGCGTTGAGTCGTGCAGGTCGGCGGGCCGCGTGACCGGCTTGACGTTGCGGGCCGTGATCAGCACCAGCTCCTCCTCGAACACCGGCAGCGTGTCGAGCCCGTCGGCGGCGAAGGGTTCGGAGACAAAGGCTGCCTCGATCTCGAAGGCATTCACACGCTGCAGCAGGGCGCCCGTGGTGCCGGTCAGCAACTCCACCACCACGCGCGGGTGGCGCTGGTGGAATTGCGACAGCACCGGTGGCAACCGGCTGCCGGCGGTGCTCTCGAGGGCGCCCAGCCGGAAGGTGCCCAAGGGGAGGTCGCTGCGCAATTCGCTTTCAGCCTCGGCCGCCAGGCGCAGCAACCGCTCGGCATACGGCAGCAGCTTGTGGCCCGCGGGGGCCAGTTCGAGCGTGCGTCCGCGGCGCTGGAACAGGGGATGGCCCACGCGTTCTTCCAGCTGCTGGATGCGCGTGGTCACGTTCGATTGCACGCGGTTGAGCTTGCGCGCAGCACGCACCACACCGCCCTCGGCCACGACGGCGCAGAAGATCTCCAGGGTGTCGAGGTCCAGGGCTCTCATGCGGGAAGGGGGGAGGGGTGTGTTGATCGATGATTCTCGAAACGAGAACATTGGTTCCGAATAATTCATTTGTTCGGTGCGCGCATTGTGTGTTCAATTCAGGCACATGTCGACCCTGCCCTCCTCGTCCTCCCGTCCGGCTGCCCAAGCCGCGTCGCGGCATGCCGCCTGGGGCGTGGGTCTTGCCGGCCTGCTGTCGCTGGCCTTGGCGATGGGGGTGGGCCGTTTTGCGTTCACGCCGCTGCTGCCGCTCATGGTGCGCGCGGGGCAGCTGGACGTGGGCATGGGGGGATGGCTCGCGGCAGCGAACCACGCCGGTTATCTGCTCGGTGCGTTGACCGCCGCCCGTCTTGCGCTGGCGCCGCAGCGGCTGGGCCTGCTGGGCCTGGCCATCATGGCGCTGGGCACCGCGGCGATGGGCCTGGCCGGCACAGTGCCGCTGTGGCTGGGGCTGCGCTTCGTCGCCGGCGTGGCCAGCGCCTGGGTGATGGTGAGCACCAGTGCCTGGTGCCTCGCCCGCCTGGCACAGCTCGGCTGGCCCGCCGGCGCAGGTGTCGTCTACGCCGGCGTGGGCGTGGGGATCGCGTGCGCAGGTCTGTTGTGCTGGCAGGTTCCCGCCAGCCCCGCCGCGCTGTGGCTGCAGCTGGGCATCGGTTCGCTGGCGGGCCTCGGGGTGGTCGCGGCGCTGGTTCCGCGCGCATCCCTGCAGGGCGCGGCGGCCGTGGCTGCGGTGGAGCCTCACCGGGGGGCCGGTCTGCCCCGGGGACTGGTGCTCTGCTACGGCGTGCTGGGATTCGGCTACGTGGTGCCGGCCACCTTCCTGCCCGCGCTGGCGCGCTCGGTGGTCGACGATCCTGCCGTGTTCGGGGCGGCCTGGCCAGTGTTCGGCCTGGCCGCGGCGTTGTCGACGCTGTGGGCTGCTCTGGCGCTGCACCGCGTGGCACGTCGGCGCGTGCTCGCGGGCAGTCACTTGTTGATGGCGGTGGGATGCCTGCTGCCAGTGCTTCACCTGTCGGTGAGCACGGTGATGGTGGCCGCGCTGCTGGTGGGCGGAACCTTCATGGTGGCCAGCCTGGCCGGGCTGCAGGAAGCCCATGCCCTGGCGGCTGGCCGCCCACCCGCCCGTGCCATGGGCCGAATGACCACGGCCTTCGCCGTTGGGCAGCTGGCCGGCCCGGCGCTGTCGGCCGCGCTGTTGCGGCCGGCGGGGCCGTCACCCGCGTTTTCCGGCTTGTTCATCGCGCTGGCCGTGGCCGCGGGGGCCCTGGGCCTCAGCGCGGTCTGGCTCGCCCGCCCGCCTTCCTCCTCTTCTTCCGCTTCCTTTCACTCCTGAGTCTTTCCATGACCACTTCGCACCATCCGCAAGGCCACACCCAACCCTGGAACGAACGCCTGCCCATGCCGGCCCCTGAGGCCATGACCGAAGCCCAGCGCACGGCCGCACAGGCGCTGATCAACGGGCCCCGCAAGGTCGTGGCCGGTCCTTTCGTGCCTTTGCTGCAGGCCCCCGCCTTGATGCATCTCATCGGCGAGCTGGGCGCACACCTGCGTTTCCAGGGCACGCTCGAGGCCAGGGTGCGGGAGCTGGTGATCTGTGCCGTGGCGCGCCATGTGGGCAACCAGTTCGAGTGGGTGCTGCATGCCGAGACGGCTCGGCATGCGGGGGTGAGCGCCGAGGCGCTCGAGGCGCTGCGGCTGGGCCGCCGGCCCACGCCCCTGGCCGAAGACGAGCAACTGGCCATCGACTTCACCACCGAACTGCTGCAGCACCACGGCGTGAGCGAGCCGACGTACGCGATGGCGGTGCAGCACTTCGGCGCACCGGCGGTGGTGGAACTCACCGCGCTGGCAGGCTATTTCGCGATGGTGTGCTGGGTCATGAACGTGGCCCACACGCCGGGGCATGGCACCGAGGGGCAGCAGGGGCTGGCCGCCTTTCCGCTCTGAGACGTCGGGGTTTCTTCTCGCGTGGCGTTGTTTGCGGGCGCATGTCACGCTCGCGGGGCCCAGGGTCCGCAACCTTGATGGGCGGGTCAACAGGTCGCTGCCGTGGGTGACGGGCAGTGTATAAAGTCCTATATAACGGTCCGCTCGCCCCCCTCCCTTCCTGACCCATGCCCCTGTCTCACGCTTTCCGTCTGGCCGGCGGCCTCGGCCTCTTGCTGTCTTGCGTTCTTGCGCAGGCGGCCGAGTTGACCGTCTCGGCCGCCGCCAGCCTGAGCAACGCCTTCAAGGACATTGCCACCCTGTTCCAGGCCGAGCATCCGGGGACCCGGGTCCAGCTGAACTTCGGTGCCTCGGGCGCGCTGCTGCAGCAGATCGCCAAGGGTGCCCCCGTGGACGTGTTCGCCAGCGCCGACCAGGCCTCGATGGACCAGGCGCAGGCCCAGTCGCTGGTCAAGGCCGGGGAGCGCCGTGACTTCGTGTCGAACAGCCTGGTGGTGATCGTGCCGGCCGGGTCGGCGCGGCGGCCTGGGGCCCTGGGCGAGCTGGCCCAGCCGGGCTTCGCCCGGGTGGCCATCGGGCTGCCGGCCAGCGTGCCGGTGGGGCGCTACGCCAAGGAGGTGCTGGACAAGGCGGGCCTGTGGGGCGCCATCGAGCCGAAGGTGATTGGCGCGCAGAGCGTGCGTCAGGCACTGGACTACGTGGCGCGCGGCGAGGTCGATGCCGGCTTCGTGTATGCGACCGATGCCATGCTGATGCCGGAGAAGGTCGCCGTCGCCCTGACGGTGCCCACCGACACACCCGTGCGCTATTCCATCGCCCCGCTGGCGGGCAGTGCCCAACCAGTGGCCGCGCAGCAGTTCGTGGCCTTCGTGCTCGCGCCGGCCGCCCAGGCCGTGCTTGCTCGCCACGGCTTCGGCAAGCCCTGAGCCGCGATGGACGGTGCCTGGGTTCCCCTGGCCCTGACGCTCAAGGTGGCGGGCTGGGCCACGCTGCTGAACCTGGTGCTCGGGGTGGGGGTGGGCTATGCGCTGGCGCGCTGGCGCTTCTGGGGGCGCGACCTGCTCGACGCCCTGCTGACGCTGCCCATGGTGATGCCACCCACGGTGCTGGGCTACTACCTGCTGGTGCTGCTGGGGCGCCGGGGCGTGCTCGGCGGCTGGTTGCAGTCGACCCTGGGCGTGAGTCTGATCTTCACCTGGCAAGGCGCCGTGGTGGCTGCCACCATCGTCGCCTTCCCGCTGGTGTTCAAGGCGGCGCGCGCCGCGTTCGAATCGGTCGAGCCCCAGTACGAGCAGGCGGCCCGGGTGCTGGGGCTGGGCGAGGCGGCGGTGTTTTTGCGCGTGACGCTGCCGCTGGCCTGGCGCGGGATCCTGGCCGGGCTGCTGCTGGCCTTCGCCCGGGCCGCCGGCGAGTTCGGTGCCACGCTGATGGTGGCGGGCAGCATCCCCGGCAAGACGCAGACCCTGTCGATCGCCGTGTATGAGGCGGTGCAGGCGGGGCAGGACGAGCTCGCCAACTTCCTGGTGCTGCTGACCTCGGTCACCTGCCTGGTGGTGCTGCTCGCCGCCGGCTGGGTGGTGCCCGGGCGGCTCGCGCACCGCGCAGGGGGACGCTCGTGACGGCCGCGCCGCTGTGGGACGTCGACCTGCGCTGCCGCTTCGCGCAGGCCGGGCGCAGCTTCGAGCTGTCGGTCCGCTTCACCAGCAACGCCCGCCGGCTGGTGCTGTTTGGCCCGTCCGGGGCCGGCAAGAGCCAGACACTGCGCATCGTCGCGGGGCTGACCACGCCCGACGCGGGGCACGTGCGGATGGCGGGCCGAACCCTGCTGGACGTGGCGCGCGGCGCCGGGCTGCCGGCGCGGCAGCGCCAGCTCGGCTACGTGTTCCAGGACTATGCACTGTTTCCCCACCTCACCCTGGCCCAGAACCTCGCGTTCGGGCTGGGCACCGGGCCCCTCAACCCGCGGCGGGGCAGTGCGGCCGAGCACCCGCAGGTGCTGCGCTGGTTGCAGGCCTTCGAGTTGGATGCGCTCGCCGGCCAGTACCCGGACCAGCTGTCGGGCGGCCAGCGCCAGCGCGCCGCGCTGGCCCGCGCCCTGGTGCCCGAGCCGCGCGCCCTGTTGCTGGACGAGCCTTTTGCCGCGCTCGACAGGACGCTGCGTGTGCGGCTGTGCGAGGAGCTGGTGGCCGTGCAGGCCAGGCTGGACATCCCGATGATCCTCATCGTGCACGACGAGGCGGATGCGCATCGCCTGGCCGACGAAGTGATCCTGATGGAGGAAGGGCAGGTGCGGTCCTGCCTGCCGGCCCAGGCCTTCATCGACCGGGGACAGGAGAAGCGGGCATGAGACGGGCTCCCTCCGCACCCCGTGGCACGGGCCAGCGGCTGCGCCGCCGCCTTGGCGCTCGCCCGGCCATCGAGCTGAGCGGCGCCCTGTGGATGCGGGTGGGCGGTGACGACCTGGGCGGCCACGACCGCGTCGAGCTGCTGCGTGCGGTCGAGGCGCAGGGCTCCATCACGCAGGCCGCCAAGGCGGTGGGCCTGAGCTACAAGACCGCCTGGGATGCGATCGATGCCATGAATGCGCTGGCCGGTGCGCCATTGGTCGAGCGTCAGACCGGCGGACGCGGTGGCGGCTCGACGCAACTGACACCGCACGGCCGCCGGCTGATCGATCGCTTTGCCCAGGTCGAGGCGCTGCATGCGCGCTTCGTTCGCCTGCTCAGTGAGGAGGGCATCGACCTGGGACGGGATTTCAAGCTGTTGAGGATGCTGAACATGAGGACCAGCGCGCGCAACCAGTGGCTGGGAACCGTCAGCGGCTACCGCGCCGGCGCTGTCAACGACGAGGTCGAGCTGACGCTGGAGGGTGGCGCACGCATCGTGGCGACTGTCACACACGAAAGCACGCGCAGCCTGGGCCTGCGGCCGGGCGTGGCGGCGTTCGCGCTGGTGAAGGCCTCGTCGGTGATGCTGGCCACCGGGCTGGAGGGGGCGCGGCTGTCGGCGCGCAATCAGCTGGCTGGCACTGTCACGGCGGTGGTGCCCGGCGCCGTCCAGGCCGAGATCACCCTCGAGACGGACGAGGGGGCGCTGGCGGTCACGGCCACCGTGACACGGGTGGGTGCGGATGCGCTCGACCTGCGGGTGGGGCAGCGCGCGGCCGCGGTGTTCGAGGCTTCCAGCGTGATTCTGGGCACCCTGGTTTGACGCCCTGGCGCTCGGCCGGGCGATTGGGCATCATCCGCATGCCTTCAGCAGGAGCCCGCATGACAGACCACCCCCACGACGTCGACGATGAGTGTCTGCAATTGGTCGAACAGTTCTATGCCGCCTTCGAGCGGCGTGACGCGGCCGCCATGGCGGCCTGCTACCACAAGCAGGCGCATTTCACCGACCCCGTGTTCGACCTGCGCGGCCGTGCCGTGGGTGAAATGTGGCGCATGCTGTGCGCCAAGGGGCGCGACCTGAAGGTGAGCCACGGCAAGGCGCGGCGTGACCGCCAACGGGTGCGTGTGCGCTGGGAGGCGCGCTACACCTTCAGCGGCACGGGCCGCAAGGTGCACAACGTGATCGAAGCCAGCTTCGAGTTCGAGGGTGGCCTGATCAAGCGTCATGTGGATCGCTTCAGTTTCTGGCGCTGGGCGCGCCAGGCGCTCGGGCCGATCGGCTGGGTGCTCGGCTGGTCGGGCCTGCTGCAGACCAAGATACGGCGCCGTGCCGCGCGGGGACTGGCCGAGTTCTGCGCCGACATGGACCAGTCGGTCTCCCATTCGCCGCGCGGCAGAGGGTAGGGCAGGGAGCGGACGCGCCTTCTGCGATGACAGGGTTGCGGCCGCAGATTTTCTGCTGAAAAATTTGCGGCCCACCTCCTCGGGCGAGCCGCCTCGTCGAACTCAATGGCTCGGCTGCGAGATCTCTTCCAGCGCCTCGCCGGCGTCCTCCTCATCCACCCGGACGGCCACGTCGCCCAGGGAGAGCATGCCCACCAGGTGTTGCTCATGGTCGACCACGGGCATGCGCCGAATTTGCGCCTCGCGCATCTGCCCGACCACCTCCTCGACGGAATCGTCCTCGAAGCACCAGCGCGTGTCTTCGCTCATCACCTCCCGCAGCCGGGTGTCGTCGGCACGGCAGCCCCGCGCCACGCCGCGCAGCACGATGTCGCGGTCGGTCACCATCCCGACCAGCGACTCGCCATCGCACACGGGGATCGCGCCGATGTCCAGCTCGCCCATGGTCTGCGCAGCGGTCATGAGGGTCGCGTCGGGCCCGAGGGTGTGCACCTCGCGGGACATCACTTCGGATACTTGGGTCATGGTTGGCTCCTTGCAGAAGAAAAAAGGTCAGGGGAAAGACGCACCCTGACCAGCAAGACCCATACCCTCGGCGGGGGCCGCTACCCCCGCCGCCGCGCACCCGTCAGGCCGCTGGCGCGTCGTGCGCACTCACCGGCAGGCAGCTGCAGAACAGGTTGCGGTCGCCGTGCACGTTGTCGATGCGGCCCACCGGCGACCAGTACTTGCCGTGGCGCAGCGAGGGCAGCGGGTAGGCCGCCTCCTCCCGCGTGTAGGGCGCGGTCCAGGTGTCGCGCAGCAGCACGTCGGCGGTGTGGGGCGCACCCTTGAGCGGGTTGGCCTCGCGCGGCCAGCGGCCGTTCTCGACCTGGCGGATCTCCTCGCGGATCGCGATCATCGCCTCGCAGAAGCGGTCCAGCTCGCACAGCGGCTCGCTCTCGGTGGGCTCGACCATCAGCGTCCCCGGCACGGGGAAGCTCAGCGTGGGCGCGTGGAAGCCGTAGTCGATGAGGCGCTTGGCCACGTCCTCGGCGGTCACCCCGGTGAGTTCCTTCAGGGGGCGCAGGTCGAGGATGCACTCGTGCGCCACGCCGCCGCCGCGCAGCTGGGCGGCACCGCCCGAGTAGAGCACGGGGTAGTGCGCGTGCAGGCGCGCGGCGATGTAGTTGGCGCTGAGGATGGCCGTCTCGGTGGCCTCGCGCAGGCCTTCGGCGCCCATCATGCGGCAGTACATCCAGCTGATCGGCAGCACCGCCGCGTTGCCCAGCGGAGCGGCCGAGACGGCGCCGATGGCCTGCGGCGACTCGGTGCCGATGCCGGCGCTGCGGTGCACCGGCAGGTAGGGCACCAGGTCGGCCACGACCGCCACCGGCCCGACGCCGGGGCCGCCGCCACCGTGCGGGATGCAGAAGGTCTTGTGCAGGTTGAGGTGGCTCACATCACCCCCGAACTCGCCTGGCGCGGCCACGCCGACCAGGGCATTGAGGTTGGCGCCGTCCACGTACACCCGCCCGCCGTGCTTGTGCACCAGCGCGCACAGCTCCTTGACCCGCAGCTCGAACACGCCGTGGGTCGAGGGATAGGTGATCATCATCGCGGCCAGCTTGTCGCTGTGCTGCTCGCAGCGCCGCTGGAGGTCGTCCATGTCGACGTTGCCCTGGGCGTCGCACTTCACCACCACCACCGTCATGCCCACCATCTGGGCCGAGGCGGGGTTGGTGCCGTGCGCCGACTCCGGGATCAGGCAGACGTTGCGGTGCCCCTGGCCGCGCGACTCGTGCCAGGCCTTGATGATCAGCAGGCCCGCGTACTCGCCCTGCGAGCCCGCGTTGGGCTGCAGGCTCACGCCGCTGTAGCCGGTGGCCTGGCACAGCCAGTTCTCCAGCTGCTGGCGCATCAGCTCGTAGCCCTGCAGCTGGTCGCGCGGTGCGAAGGGGTGCACGTGCGCGAACTCCGGCCAGGTGATGGGGATCATCTCGCTCGTCGCGTTGAGCTTCATGGTGCACGAACCCAGCGGGATCATGCTGCGGTCCAGCGCCAGGTCCAGGTCGGACAGGCGGCGGATGTAGCGCAGCATCTCGGTTTCGCTGTGGTGGGTGTTGAACACCGGGTGGGTGAGGAAGGCGCTGGTGCGCGCCAGGGCGGCCGGGAACAGCGGGGCGATGCCGCCTTCGACGCGGTCCCACAGGTCGTCGATGCGGCCGCCGTTCGCAGGCCGGCCAGCTTCCGCCGTGGGGCTGAAAGCGCGGAACACGCGGCACACCAGGTCGATGTCGGTGCGGCGGGTGGTTTCGTCCAGGGTCAGGCTGACGCTCGAGGGCGAGGCGCGGCGCAGGTTGTAGCCTTGCTCCACGGCCGCCTGCATCACGGCCTCGGTGTGCTCGCCGGTGTGCACGTGCAGCGTGTCGAAGGCGCTGTCGCGGTTGAGCACGTTGTGGCCTTGCTGCGCCAGCGCCTGCGCCAGCACGGCGGTGTAGCTGGCCACGCGCGAGGCGATGCGGCGCAGCCCCTGCGGGCCGTGGTAGACGGCGTACATGCTCGCCACCACGGCGGGCAGCACCTGCGCCGTGCAGATGTTGCTGGTGGCCTTCTCGCGGCGGATGTGCTGCTCACGGGTCTGCAGGGCCAGCCGGTAGGCCGGACGGCCCTGGGCGTCGACGCTGACGCCCACCAGCCGCCCGGGCAGGGCGCGCTTGAACTCGTCGCGGGTGGCCATGTAGGCCGCGTGGGGGCCGCCGTTGCCCATCGGCATGCCGAAGCGCTGGGTGCTGCCGACGACGATGTCGGCACCGCATTCTCCCGGGGCTTTCAGCAGCGCCAGGGCCAGCGGGTCGGCGGCGACGATGGCCAGCCCGCCGGCGGCATGTGCTGCCTCGCACAGCGGCTCGAGCGGGCGCACCACGCCGTTCACGCCCGGGTACTGGAACAGCGCCGCGAACACGCCGCCCGCCACGGCGCGGACCGCCTCAGGCTCGGCCGGCCCGGTGACCACGCTCAGGCCCAGCGGCCGGGCGCGGGTCTGCAGCACCTCCAGGGTCTGCGGCAGCACGTCGTCGGCCACGAACAGGGTGGTGCTGTCGCTCTTGCCCACCCGCAGCGCCAGCGTCATGGCTTCCGCGGCGGCGGTGGCTTCGTCCAGCAGCGAGGCGCCGGCGATGGCCAGGCCGGTGAGGTCCGTGATCAGGGTCTGGAAGTTGACGAGGGCTTCCAGGCGCCCCTGCGAGATTTCGGCCTGGTAGGGGGTGTAGGCGGTGTACCAGGCGGGGTTCTCCAGCACATTGCGCAGGATGACGCCAGGGGTGTGCGTGCCGTGGTAGCCCTGGCCGATCAGGCTCTTGAGCACCCGGTTGTGCACGGCCATGTTCTTCAGCTCGGCCAGCGCGCGGGCCTCGGTGAGGGCGGCCGGCAGCTTCATGGGCTGGCCCCGCAGGATCGTGCGCGGCACGATGGTGTCGATCAGCGCCCGCCGAGAGGCCGCGCCGATCACGCCCAGCATCCGGTCCTCGTCTTCGGGGGTGATGCCTATGTGGCGAGCCACGAACTCATCGCGGTTTTCCAGCGAGGCCAGGGGTGTGGGGGCGGAGCGGACGGACTTCGACATGATTTTCCGGGAGTGCGGAGGAAGAAAAAGAAGGGAAAGCGGGCGCGAGGGCGGGGCGGCAGCGCGCTCAGGCGCTCTTGAGCAGGTGGTCGTAGGCGGTGGCGTCGAGCAGGCTGTCGACCTGGCCGGGCTGGCTGAGCTTGACCTTGAAGAACCAGCCTTCGCCCTGCGGGTCGGTGTTGGCCAGCGAGGGGTCGGCGCGCAGCGCCTCGTTCACGGCCACCACCTCGCCGTCCAGCGGCATGTAGATGTCGGCTGCGGCCTTCACGGACTCGACCACGCCGGCCACGTCGCCCTTCTTGAACGTGCTGCCCACGGCGGGCAGGTCCACGAAGACCACGTCGCCCAGGGCGTCCTGCGCATGCCGGGTGATGCCCACCACGGCGGCGGCGGGATCGGTGGCTTCGATCCATTCGTGGTCGGGGGTGAACTTGAGGCTCATGGCTACTCCTTGATGGGATGGAAAGGGGGAAGAAAGGGAAGAGAAGCGGGACCGCGCTCAGCCGCGGTGGTAGCGGTGCGGCACGAAGGGCATCGGGGTGACCCGCATCGGGTAGCGCTTGCCGCGCACTTCGGCGAACACCTCGTGCTGCGGGGCGGCGTGGTTCATGGGCAGGTAGGCCATGGCGATCGGCTTGTCGGCGGTGGGGGCGAGGGTGCCGCTGGTGACCACGCCCAGCTTGTGGCCCTGGGCGTCGAACAGGGCGCTGCCCTCGCGCACGGGAACGCGCTCCAGGCCGACGAGGCCGACGCGCTTGTTGCTGACGCCGCCCTCGAACTGGCGGTTGATGACGTCGGCGCCGGGATAGCCGCCGGCCCGCTCGCCCCCGGCGCGCCGCACCTTCTGGATGGCCCAGCTGAGCCCGGCCTCCAGGGGGGTGGTGTGGGTGTTGATGTCATGGCCGTACAGGCACAGCCCGGCTTCCAGGCGCAGCGTGTCGCGCGCGCCGAGCCCGGCGGGGCCGACCTCGGGGTGCGACAGCAGGGTGCGCGCCAGGGCCTCGGCGTGCTCGGCCGGCACGGAGATCTCGAAGCCATCCTCGCCGGTATAGCCCGAGCGGGTGACGAAGCACTCCACACCGTCGAGGCTGGCCTCGCAGCCGGTCATGAAGACCAGGCGGGTGGGTGCGAGGTTCAGGCGCGACATCACCAGCGCGGCCTGCGGGCCCTGCAGGGCGAGCAGGGCGCGGTCGGGCAGGGGCTGGACCTGGCAGCGATGGCCGATGTGGGTCTGCAGGTGGCGCAGGTCGGCGTCCTTGCAGGCGGCGTTGACCACCAGCAGGAAGGCGTCCGTGCCCAGCCGGGTGATCATCAGGTCGTCGAGCAGGCCGCCACCGGGGTTGGTGAAGAAGGCGTAGCGCTGCTGGCCCAGGGCAAGGCCGTGCACGTCGACGGGCACCAGGGTTTCCAGCGCGGCTGCGGCGTCAGGACCGCTGACGCGGACCTGGCCCATGTGAGAGACGTCGAACAGCGCCGCTGCCTGGCGGCACTGGGCATGTTCCTTGATGATGCCGGCCGGGTACTGCACCGGCATGGCATAGCCGGCGAAGGGGACCATGCGGGCGCTCAGGCCGAGGTGCAGGGCGTGCAGCGGCGTGTGCAGGGGCTCGGCGGCGGGAGCGGGATGGGCGGCGGTGTTTGCGGACGAACTGGCGGACATGGGTGGGAGTCTCCGAGGGCATTTCTGAACCAACAGCACATGCCCTCGCTGTCCGCTTTACCTGAGAGATTCGCGGCACGGGGCTGCTGGATGCCGCCGCCGTGCCGCTTGCCCCTTCGGTGGACCCGCTCGGGGCGGGTCTCTCTCCAGTGAGGTCTGCCCGGCGCGTTGCCGCGCCAAGCGGGAGACCAGTCCTTTTGCCTGAGCGTTTTGTTGCAGCGTCCACCCGACCGCAGCTGCGCCTTCGGCGGTGGCCCTGCTTTTCCCGTGAGGATCAGAGGGCCACGCTCTCCTGGTCAATGTCTTGAAGCAGCCTGGGGCCGTTTCAGGACGAGGCGCAGTGTAGCAGTGACGGGCAGGTGGGGGGCTGTTGCGCACCGCTCACCCTCCGGCTTACCCAATAACCGACCTGAGGATGGAGCCCGCCAAATAAATAATTCCGCTCCACATCAGCAGGGACACGGCTCCCATGGCAATCCACGCCATGAACTTCACATCCCAAGGCGTGGCTTTGATCAAAGGCGCGTTCGGCTCGGCGAACCAATTGGCCTCGAACTCTTCCAACCGCTCGGTAATGAAGAGCCTTCCTCCTGACCAGGTCCCTCGGTCTCCCGTGCGCAGGAAGGGACCAGTCCCATCGTTCAGGTAGACGCCCCCCTTGTCGCGCGCAGCTTTGAGACTTTGCTGCCGAGAGCCCGAGGGCACCTGCGGCCCCCGAACCCAGATCTCTCCCATCTCCTCTTCGGGACATGGCGTGCATGACAGAGGGTTGACACAAAGGACCTCCACCATGTCGCGCTTGGTTGGCCATTGGTTTTGCACCGGACCACCACCCCAACCCATTTCCTGCCTCATACAAGTCCACTTCCATCACAACAATTCAAGCCTCGTCGCTTGATTCGATCAACATCAGTGAGGCGCATCTCCTGCTCCCCCGTGCTTGCTTGAATGCAAGCATCGGCGTACAGAATTTTTCTCGAAAAGTATTTGCAAATTTTCGAGTCACATGAATTAGGAAAATCCATGTGAATCTTCACTCGCAAAAGCATCCCTCACTACTTCTTAAACAACCTTTTGACCTATTGTCTCGACCAGTTCAAACCGGGAAAATGGCGTTTTCTGCCTTGTTTCTTGCAAAACATGCCAACCACTCGTGTGGGCTTACTGCTCTACCCCAACTGCATGCCGGCAGGTCTTTTGATGGCCGCGGACCTGTTCCGAGCTGCGAACTTACGCAGCGGCGAAGCATTGTTCGAGGTGCAATGGCTCGGCCTGCAGACAGGGCAGGTTGAGTGTGCGCACGGAGTCAAGATGAGCGCAGAGTCGAGACTCTCCGAATTGCGGTGTGACGCTGTCTTGGTGCCTGGGTGTTGGGCGGGCTCCATAGAAGATGTCTTGGGTCAGCTTCGAGAAAAGCTGACGCTGATACAGGCGCTGGCAGCGCTCGATCGCTCAGTTTCCTTGTGGGCCTATTGCACGGGGGTTCTGCTCGCAGCAGAAACTGGCCGCCTCAAAGAACAGCCAGCAACCGCCACATGGTGGATGGCGCCCTGGCTGGAGCGCGAGCACCCATCTGTTAGTTGGCAATGGAATCAGTCCTATGTAGTCAACCAATTCAATATCACAGCACGCGGAATACATGGCATTCTTCCGATCCTCTGTGACCGTATCGAGCGCAGCCTGAGCACGGAAGCCTGGGGTGAACTGAGGAGTGTGCTCGTACTGCCGAATTCGTATCCGGGTCCTGCGGTCTTTCAAGCGATCGAAGGAATGGCTAATGGTGACCCCTTGTTGCGACGATTGCGAGTGGTCGTGGAAAACTTGCCCGCATCCCAGCTCACGATCGATCATTTGGCTTCAACACTGGCCCATGCACCACGCACGCTGGCACGCAAAATCAAAGATTTGACGGGCCAGCCGATGGGCAGTTACGTGCAGCTGATCAAGCTGTATCAAGCAGGCGAGCACCTTTTGCACACCGAGAAGTCAGTTGGGCAAATCTGTGCGGCGCTGGGTTTTTTAGATGAATCGAGCTTTCGAAGATCATTCAAGCGAGTAACAGGGCATACACCTGCGGAATATAGAAACATTTCCCGTGGCTAATAGTTGTGATGGCGCTTGACGGTTCAGCGCACGACGCTCGCCCGCAAGCTCTGCCAACTTATTCCCCGCTTGAGGCTCCACTTCTTGCCCTGCTCGCACGCTTGAGGGTGGACGGCGGGGGTGACCCCGCCTCTTACCCGATGCCACCTGGGGCCTGGCCCTGGTCCACTCCCAGACGGGCAACGGGCAACGGGCAACGGGCAACGGGCTCCTCACATCCCGCTGTAGTTCGGCCCGCCCCCGCCTTCCGGCGGCACCCAGACGATG
>CBINPE010000105.1:0-18109 GCA_966252435.1 uncultured Burkholderiales bacterium | reverse complement strand
CTTGGCTTGGCTGGGCTTGGCTTGGCTTGGCTTGGCTCTCCTCAGGTTTCCAGCAAAGCCGCTTGCTGCCGTGCCCACGCCACCGCCTGCGCCAGCGCATCCGCCGCATCGCAGGCGATCACCTGCCGCTGCGGCAGTTGCCGCAGCCAGGTGAGCTGGCGCTTGGCCAGCTGGCGCGTGGCAGCGATGCAGCGCTCCTCCAGGTCGTCCATCCGGCCACTGGCCAGGGCCTCCCAGGTCTGACGGTAGCCCACGCAGCGCATCGAGGGCAGCTCGGGCTGCAGGTCGCCGCGTTGCATCAGGCCGCGCACCTCGTCGACCAGGCCCTGGCTCAGCATCTGCCGCAGCCGCTCGGCAATGCGCTGGTGCAGCCAGGATCGCTCGCGCGGCTCCAGCGACAGCACGGGCGCGGGCAGGGTGGACCCGCCCTCAGGCTTGTCGCTGTGGAAGGAGGACAAGGGCCGTCCGCTCACCCGGTACACCTCCAGCGCGCGATGGATGCGCTGGGCATCGGTGGGTGCCAGGCGCTGTGCCGTGACGGGGTCGACCTGCGCCAGCTCGCGGTACAGGGCGGCCAGGCCTTGCTCCCGGGCCAGCAGGGTGAGCTGTGCGCGCACCGAGGGGTCGGCCGCGGGCATCGCGTCGAGGCCGTCGAACAGGGCCTTGAAATACAGCATCGTGCCGCCCACCAGCAGCGGCAGGTGGCCGCGCGCGGTGATCTCGCCCATCAGGCGCCGCGCGTCCTGCGCGAAGGCCGCGGCGGAGTAGGACTGGGCCGGGTCGACGATGTCGATCAGGTGGTGTGGCACCTGGGCCCGCTCGTCCGCACTGGGCTTGGCGGTGCCGATGTCCATGCCCCGGTAGACCAGGGCCGAGTCGACGCTGATGATCTCCACGCCGCGCGGCCGCAGCGCCTGGGCCATGGCCAGCGCGGCCGCGGTCTTGCCGGCCGCGGTCGGGCCCATCAGGCACAGGCAGGCGGGCAGGGAAGAGGCAGGGCGTGAGGACATGGCAGACAGCAGATGGGACACAGGACGACAAGCAACGGTGCGCAGCGTAGCAGGCGCGCAGGGGCATCGCCCGACCGGCCGTCCGCTGGGTCAAAATGCGGGGCTTCGCCACGAGATGAGGAGCACAAGGATGTCCACGAAACCCGATGAGCGCCATGTCGTCCTGTTCCACGCGCTCCAGAGCCGTTCGGTGGGTGTGCGGGCGCTGCTCGAGGAGCTGAAGGCCAGCTACGAGCTGCGGGTGTTGAACCTGAAAGGCGGCGAGCAGCGCCAGGCTGCCTACCTCGAGATCAACCCGATGGGCAAGGTGCCCGCGATCCTGCACCAGGGCGCGCTGGTCACCGAACAGGCCGCCGTCTACATGTACCTGGCCGAGCTGTATCCCGAGGCCGGCCTGTCCCCCGCCGTGGGCGATCCGCTGCGCGGCCCCTACCTGCGCTGGATGGTGTTCTACGGCTCGTGCTTCGAGCCGGCCGTGACGGACCGCTTCATGAAGCACGAACCCGCACCGGCGTCGACCTCGCCCTACGGCGACTTCGACACCATGTTCGGCACGCTCACGGCCCAGCTGTCGCAAGGGCCCTGGTTGCTGGGCGAGCGCTTCACGGCGGCCGACGTGCTCTGGGGCACGGCGTTGCGCTGGATCCTGATGTTCGGCCTGGTGCCGAAGCTCCCCGAGCTCGAGGCCTACGTGGCCCGCGTGACGCAGCGGCCGGCGGTCCAGCGGGCGGCCGCCCTGGACGCCGAACTGGGCGCCTCCTCGGCGTAAGCCGGACCGGGGCCGTTCCGTCCTGCCGTTGTTGTTGTCAGCTTTTCCCCTCCTTCAAACGACAAGCAAGCCTCTTCTCTTCAACCGGTTCACAAAAAGAAAGGTCCAAGAATCATGTTCGCAAAGAAGTCGTGGTGGTCGCGTGCAATCTCGATGTCGGTGGCGCTCAGCATGGGCGTTGCGGGCTGGGTTCCCTTGGGCGCCCACGCCGCGCCGATCAGCACCGAGCGCTTGGCGGCGAGCCAGGGCATGGTGAGCGAATCGGCGGCGCGCGCCCACCTGCTGAGCACGCTGGAGCGCGAGGACGTGGCGGCCGCGCTGGCCGAGCGCGGCATCAGCCGCGAGCAGGCCCGCGCCCGCGTGGCGGCGCTCACCGACGCCGAGGCCGCCCATGTCGCCGCACAGATCGACCAGGACCCGGCAGGCGCCGGCGACTTCCTGACCACGGCGGTGTTCGTGTTCGTGTTGCTGTTGTTCACCGACATCCTTGGCTTCACCAAGATCTTCCCCTTCACCCGCCCGATCCGCTGACGCGCGGCCGACCCGCCGGGCCCTGCTGCGGGGCCTCGGGTTGTGGCCCCTGGCGGCGGCCAGCCTGACGGCGGGCTGCGCCGGCGTGCAGACCGATGCCCTGCGTGCCGGGCCGCGGTCGCTCGCCGCGGCCTTGCCGGCGCGTGTCGAGCTGGTGGAGGTTCCCTTCTTTCCACAGACCGACTA
Organism: uncultured Burkholderiales bacterium; assembly: GCA_966252435.1. Taxonomy (GTDB): domain Bacteria; phylum Pseudomonadota; class Gammaproteobacteria; order Burkholderiales; family Burkholderiaceae_C; genus CANHBY01. Next base: position 15,613 of record CBINPE010000105.1, on the reverse strand, counting down.
CCACTGCGGCCCGGCCGCCCTGGCCACCGCGCTGGTAGCCGAAGGCGTGGCCACCACGCCGGACGACCTGGCCGACGCCGTGTACCTGCCGGCCCGACAGGGCAGCCTTCAGACCGAGATGCTGTCGGCTGCACGCCGGGTGGGCGCGGTCGCCACCCGGCTGCCGCCGCGCCTGGAGCCGCTGCTGCGCGAACTGGCCTCGGGGCATGCGGTGGTCGTGTTCCTGAACCTGGGGCTGAGCTGGGTGCCGGCCTGGCACTACGCGGTGCTGGTGGGCTACGACCTGCCGGCGGGCGAGGTGGTGCTGCGCTCGGGCCGGCAGCGGCGTGAGGTGATGGTGATGCGCACCTTCGAGCACACCTGGGTGAGGGCGGGCTCCTGGGCGTTCGGCGTGCGCCTGCCGGGCAGCTGGCCCCAGCAGGCCGAGGAGATGGCCGTGCTCGAGGCCAGCATCGGCTTCGAGCGTGCCGCCGATCCGCCCGAGGCCGTGCGGGTCTACCGCAGCGCGGTGGCGCGCTGGCCGGACAACCTGGCATTGCAGATGGGGCTGGCCAACAGCCTGTACGCGGCGGGCCGCAAGGAGGAGGCCGCCGAGGCCTACAAGGCCGCGGCCCTGCTGCACGCCAGTGCGCCCGCCTGGATCAACCGGGCCGACACCTTGCTGGAGCTGGGCGATGCGGCCGGGGCGGCGCAGGCCCTGGAGCGCGCCGCCGCGCTGGACGACGGGCAGTGGCGGGATGAACTGTCGGCGCTGCGCGCCCGCCTGGCGCAGCGCGGGCGGCTGTGAAAAGCCGGTTACGATCGCGCGCAGCCCCGCTGTCCCTGTCCTCCCGCCATGCCTTTCCCTGCCCACGAAAAACAAGTCCTGCTGGCCGTCAAGGGGGTCGGGCCCACCGTGGTGGCTCGGCTGGAGCAACTGGGTTTTGCCTCGCTCGCCGCCTTGGCGCAGGCGGACGCCCTGCACATCGTCACCGGGGCGGCGGCGGCGGTGGGGTCCACCTGCTGGAAGAACAGCCCGCAGGCCCGGGCGGCGATCACTGGAGCCATCGAGGCCGCCCAGCGGCACCTGGCACGACCGGTACCAACGGGCGCCGCAGTGCCTCCTGCCTCGACGCCCCCGCTCGCCGCGGCGGACCTTCCCAACCTGGGGCCCAAGTCGCGGCAATGGCTGGCGCAGGCCGGCATCGCCACGGTCGAGCAGCTGCGGCACCTGGGTGCGCCCGCCGCGTACGTCCAGGTCAAGCGCAGCGGTATACCGGTCAGCCTCAACCTGCTCTGGGCCCTCGAGGGTGCCTTGACCGGGTTGCCCTGGCAGGCGGTGGCGCGCCAGCACCGGACCAGCCTGCTGTTGGCCGTCGAACAGCTCGAGCGCGGGCATCCTGCGCTGCCTCCCTCCCGTTGATGCCGGCTGTTTCCGCACGGATTTTTTCATTCCCACATTTCCATTCATCAACCCGTTTCGAGCATGGCACGCAAAGATCACGTCAGTGAAACGCCCGCCACCCAGTTCCTCAAGGGACGTGGCGTGGTCTACGGCACCCACCTCTACGACTACGTCGACGGCGGGGGCACGCAGGAGTCGGCACGGCAACTGGGCGTGGATGAGCACCAGGTGGTCAAGACCCTGGTCATGGAGGACGAGAACCAGCAGCCCTGGGTGGTGCTGATGCACGGCGACTGCCAGGTCAGCACCAAGAACCTTGCCCGCCAGCTCGGACTCAAGAAGATCCACAACTGCACGCCCGAGGTGGCCCAGCGCCACAGCGGCTACCTGGTCGGCGGCACCTCGCCCTTCGGCACCCGCAAGCGCATGCCGGTGTGCGTGGAGGGCAGCGTGCTGCAGCTGCCGCTCATCTACATCAATGGCGGGCAGCGCGGCTACCTGCTGAGCATGGATCCCAAGGTGCTGGTGACCCTCCTGAACGCGCGGCCGGTGCAGTGCGCCCTGGGCGGGCCCGGCCTGCCGCCGGGTCCCCTGAAGTCTCAGCGCTGAAAAAAAGGGACACCTCTGTGCGCAGGCCCTCACTGCGGTGACAATGGCGTCCTTGTGCGGCGCCGCATGTCGCGCTGAACCCGCTGAACTGATCGATCGATTGTCTGTTTGTCTGCCATGCATTTGATTCCTTCTGCGCTTGCAGTGCTCCTGGCTTACCTGGCGGGGTCCTTGTCCTTCGCCGTGATCGTCAGCCGCTGGATGGGACTCAGCGACCCACGAAGCTATGGCTCGGGCAATCCCGGCGCCACCAACGTGCTTCGCTCCGGCCACAAGGGGGCGGCCGCGCTGACCCTGCTGTTCGACGCCCTCAAGGGCATGGTGCCGGTGTGGCTGGTGCGTCATGGCGTGTGGGCGTGGGGCCTGGACGCCGACGTGGTTCCGCTGGCCGGACTGGCCGCCTTCGTGGGCCACCTGTGGCCGGTGTTCTTCCAGTTCAAGGGTGGCAAGGGCGTGGCCACCGCGGCTGGCGTGCTGCTGGCCCTGAACCCGCTGCTCGGCCTGGCCACCCTGGGCACCTGGCTTGCCGTGGCCTTCCTGACGCGCTATTCGTCCCTGGCGGCCCTGGTGGCGGCGGTGCTGGCACCGTGCTACCAGATGGCCTTCTGGGGCGGCGGTGTGATGGCCCTCGTGGTGCTGGCGATGGGGGGGCTGCTGGTGTGGCGCCATCAGGCCAACATCCGTCGGCTGCTGCAAGGGACCGAAAGCAAGCTGGGCTCGCGCCGCAGCGCGTCCGCTCCCAGCCCGGCGGTCTCGGGGCCCGTCTCAACCCTGCCGCCGGCATCTCCTTCCTCTCCTCAACCCTCCACTTCCTCTTTCAACAAGAAATCATGACCCACAGCATTCGGCGTTTCCACGTTGGCGATCGTCTGTCCGAGATGGCCGTTTTCAACCAGGTGGCCTACCTGGCAGGCCAGGTCGCGGCTGATGCCTCCCAGGACATCCGCGGCCAGACCCGCCAGGTGCTGGCGGCGATCGACAAGCTGCTCGGCGAAGCCCACACCGACAAGGCCCACATCCTGATGGTGCAGATCTATCTGGCTGACCTGGCCGACTTCGCAGGCATGAATGAGATCTGGGACGACTGGGTCTCGCCCGGCGACGCGCCGCCGCGTGCCACGGTGCAGGCGGCCCTGGCGCGTCCGGAGTGGAAGGTGGAGATGGTGGTCACCGCTGCCATCGCTGCAGGCGCATGAACCCCGCCAGGCCGTCTCCCGGTACGCCAGTGAGCCCGGCCGTCGCCCCGCGCCGCGGGGGTTGGCGCATCACCGGTGTGCAGCTGGGCGTGCTGGCCCTGCTGATGGCCGTGCTGTATGGCATCAGCCAGTGGTGGCTGGTGCGCCGCACCGACATCTCGATGGGCCAGGCACTGTCCGCCCTGAGCCAGCCGGGCGAGATCATGATGATTGCCTCCGAAAACTGCGTGCAGTGCGAACTGGCACGGCGCTGGATGCAGCGGCACAACGTGGCGTTCAGCGAGTGCCTGATCGAGCGCGATGCCGACTGCTCGGCGCGCTACCAGGCGCTCTATGCGCCGGGCACGCCGCTGCTGGTGGTGCGTGAGCGCGTGCTGACGGGCTTCTCGCCGCAGGCCATCTGGCAGGTCCTCAAGACCGCGCCCCAGAGCCCGCCGCAGGGGGCCTGATCCACGACAGGGCTGGGAATCTCAAACGTTGGGCTCCCCCCCCCCGTACACATAGGAAGGAACAATCCATGGATCTCAAAGAATTCGCTGCGGCCATCAGTGACCACGTCCATGTACCGGCAAGCGAAGCTGAGATCAGGGAACTTGAAGCGTTGATCGGATGCGTTTTGCCCAAGGATTTTCGCGCGTTTTTGTCAATATGCGGCGGTGGTTTCATGGCGATGCAACCTTCCTTTCGCTGGCCGGATGGCACGTGGGCGGGACGTGTACATACGGTGGGCGGCTTACGGAACGATGACCCTGATTATTCATTGAAGGCCCAGTGGGATGAGCCTGCCTGGAAGCTGCCGCGAGATGTTCTCTGGATTTTGCGTGACACGGGTGGGAACCCCATTGTCCTTGTCTTGTCTGGTTCGGAAGCGGGAAAGATTTTCTTCGTCGACCATGACGTGGAGCCTGATGGCGAGCGGGACGGCACCTTGTCTGAAGCGTTGGAACAGGGCTATCTGTTACCTCTCGCCTCGTCTTTCACCGCATTCGTTTCTGGTATTGACGCCAATGCCTGAAATTGGAGATTGAGCCATGCAATCTCTTGAACTTCGCATTCCGCCCGTGGCACTCGTGGCCATTTTTGCAATGGCCATGGCATTGCTTGCTCACTTTGTACCAGCTTCGGTTTGGTTCCCGGCAAGGCAGATTGTTGCCATCACCTTGGTTGTTGCCGGCGCCCTGGTTGCTCTGGCGGGTGTTGTCGCCTTTCGCCGCCAGAAAACCACGGTGAACCCCCTGACACCCGAGAAGTCGTCTTCGCTTGTCGTTACGGGGATCTATCGTTTCAGCCGCAACCCGATGTATCTTGGTTTTCTCCTGGCGTTGGTTGGGTGGAGTGCGTACCTGGCTAACTGGGTTGCAGCATTGTTGTTGCCCGTGTTCGTTGCCTACATGAATCGTTTTCAAATCCAACCCGAGGAGCGAGCGCTCTTGAAAAGGTTTGATCAGGAATGCCTGGCTTACTTCAAGGCAGTCCGGCGTTGGCTGTAAGAGATCGTCTTTCCTTGGTAGAGAGGTGAGACAAGGTGTTTGCGCGGAGTGAGGGCGCATGGTTCATGGCCCCGGGCTGTCCTGCAGGGCCCGCTGCATCAGCACGGTGTCGATCCAGCGGCCGAACTTGAAGCCCACGCGGCGCAGCGTGCCCACCTGCACGAAGCCCAGGCGTTCATGCAAGGCGATCGAGCCGGCGTTGGCGCTGTCGCCGATCACCGCCACCATCTGGGCCAGGCCCGCCTGCGCGCAGCGCTCGATCAACTGGCCGAGCAGGAGGCGGCCGATGCCGCGGCCGTGCTGGCCCGGCGCCACGTAGACCGAGTTCTCCACCGTGTGCCGGTAGGCGGGGCGCGCCCGGTAGGGCACGGCATAGGCGTAGCCGACCACCTCGTCGCCCGCGGTCGCGACCAGGAACAGCGAGCTGGCGACCGGCCCGAGCACCTGCTCGCGAGCCCGCATCTCGTCCACGCTGGGCACGGTTTCCTCGAAAGTGCAGGTGTCGTTCAGCACGTAGTGGGCGTAGATCGCCTGGATGGCCGGCCAGTGCGCCGGGTCTGGAGCGCGGACCCGTATCGGTCCGTCGGGCAGGGCAGGGGGCGGGGCAAGCGTCGTCATGGGCGGAAGGGGGAGGGAAGAGATGGCCTGCATCTTGACCCACTGCCGGGGATTAATGAAGATTTGCCCCCTGATGCAAGGCATGAGAAAAACTTTGGAATCACGCCCCCTCCAACTCGATTGGCTGAGGACCTTTGCCCTGGTGCTCGAGACCGGCGGCTTCTCTGCCGCGGCCGAGCGGCTCGGCCTGACCCAGCCCGCGGTCAGCCTGCAGATCCGGCAGCTGGAGCGCAGCCTGGGGGTGCGCCTGATCGAGCGCGTCGGGCGGCGGGCCGCGGCCACGCCGGCGGGCGCCGAGCTGCTGGGGCATGTCGCCCAGATCGAGGGCGCGGTGGACGGTGCGGTGCAGGCGGTGTCGCGCCACGCGGGCGAGGCGCGCGGCCGCGTGCGCCTGGGCACGGGCGCCACCGCCTGCCTCCATTTCCTGCCGGCGGTCCTGCGTTCATTGCACGAGCGCCATCCGGCCTTGAGCGTGGTGGTCGGCACCGGCAACACGGCCGACCAGGTGCGCCGGGTCGAGGAGAACACGCTGGATCTCGCCCTGGTGACGCTGCCCGTGGCGGGCCGCGCGCTGGCGGTGACGCCCGTGCTGCGGGACGAGCTGGTGCTCATCAGCCCGCCACAGGCACGGGCACGCCAGGTGGTGCCGGCCACGCCCGAGCGGCTGGGCGCCTTGCCGCTGGTGCTGTTCGAGCCGGGCGGCCACACCCGCCAGCTGATCGATGCCTGGTTCCTGGCGGCCAGGATGGCGGTGCGGCCGGTCATGGAGCTGGGCAGCGTGGAGGCCATCAAGGAGATGGTGGCGGCGGGCCTCGGCCATGGCATCGTGCCGTCGATGTCCCTGGGCGCACGGGGGCCGGCCGGGTTGCGGGTGCAGTCCCTGCGGCCGCGGTTGCAGCGCGAGCTCGGGCTCGTCGTGCGGCGCGACAAGCCGATGGGTAAGGCCCTGCAGCAGGTCTGCGAGGCGATTGCCGGCGCGGCGCACCCGCGGCGCACGCCTTGAGCACCGCAACAGCTCAGTCCAGGCCCATCCCCAGGCGCTGCGGGTCGCCGGCGCCGGCGCGGAGCAGCCGCGGCGGGTCGCTGGACAGGTCGATCACGGTCGTGGCCTGCAGGGGACCCAGCCCGTCGCCCACGTCGATCACCGCGGCGATCAGTTTTTCATAGCGTTGGCGGATCTCGTGCGGGTCGTTCAGGGGGTCGTCCTCGCCCGCCGGGATCAGCGTGGTGGCCACGAGCGGCTGGCCGAACTCGGCCAGCAGGGCCTGGGTGACGGTGTGCGCGGGCACCCGCAGGCCGATGCTGCGCCGCGAGGGATGCGACAACCGTCGCGGCACCTCCTTGGTGGCTTCCAGGATGAAGGTGAAAGGCCCCGGCGTGCCGAGCTTGAGCAGGCGGTACTGCCGGTTGTCGACCCGCGCGTAGGTGGCAAGCTCGCTGAGGTCGCGGCACAGCAGGGTCAGGTGGTGCTTGTCATCCACCCCGCGCAGGCGGCGCAGCTGCTCGGCGGCGGCCTTGTCGTCGAGGTGGCAGGCCAGGGCATAGCTGGAGTCGGTGGGCAGGGCGACCACCCCGCCCCGATGCAGGATCTGGGCCGCAGCCTTGAGCAGCCGGCCTTGCGGGTTGTCGGGATGGATCTCGAAGTATTGCGACATGGCGGACGAGGCGTGACGGGACGGGACAGGAGGCCGCCAGCCAACGGCGGCACAGCGGCGATTCTGACCCCATGCGGTGGCCTCGTCGGGCCGGGCCCTCTTGATGCGCAGAGGCTCGGCTCAGTGGGGCTGGTGCACGCGATGGCGCAGGGCTTCCCAGACGGGCGTCAGCTGGGCTGGCAGGGCAGGCAGCGTGCCCAGGTCGACCCGGCTTTCCTCGGGGCTGTGGAAGTCGCTGCCGCGCGAGGCCATGAGGCCGAACTCCTGCGCCATGTCGGCGTAGCGCACGTACTCGTCGGGCGAGTGGCTGCCCGTGACCACCTCCACGGCGCGCCCGCCGTGCGCCTTGAACTCGCTGAACAGCGCGTACTCCTCGTTGGGGGTGAGCCGGTAGCGCGCAGGGTGGGCGATGACGGCCTCGCCACCGGCCTGCGTGATCCAGCGCACCGCGTCGCCCAGGCTGGCCCAGCGGTGCGGGACGAAGCCGGGTTTGCCCTCGACCAGGAAGCGGCGGAACACCTCCTGGGTGTCCTGGCAGACGCCGCTGTCGACCAGGTGGCGGGCGAAGTGGGTGCGCGAGATGAGGTCCGGGTTGCCCACGTAGCGCAGGGCGCCCTCGAAGGCATCGGGGATGCCCGCCTGCGCCAGCCCGGCCGCGATCTCGTGGGCGCGCTGCAGGCGGCCGTTGCGCGTGGCGTGCAGGCCGGCGCGCAGGCCCGCGTCGTCGGGGTCGAAGCCCAGGCCGACGATGTGCACGGTGCAGCCGGCGAAGGTGATCGAGATCTCGGTGCCGGTGAGGTAGGGCAGGCCGCAGGCGCGGGCAGCCGCGATGGCGCGGTGCTGGCCGCCAACCTCGTCGTGGTCGGTCAGGGCCCACAGCTCGACGCCGTTGGCCTTGGCGCGGGCGGCGAGGACTTCGGGCTCCAGGGTGCCGTCGGACACCACGGAGTGGCAGTGCAGGTCGGCGTTCAGCCAGGCGGCGGGGGAGGGGATGGGTGAGGCAGGGGAGGACATCGCGGCTCGATTGTAGGCAGGGGCCATCCGCGGGTCGCGGAAAATCCGGGCACATTCCGCCCTCTTATGAGAGGAACGGGCCGCAGCGCGAGTTCCCTACACCGCCGCCTCGACCACCATCTGCACCCGCTGGCGGCCGTTGTACTCGTTCAGGCTCAGCCGGTAGGCCAGGGTGACCCGGGTGGGCACCGGTTCGCTGCGGCCGAACCAGATCGCGTCGCACAGCATGCCGGCGTGCCGCACGCTGAGCTTGAGGTGGCGCTCGCCCACCAGCCGCTGCGAGACCACCTCGACCTCGTCGCTGAACGTCGGCGCCTCGAACGCCTGGCCCCAGACCTGCGCGTCCAGCGCCTGCACCGTGGCGGCATTGAAGTGCTCGCGGCCCAGGGGCCCGTCGCTCAGCACGCGGCGCGCCAGCGTGTCCGGGGTCAGCCACTCCTGCGCCACCTGCTGGAAGGCGGCGTCGAAGGTGGGGAAGTCGTCCGGCCCCAGCGTGCAGCCCGCCGCCATCGCATGCCCGCCGAACTTGCGCAGCACGCCGGGGTGGCGCTTGCTTACCAGGTCCAGCGCGTCGCGCAGGTGGAAGCCCGGGATTGAACGCCCCGATCCCTTGAGCAGCCCGTCTTGCCCCTGCGCGAAGACGAAGGTCGGGCGGTGCACACGGTCCTTCAGGCGCGAAGCCACGATGCCGACCACGCCTTCGTGGAAGTCCGGCCGGTAGATCGCCAGGGCGGGGGGCGCCTGCCGCGTGCCGGCCGCAGTGGCCTTGTCGAGCACGCCGGCCAGCCAGGCCTCGGCCTCGTCGCGCATGCCGGCCTCGACCTCGCGCCGCTCGCGGTTGATGCCGTCCAGCAGGCCGGCCAGCTCGGCGGCGCGCGCCGGGTCGTCGGTGAGCAGGCATTCGATGCCCAGCGTCATGTCGGCAAGCCGGCCCGCCGCGTTGATGCGCGGGCCCAGCGCGAAGCCGAAGTCGAAGCCGCTGGCCTGCGCCGGATCGCGCCCCGCCACGGCGAACAGCGCGGCCACGCCGGCGTGCATGCGGCCGTTGCGGATGCGGCGCAGGCCTTGGGACACCAGCCGGCGGTTGTTGGCGTCGAGCTTGACCACGTCGGCCACCGTGCCCAGCGCCACCAGGTCGAGCAGGGCATCCAGCCGGGGCTGACTGGCGGCGTCGAACACCCCCTGCTCGCGCAGCAGGGTGCGCAGGGCCAGCAGCACGTAGAACACCACGCCCACGCCTGCCAGGTTCTTGCTCTCGAAGGCGCAGCCGGGCTGGTTGGGGTTCACGATGGCGTCGGCCTCGGGCAGGCAGATGCGGCCTTCGTCGTCCAGCGCGGGCAGGTGGTGGTCGGTGACGATCACGCCCAGCCCGCGTTCACGCGCGTGCGCCACGCCGGCCAGGCTGGCAATGCCGTTGTCCACCGTGAGCAGCCAGCGCGGCCGCGGCTCGCTCTGCAGGGCCAGGTCGACGATGGTCGGCGTCAGGCCGTAGCCGTGCAGGGCGCGGTCGGGCACCAGGTAGCCGAGCATGTCCTGCGGCGCGCCCAGCAGGGCCAGCCCGCGCAGCGCCACGGCGCAGGCGGTGGCGCCGTCACAGTCGTAGTCGGCGACGACGCAGATGCGTTCGCGCGCCGCGATGGCCTGCGCCAGCAGCCGTGCGGCAGCGTCGCCCCCCTGCAAGGTCTGGGGCGCGTGCAGCCGGCCCAGGCCGTCGTCGAGTTCCTCGGCGCTGCGCACGCCGCGCGCGGCGAACAGACGCGCCAGCAGCGGCGGCACGCCGGCCTGCTCGAGCGCCCAGGTGGCGCGGGGCGGGACATCGCGGGGAGTGATGGTGGGTGTGCTCATCAGAGGGTTCCAATCAGCAGGTCGAGGGAGGGCGCCTGCCAGCCCCGGCGCAGGGCCGAGGCCCAGCGCCGCCAGACCGGCAGGGGCCGGTGCAGCAGCGATTGTGAGCTGCGTTCGCCGCACAGCGTGAGGGTGGTGGCCCCGCCGCGGGGATGGGCAAGCTCGGCCAGCGGGCCGGCGTCCAGCGCCTGCCAGGCACGGCCCCAGGCCTCCCAGTCCTGGCACAGGGCCGGCGCGCGCAGGGTGTCGAGCACTTGCATGCCGCGGGCCTCGGCGGCCACGGGCTGGGCGCGCCCGCAGCCGCTCAGCCAGAAGCTGTTCACAGGCCGCGCGCCACGCGCCTCGCGGGCCTCGTTCAGCGGGCTCTGGTAGAGCAGCATCTGCACCTCGTTCTGCAGCCGCCGGATCAGCCGCGCCTGCGGCCCGGCGGGCAGCCAGGCGTCGACGTTGCGGGCGATCACGCGGTCCAGGCTGGCGCAGGGCAGGCCGTCCAGGCTGTCGTGGGCCAGGTACCAGCGCAGCGGCGCGCCGTACACGAGCGTCATGCCCTCGCTCTCGAAGAGGGGACGCACCGCCTCCAGCAGGGCGCGGGATTCCTCGGCCTGCAGGTCCAGGTCGTCGGGGTCCAGCAGCGTGATCTGGTCGCGCCCGACGTGCCAGTGCACGGGCGTCACCAGGCCCCAGGCCTGGCTGCCGGGATCCAGGCCATCGGCGCGTGCGGCCTCGGCGGCGAAGGGCAGGGCCCCGGGGGCGCCTTGCCAGCCGCGCGCGGCGGCCAGCACGCGCTCGTGCGGCATCGACAGGTCGAAGTCGTCGCCCTCGTCGCGCGGCCCGGCCGACCAGTGCCGCGCCAGCCGCTGCAGCGTGGGCAGGCGCAGGCCGCGCAGGGCCTGGGTGCAGCCTTCCGCGCTCGCATGGGCGTAGGGAATCACGAGATGCAGGTTGCCGGACATCGGGGAAAAGACGGGAAAGACGGGCGGGCATTATCCGGGCTGTCCTGTAGCATCGCACCCCCATGAACACGCAAGCCTGCATGTCTTTCCCCTTCCGGCTCCTGGCCACCCGTCCATGAGCTGGGCTTATGAACTCCAGGTCGGATGGCGCTACACGCGCTCAGGCCGGACCGGCCGGCGCAATGGATTCCTCTCCTTCATCTCGGCCATCTCCATGGTGGGCATCGCCGTCGGGGTGGCGGCGCTGATCATCGTGCTGTCGGTGATGAACGGCTTCCAGAAGGAAGTCCGCGCGCGCATGCTGTCGGTGGTGGCCCATGTCGAGGTCCTGGGCGCCGGCGGCGGTCCGCTGGCCGACTGGCAGCCCACGGCCGCGCAGGCTCTGCGCAACCCGGCGGTGCTGGCCGCGGCGCCCTTCGTGGCGTCCAGCGCCCTGGCGGTGCACGGCGACGACATGAGCGGCGCGCTGGTGCGCGGCATCTCGCCCGAGTTGGAGGCGCAGGTCACCCAGCTGTCCGAGCAGACGGCCGCCGACGAGCTGCGCCAGCTCACCCCGGGCAGCCTGAACGTGATCCTCGGCAGCGAGCTGGCGCGCAACCTGCATGTGGGCAAGGGCGACCAGGTCGCCCTGGCGATCCCCGGTGGCCAGGCCACCTCCGCGGGCGTGATGCCGCACCTCAAGCGCTTCACCGTGGCGGGCCTGTTCCACTCGGGCCACTACCAGTACGACAGCACGCTGGCCCTGGTGCACCTCGACGACGCGGCCCAGCTCTTCGGGGTGCCCGGCGTGAGCGGCGTGCAGCTGCGCCTGCGCGACCCCGACCGCGCCCCCGAGGTCGGCCAGCAGCTGCAGGCCCACTTCGGCATCACCCGCGACGTGCGCGACTGGACGCCCACCAACCAGGAATGGTTCTCCGCGCTGCAGATCCAGAAGCGGCTGCTGTTCATCATCCTCACACTGATCGTCGGCGTGGCCAGCTTCAACCTCATCTCCACCCTCGTCATGACAGTGAAGGACAAGCGCGCCGACATCGCCATCCTGCGCACCCTGGGCGCGAGCCCCGCCTCGGTGATGGCGGTGTTCATGGTGCAGGGCACGGTGATCGGCGCCGTCGGCACGCTGACCGGGGTGCTGCTGGGCCTGCTGGCGGCCTTCAACATCGACCTGATCGTGGGCACCATCGAGCGGGTGCTGCAGGTGCGCTTCCTCGACCCCAGCATCTACCTCATCACGCGCATGCCCAGCGACCCCCAGGGCGGCGACATCGTGCCCATCGTCGTGGTGTCACTGACGCTGGCCTTCCTGTCCACCCTGTACCCGAGCTGGCGCGCCAGCCGCGTGCAGCCTGCACAAGCCCTGCGCTATGAATGAACGAGTGAGCGAGCGGCGAGCCCCATGAACTGGCCTTATGAACTCCAGATCGGCTGGCGCTACACCCGCTCGGGGCGCGCCAGCCGCCGCAAGAGCGTGCTGTCCTTCATCCCCTTCGTCTCGATGATGGGGATCGCCGTGGGCGTGGCGGCGCTGATCATCGTGTTGTCGGTGATGAACGGCTTCCAGAACGACGTGCGCGACCGCATGCTCTCGGTGGTGGCGCACGTCGAGGTGCTGGGGCCCGACGGCGGAGCCCTGGCCGACTGGCGCCAGGTGGCGGCCCAGGCCCTGCGCCACCCCGAGGTGCGCGGCGCCGCGCCTTTCGTGTCGGCCCAGGCGCTGGTGTCGAACGGCCGCACGATGGCCGGCACGCTGGTGCGCGGCATCTCGCCCGAGGAGGAATCCCAGGTCACGGCCTTCGCCCGCCAGGTGGGGGGAGGGAAGGCCTCGGAGCTGGTGGCCGGTGGCTGGAACATCGTCCTCGGCAGCGGCCTGGCCGAGGCCCTGGGCGTGCGGCGCGGCGACAAGGTGACGCTGATGGCCCCGGGCGGGCAGATCACCCCGGCCGGCGTGCTGCCGCGCCTGAAGCAGTTCACCGTGGTCGGCATCCTCCAGACCGGCCACTACCAGCACGACAACAGCCTGGTGCTGGTGCACATCGACGACGCCGCGCGGCTGTTCCGGGTGGACGGTGCCGACCTGCAGCTGCGCCTGCAGGACCTGCACCGTGCCCGCGAGGTGAGCCGGGCCTTGCAGGCCTCGCTCGGCGACGCCGCCCAGGTGCGCGACTGGACGCACACCAACCAGCAGTGGTTCTCCGCGGTGCAGGTCGAGAAGAAGATGATGTCCATCATCCTGGCCCTGGTGGTGGCGGTGGCCAGCTTCAACCTGGTCTCGATGCTCGTCATGACCGTGACCGACAAGCGCGCCGACATCGCCATCCTGCGCACCCTGGGCGCCAGCCCGCGCGGCATCATGGCCATCTTCATGATGCAGGGCGCGGTGGCCGGCGTCATCGGCACGCTCGTCGGCACCGGCCTGGGCCTGCTGGCCGCCTTCCACATCGACGCCATCGTGCATGGCGTCGAGCGGCTGCTGCACCAGAACGTGCTCGGCTTCATCACCCACATGCCCAGCGACCCGCAGCGCGGGGACGTCATCCCCATCGCCCTGATGTCGCTGGTCCTGGCCTTCCTGGCCACCGTGTATCCGAGCTGGCGGGCCAGCCGTGTCCAGCCTGCCGAGGCTTTGCGCTATGAGTGATTTCCCGACTTCCGCTTCTTCCACTTCTTCCGCACCTGCCGTTCCCGCCACGCCGACGCCCGTGCCGGCCGGGCGCGTCGTCCTCAGCGCCGAGCAGCTGACGATGCGCTTCGCCGAGGCCGACCTGGACGTGGCCGTCCTGCAGGGCGCCAGCCTGCAGGTGCACGCGGGCGAGATCCTGGCCATCGTTGGCGCCTCGGGCTCGGGCAAGAGCACTTTGCTGCACCTGCTGGGGGGCCTGGCCTCGCCCACGCAGGGGCGGGTCACCCTGCAGGGGCGCGACTTCACCCACCTCAGCGCCACCGAGCAGGGCCAGTGGCGCAACCGGCACCTGGGCTTCATCTACCAGTTCCATCACCTGCTGCCCGAGTTCACCGCGCTGGACAACGTTGCCATGCCGCTGCGCATCCGGCGCGTGCCGCCGGCACAGGCCCGCGAGACGGCGCAGGCGATGCTGGCCCAGGTCGGCCTGGGGCACCGCGTGCAGCACCGACCCTCCGAACTGTCCGGCGGCGAGCGCCAGCGCGTGGCGATCGCCAGGGCCCTGGTCGGCCAGCCGGCGTGCGTGCTGGCTGACGAGCCCACCGGAAACCTCGACCGCGTCACCGCCCAAACTGTGTTTGATTTGTTGCTGTCATTGACCCGCCGGCAGGGTATGGCCAGCGTGGTCGTGACACATGACGAAGTTTTGGCCGCCCGATGTGACCGATTGCTTCGTTTGGACCAAGGAAGATTGCTCGAATGAAGGAAAATTCGGGCATCATCCGCCTGCGCGTGGCCCTTGGGCAACAATCCGGGGTGTGCAGGGGTTGCTGCGAGCGACTTGCCGTTCGTCCTTGCGGATACCTTTCCTGAATTTGGTTGATATCTGGCCGCTAACGTGATTTCTAGTAACTGAATATTTCGTACCGTGCGATCCACCTGCGATATTCGGGCGCTTATCAGGCCCATTAGAAAGAAGTCACAGCCGTTTTAATGAGATGGGGAGACGCTTTGAAAAGACATTCACTTCAACTTGGCCGCTTCGCACTGACGTCCGTCGCCTTTGCCGCTTTGCTGGCGCATGCCCCGGCCTGGTCGCTGGGGCTGGGCCGCTTGTCGGTGCAGTCCGCCCTGGGGGAAACCTTGAAGGCGGAGATCGACGTCACCAGTGTTTCCCCTGAGGAAGCTTCCTCGCTGAAGATCCGGGTGGCCTCGCCCGAGGCCTATCGCTCCGCCGGGGTGGACTACAACCCCGTGCTGCCCGGCACGCAGGTGAGCCTGCAGCGCCGCGGCGAGCGCCAGGTGCTGGTGCTCAGCAGCGATCGCTCGGTGCAGGAGCCCTTCGTTGACGTGATCCTTGAGCTGAACTGGTCCACCGGCCGGCTGGTGCGCGAGTACACCCTGCTGTTCGATCCTCCGTCCGCGCCAAAGCCCGCGCCCACTGCCGTGACCACGCCGCCCGCGTTGTCCTCGACCCCCTTGTCGCCTGCGCCTTCCCCGGGCGCCAGCCAGGGGCAGGGCCTGGGCCTGGCCAACGCGCCCTCTGATGCGCCGCCGCCGGTGCAGGCCCAGGCGCCGGCCGCCCCGACGCGCCCGAGCCGTCCCACCCCGGCGCCGCGTCCTTCCGCACCCGCCGCTGTGGAGAAGCCGGCAGGCGAGGGCACCGAATACCGCGTCAAGCCTGGTGACACGCTGTCGCGCATCGCCGGCCAGAACCTCAGTGCCGGCGTGTCACTGGACCAGATGCTGGTGGCCCTGCACCGTGCCAACGGTTCGGCCTTCATCGACAACAACATGAATCGCCTCAAGGCCGGTGTGGTGCTGAACGTGCCCTCGGCCGAGACCGCGAGCGCCATCCCCGCAACCCAGGCCCGCGAGGTCATCCAGGCGCAGAGCGCCGACTTCCGCTCCTATGCCCAGCGCCTGGCCGGGGCTGCACCGCAGGCGCAGACCGAGGCTTCCGGCGCCAAGGCCACGGGCCGCGCCAAGGCCGAGGTGGTGGACAAGAAGCCCGCGCCGGCCACCGACAACAAGCTGACCCTCAGCCACGGCGGCGTCAATGCCTCGCCGTCCTCGGCGGAGGCGAAGATCGCCCGCGAGCGGCAGCTCAAGGATGCCGACGCCCGCGTGAAGGAACTGGCTGCCAACGTCGAGCGGCTCAAGCAGGTGCAGGCCGCGGCCTCGGCGGCCGGGGTGACCGCACCGGCGGTGGCTGGCGTGACGCCGCCG
>CBINPE010000104.1:0-18326 GCA_966252435.1 uncultured Burkholderiales bacterium | reverse complement strand
CCAGACGCTGAGCTACGGGATCGTGGGCGGCTCGGTGTCGGGCGGGGTGAGCACGTTGGCCGGCTTGTACGGCAGCCTGTCGGTGAACGTGGCCACGGGGGCCTACACCTACACCCCCGCGGCCGATGCGATCAACGCACGGGTGGCCAATGCTTCCGAGACCTTCACGGTGAGCGTGACGGACGGTAGCGCCAGCGCCACGGCCACCTACACGGTCAGCATCCAGGGGGCGGACGACACCAGCGCCTTGACGGCCGCCAGCGTGTCCCTGCAGGAGACCAACGCCGCGCTGGCCACGCAGGGCCAGCTCATCGTCAGCGACGTCGACACCGTCAGCCACTTCGTTGCCCAGACCCAGACGGCCGGCCGCTATGGCAGCTTCAGCGTCGATGCCTCGGGTGCGTGGCAGTACCAGGCCAGCTCGGCGCACGACGAGTTCGTTGCCGGCACGGTCTACACGGACACCTTCCAGGTCACCAACGAAGAGGGCACCCAGACGAGCGTCACGGTCCAGATCACGGGCACCGACGATGCCTCTGTGGTCGGTGGCGCCACCGCGGGCGTGGTCCTCAAGACCGGTGCGGGCACGATCGCCTCCACCAGCGGCCTGCTCACCATCCAGGACGTCGACAGCGCGGCCGCTTTCGTGGCGCAGTCGGAGTCCAAGGGCTTGTACGGCGCGTTCACGCTGGGCGCCAACGGGGCCTGGACCTACGTACTGGATCAGGACAAGCCGGCCGTGGCCACCCTCAAGACCGGCGAGCGCCTGCAGGACGTGTTCACCGTGACGGGCCTGGATGGCACGACCGCCCAGGTCGTGGTGACGATCAGCGGCAACGACAACGTGGTGCCCGCGCCGGCCGCGCCGCCGCCGCCGGTCGAGCTGCCTGCCGCGCCGCCCCCTGTGCCGGTCCATGAGACCTTCACCCTGCCGCCGGCGCCCGCCGCCGCGGCGCCCATCACCGAGCGCGCAGTGGTCGAGCGCGTGGCGTTCTCTGGTGCCAACGCGGGACCGGTTGTCAGCGCCCCCGCCGACACCCGTGGCAACGTGGCCCCGGCACCGAGCCTGGCGCCGGTGGAGCGTTCCAGCGGCGGCCTGGCCGCCGGCGGGGGGTTCCGGGTGACGCCAAGTACCGACACCTCGGCGCCCCTGACAGTGCTCAACGGCGTGCCCGACCAGAACTTCAACGCCCGCAGTGGCGGCAGCACCGTGTCCTTCGTCCTGCCCGTGGACGCTTTCACGGCCAGCCCCAACGCCACCCTGGCGGTGCAGGCCCGGCAGGTCGACGGCCAGCCGCTGCCCGCCTGGCTGAAATTCGACGCCACGACCGGCAAATTCAGTGGTACCGTTCCGCGGGACGCCCCGGCCGAGCTGAGCATCCTGGTGACCGTCCGGGACAACCAGGGCGGCGAGGCCGCGACGACCTTCCGCATCAAGCTGCAGAAGGACAGGCCGGGCGGTCAGCTCCAGGGCCGGATGGGCCTGACCGAGCAGATGCGCCTGGCGTCACGGTCGCAGCGTACGGACCGCGTGGACGTGCTGCACCGGGCGGGCTGAAAGGGTGTTGGGATCGAAGTCGATGGGGTGGTTCTGTCCAATGCTTTCCAGGAGATGAAGGCACGCAGTGGAATCCTCACCTGATGATGCAGCCGCCGACGGCCCCCCTCTGGCGGATGCCGCCGCGGTCCTGTTGAACCTCGCGCGCCTGGCCCGGCGGGCTGCCAGCCTGCCCGAGCTGGGCTTCCTGGCGGTCAATGACAGCCATGCGCTGGGTGCCTACCGGCAGGCGGCCCTGTGGTTGGGCGACGCCGCGTCCGTGGTGCTGTCCGGCGTGGTCCAGCCCGAGGCGAACGCTCCCTACGTCCAGTGGCTGGACAAGGCTTGCCGGGCGCTGGCAGCGGGGCAGGTGGCGGCTGGGCCGGTCGACGCGTCGGCCTTGCCCCCGGCGATTGCGGCGGAGTGGCACGAGTGGCTGCCCGCCCACGGCCTGTGGCTGCCCTTGCAGGCGCAGGACGAAAGCGCCGCCACACCGGCCTCTGCCGAAGCACCCACCGCTGCGGCACCGCCCATCGGCGGCCTGCTGCTGGCCCGCGAGACCCCCTGGCCGCCGGAGCGCGTGGCCCTCCTGGCCGAGTGGTTCGACATCTGGCGTCATGCCTGGTGCGCCCTGCAGGCGCGCGGGCGCTGGCCTTGGCAGCGCTGGCTGGGCCAGGCGCGGCCTTCGTCCCGCCCGCGGCGTCTGCCGCTGGTGCGCCTGGCGTGGGTGTCGGCGCTTGTGGGCGTGTGCTTCCTGCCGGTCCGGCTGACCGTGCTGGTGCCGGGCGAGCTGGTGCCCGCCCACCCGGCCCTCATCCGGGCGCCGCAGGAGGGCGTGGTCGGCAATTTCTTCGTCAAGCCCAACGAGATGGTCGAGGCCGGTCAGCCGCTGTTCGACCTCGACAGCACGACGCTGACGAGCAAGCTCGAGGTGGCGCAGCAGGCGCTGGCCAGCGCCGAGGCGGAGTACCGCCAGTCGGCCCAGCTGGCCGTCTCCGATGGCAAGTACAAGAGCCAGATCGCGCTGTTGACGGGCAAGGTCGAGGAGCGGCGTGCCGAGGTCGACTACCTGCGCGGCCAGCTCGAGCGCGCCCACGTGGTCGCGCCGCAGGCCGGCATGGTCCTGTTCGATGACCCGAGCGAGTGGGTGGGCAAGCCGGTGGCCACGGGCGAGCGCATCATGCGCGTGGCCACGCCGGAAGACGTTGAGATCGAAGGCTGGCTGCCGGTGGGCGACGCGATCCCCATCCGCAACGGCGCGGCCGTGACGCTCTACCTCAACGCGACCCCGCTGTCGCCCGTGGCGGCCCAGATCAGCTACCTGGCGCACGACGCGCTGCAGCGTCCGGACGGCAGCTACGCCTATCGCATGCGCGCCACCCTGAAAGCGGGCACCGCGCACCGCATCGGCCTCAAGGGCACGGCCAAGCTCGCGGGCGAGCGGGCGCCCTTGTGCTATTGGGTGCTGCGCAAGCCCCTGGCGGCGATGCGGCAGTTCATTGGCTACTGACCCCTGGCGATGGACGCAGCCAGCCCCGCCATGTCCCATCCCGCGCTGCGCGAGGAGCTGGCGCTGTTCGAGGGGCCGCGCCTGGCCGACGGCCAGCCCAGCTGGACACTGCACGACCCGGTGCGCAACCAGTTCTTCCGCATCGACGGGCTGACCTTCGAGATCCTCAGCCGCTGGCACCTGCCGAGCTGGCAGGAGATGGTCGAGCAGATCCGGACGGCCACCCCGCTGCGGCCCGAGGCCGACGATGTCGCGGCCGTGTCCGCCTTCCTCCAGGACAAGCAGCTGGTGCGCACGGGCGGGCTGGTGAGTGCACGGGCCCTGGCCGAACAGCAGGCGCGCCAGCAGGGCGGCTGGGCGAGCTGGCTGCTGCACCACTACCTGTTCTTCCGCATCCCGCTGCTGCGCCCCGACGCCTGGCTGGGCCGCTGGGCTGGTGCGGTCGCCCCGCTGTACTCGCGCGGCTTTGCCGTGCTGACCGGCCTGGCGCTGCTGCTCGGGGCCCTGTTGATCTACCGCGACTGGGTCAGCTTCTCGACGACCCTGCTGGACACCTTCTCCCTGAGCGGCGTGCTGGGATTCGGCGCCACGCTGGTGGGCGTCAAGGTCCTGCACGAGATGGCGCACGCCTTCACCGCCAAGCGCTATGGCTGCCGGGTGCCGGTGATGGGGGTGGCCTTCCTGGTGATGGTTCCGGTGGCCTACACCGACACCAACGAGGTCTGGAAGCTGTCCAGCCGGCGCCAGCGCCTGGCGGTGGCGGCGGCGGGCGTGACCGCCGAGCTGGTGGTGGCCGTCTGGGCCGGCCTGGCCTGGGCGCTGCTGCCGCCAGGCCTGCCCAGGTCGATCGCCTTCATGCTGTGCACCACCACCTGGATCGCCACCCTGGCGATCAACGCCAGCCCCTTCATGCGCTTTGACGGCTATTTCCTGCTGTCGGACTGGCTCGACCTGCCGAACCTGCACAGCCGCGCCTTCGCGCTGGCGCGGTGGGACCTGCGGGAGCGCTTGCTGGGCCTGGGGGCGCCGCCGCCGGAGCACTTCGCGCGGCGGCGCCGCATCGGCCTGATCCTGTTCGCCTATGCCACCTGGCTGTACCGCGTGGTGCTGTTCCTGGGCATTGCCGCCCTGGTCTATGGGTTCTTCATCAAGGCCCTGGGCATCCTGCTGTTCATGGTGGAGATCGGGTGGTTCCTGGTGCTGCCGGTGTGGCAGGAACTCCGGCAGTGGCCGAAGCTGCTGCTGCGGCAAGGCACGCCAGCGGGGCAGGCGGACGCCTCGCGCGGGGCGAAGCTGCGGCGCATGTGGCAGCACGGGCCGCGTGTGCGGCGCACCGTGCTGGTGGTGCTGGGCCTGGTGGCGTTGCTGCTGGTGCCGCTGCCGAAGCGGATTTCCGCCAAGGGCCTGCTGAAGCCCGCCGAGGCCTACCCGATCCATGCGCCGTCGGGGGCGCAGGTCGCGGCCATGCCCTGGACCGAAGGCGCTCATCTCGAGGCTGGTGAACTGATCGTGGAGTTGGCCTCGCCGGAACTGCAATGGCGCTGGCAACAGGCCCAGGCCCGCGTGGCCCAGCAGCGCCAGCTCAGCAGCCATGCGGCCGTGACGCCGGATCAGCGGCAGAACCTGCAGGTGCTGCAGCAGGCGGAGCACCGTGCCCTGGCCGAACTGGCCGGCGTGGAGGCTGACATGGCGCTCTACGCGCCCCGGGCGCCGTTCGCGGGCGTCCTGCGCAACATGGACCCCGATCTGCGCCCCGGGCAGTGGGTGGCTGAGCATGAGCGCCTGGCGGTGCTCGTCCGGGCCGGGCCGGGGCGGGTGGAGACCTACCTGGACGAAGAGGCGGTGGGCCGGATCAAGGTGGGCGATGTGGCACGGTTCTATGCGGATGGCGGGGCCGGCCCAGTGGTGCGGCTGCAGGTCACCGACATCGAGATGGACGCGACCCGCCAGCTCCCGAACGGCCAGCTGGCGGCCCAGTTCGGCGGCTCGGTGCTGACGCGCGAGCGGCGCGGACAACTGGTGCCCGAACTGGCGGTATACCGGGTGACGCTCGCCAGCCAGGCCGACCTGGGCAGCCTGGCCGGCCAGAGCTGGCGCGGGACCGTCGTGGTCCACGGCGGCTGGGAGGCGCCGGGGATGTCGATCCTGCGCTCGGCGCTCACCTTGGCCTGGCGGGAACTCGGGTTCTAGCCTAGGCCCCTGCTCAAGCCGTCACCTTGAACGCCGAGCGCAGGCGGCGTGCCAGCGGGCCGGCGACGCGATGGCGCAGCGCCAAGGTCAGGGTCTTGACGATCTGTGCCGGGTCGTCGGCGCAGTCGAGGCGCTCGACGAATTCGCCGGCCGCCCTGCCGTTGCGGGCGGCGATGAAGTAGGGCGCCTTGACCGTCGGGTCGTAGTCGCCCAGCTTCAGCATCTCGGCCACGTAGGCCCAGCGCGACTTCGCGGTGGTGTTCCCATAGGTTTTGTGCAGCAGCAGCGAGGAGAACAGCACCACGTCGCCTTGCTCGGCATCGATGAAGACCTTGCCGCTGCCGGGCGGGTCGTAGCGCTCGGCACCCAGGGCCACCATGTGGTTGTCGACACGCTTGTGCTTGTGGGGCACCTTGTGGCTTCCCGGGATGACGCACAGGCCGCCGTTGTCCCGGTGGCTCTCGGTGAGTGCGATCCACACTTCGAAATGCGGCTGTGGCAGGAGGTCGTAGCCCGTGTCGGTGTGCCAGGGGAAAGCCCCCGAGCCCGGCCCCTTCGCCACGGCCTGGTCCCAGCGCACCCAGAGATCAGGGCCGGCGATGGGCGTCAGAAAATCGATCAGGGTCTGCTGGGTGATGAAGCGGCGGACCGGTTCGCTGCGGCGGAAGATCTCGCTGTAGAACTGCATCGTGCCCTTGCTGTTGGGCTCGGACCGGTCGCTGGCCTTGCCTTCGAAGCTCTGGCATTCCTTGATGAAGTCGCGCATTTCTCCCGGCGAGAACATGCTCCGCGCCACGACGTAGCCGTCGCTCTCGAACTGCGCGGCCCGGAAGGCTGCGCCCGCGGACACGCGGTCCGCCTGTTGTGATGCGTGAGGCACCATGTGGGTCTTCCTTGTGGATGGCGGCCGGACGTCCAGGCGGGCCCGGCACAGCAGTGGATTGAGGCGTGACAGCTGGGGGCAGGTTCCGTGCCCGCTCAGGGCGACGGCTTGCAGGTAGGAACGATTATCCCTCTGGCGCCAAGCTTCCTGCCCGCCTCGGGCCACGTCCCTCCATGGATGCTTGCCGGCTTGCAGCCGCGTGCTGCGAGGCCGTCGTCCATTCAGCATTCGACGATGTTCACCGCCAGGCCGCCGCGGGCGGTCTCCTTGTACTTGGTGAGCATGTCGGCACCTGTCTCCCGCATGGTCCGAATGACCTTGTCCAGGCTGACGTGGTGCGTGCCGTCGCCA
Organism: uncultured Burkholderiales bacterium; assembly: GCA_966252435.1. Lineage (GTDB taxonomy): Bacteria > Pseudomonadota > Gammaproteobacteria > Burkholderiales > Burkholderiaceae_C > CANHBY01. The sequence goes on along the minus strand of CBINPE010000104.1, from coordinate 11,855 downwards.
TGCAATGCCATGCGGGCGGCGTTGATGGCCTTGACCGAGGCGATGGCGTTGCGCTCGATGCAGGGAATCTGCACCAGGCCCCCCACCGGATCGCAGGTCAGGCCCAGGTGGTGCTCCATCCCGATCTCGGCGGCGTTCTCGACCTGGGCTGGCGTGCCACCCAGCACGGCGCACAAGGCGCCTGCCGCCATCGAGCAGGCCACGCCGACCTCACCCTGGCAGCCGACCTCGGCCCCGCTGATCGAGGCGTTTTCCTTGTAGAGGATGCCGATGGCGCCGGCCGTCAGCAGGAAGTCGACGACGCCCCGCTCGTTGGCACCGGCGATGGCATGGACGTAGTAATGCAGGACGGCGGGGATGATGCCCGCTGCGCCATTGGTGGGGGCCGTCACCACGCGGCCGCCGGCGGCGTTTTCCTCGTTGACCGCCAGGGCCCACAGGTTCACCCAGTCCAGCACGCGCAGCGGGTCGTCCGGCTGGCGCACGAAAGTGCCCAGGCGCTGCGCCAGGTCTGCGGCGCGGCGTCGGACCTTGAAGCCTCCCGGCAGGACGCCCTGTGCGCGGCAACCGCGCTGCACGCAAGCCTGCATCACCCGCCAGATCTGCAGCAGGCCGGCGTCGATCTCCCCGTCGCTGCGCCAATGGCGCTCGTTGCGGCGCATCAGCTCCGCGATGCCGACACCGTGTTGCCGCGTGAGCTGCAGCAGTTCGTCGGCGTGCCGGAAGGCGAAGGGCAGGACGGTGGCGTCGGGCGCGATGACCTTCTGCTTGGCGCCGTCCGCGGCCAGGGCCTCGCTGACGACGAAGCCGCCGCCCACGGAATAGTAGGTGCCCTGGCGCAGCAGGGTGCCGTCCGCCGCGAAGGCTTCGCAGCGCATGCCGTTGGGGTGGAAGGGCAGCGGTTCGCGGCGATCGAAGACGATGTCGCGCGCCTCGTCAAAGCCGATGTCGTGCTGGCCGCCCAGCACCACCGTGCCAGTGCTGCGGATGGCTTCCAGCAAGGCCGGGATCTGCTCCACGTCCACCGTGTCCGGTTCATGGCCGGCCAGGCCCAGCAGCACGGCCTTGTCGCTGCCATGGCCCTTGCCGGTGGCGCCCAGCGAGCCGTACAGGGTGGTGCGCACCTGGGCGACTTCTGCCAACTGGCCGTGGTGCGCCAGCGCACGGACAAACAGCCCGGCCGCGCGCATGGGCCCCACCGTGTGCGAACTCGAAGGACCGATCCCGATCTTGAACAGGTCAAACACGCTGATCGCCATGCCACGCTCCTTGCGCCGGACGGAATTGAAGTGACGCCGATGTGGCATCGTAGGGAGACGGTTTCATTATGTCCATTGATATATCCTTCAGATATTCATTAGCCTGTCTGTTGATTTGAAGGGTGGAATGCCATGGATGTGAACCGTCTGTTGACCCTGTTCGAGCTGGCGCGCTGCGGCACCATGGCGGCTGCGGCTGAGGCCTTGCACGTCACGCCCTCGGCCGTCTCGCAGCAGCTGGCGCAGCTCGAGCGCGAGCTGGACATGACCTTGACCGAGCGGCAAGGGCGCAGCGTGGCCCTGACCCCGGCGGGTGAGGCCCTGGTGCGCCACACCGACCGCATCCTGGCCGTGCTGGACGAGGCCAAGTCCGAGCTGGCCCGGCTGCGCAGCGACATTGCGGGCGAGTTGCGCGTGGCGGCCTTTCCGTCGGTGGCGGTGGCCGTGCTGGCCGACGCAGTGCGCGAGCTGCAGGCCCTCCATCCCCGGCTGCACATCGTGGTGCACGAGATGGAGCCCCAGGAAGGCCTGTCGGCGCTTGGGGCGTGGCGCACGGACGTGGCCCTGATCGACGACCTGGCCGCCGACCCCGGCTTGCGCCACGAGGCCTTTGACCTGTTGCCGCTGGCCCAGGACACCCTGCACGTGCTGCTGCCTGCGGGACACGTGCTGGCGGGGCGGTCTTCACTGCGGGTGGCGGACCTGCGCGACGCAAACTGGGCCCTGGACGCCTCCTCCAGCTCGTTCGGCGAATTCATTGCGGGCCTGTGCCGGCGCGCCGGGTTCGAGCCACGCATCAACGCCCACTGCATGGGTTTCGAGATGGTGGCAGCCATGGTGGCTTCGGGCTGCTCCATCTCGCTGGCCTCCGGCCTGCGCCTGGTCAAGCCGCTGGCGGGTGTGAAAGCGGTGCGGCTGCGTCCGGAGATCCAGCGCCGCATCCTGCTGGCCTACCGCAAGGGAGACCGCCACCACCCCGCCACGCAGGCCTTTCGTCAGGTGGTCACCCTGCGGGCCCACCGGCTTCTGGATGGGGGTTCGGAGCGGGCGTAATCCAGCCTCAGGCACGGGAGTCCGGCAGGGCCGGGCGTCACCCGTTCAGGCCTGCGAGCTGAACATCCCTGCATAGCTGAGCGAGCTTCCGTGTGCCGAGAGCGTCAGTTTCGCCGAGGTGTCGTCCTTGTAGGACATGAACTGGTTGTACAGGGCCATGACGTTGGTGGCAGAGCCTGCATACCGGGCTGCCATCGAGATCGCGTTGCTCGTCTGGGCCGTTGCTGACACGGCCTGGGTGCCCTGCAGCACGTCGCTCAATTGATCATGCAGGCTGGGCTGGGAGGTGTCGCGTTTGAAGAAGGATTGCACCTTGTCCACGTCGGCGGTCGTGCCCGTGACGGAGAGGGCGCCGTCCGCGCCGATCGAGAAGGAGACGTCCTGCGAGAGCTGGAGGCCCTGTTTTGCCAGCCCTGCCAGGAGCTGCTTGCCCAGTGCGGCCTGCTGCTGGTCGAGCCGCTGTTGGGCCAGCTGGGCTTTCAGGTTGTGCTGGCCTTCGGCCAGCTTGGTCCGCATGTCGATCGCGCTCAGGTCCAGGGGCGGTGGCGCCAGGACCGACGCCAGGGTCGAGCCTGCTTCGCCCGTCCCGGGGTCAAGCAGGGAGGTGGTGGACTGCGTGAGTGGCGAGACACCGAGCGGAATGACGTTCATGAGCAAGGCTCCTTGGGCAGCGAGACCTGGGCAGTGCGATCCTGCGCCGACTTGAGCCCTCCGAAGCCTGGAAAAGAGCCCGTGCGGTCGCCCAGATTTCCGGCATCACCAGCGATGACAGAGAGCCTGGCAGAGATAATCTGTCCCATGCTTCCTGTCGTTTCCCTGTCCCCGCGCCAAGAGCGGGGTTTGCTGCTGGCGCTGGCTGGCGTGCAGTTCACCCACATCGTCGACTTCATGGTGATGATGCCGCTGGGCCCGATGTTCATTGCCTTGTTCCACATTGGCGACGCGAAATTCGGCTGGCTGGTGTCGGCCTACACCCTGGCCGCTGGCGCATCCGGCTTGCTGATGGCGCCCTATGTGGACCGTTTCGAGCGCAAGCGCCTGTTGCTGGGGGCCTACGCCGGTTTCACGCTGGCCACCCTGGCCTGTGCCGTGGCGCCGAGCTACGTGGTGCTGATGCTGGCCCGCGTGGCCGCCGGCGTCTTCGGCGGCGTGCTTGGTGCCACGACGCAGACCCTGGTGGGGGACCTGATCCCGTTCGAGCGTCGGGGCCGCGCCATGGGATTGATCATGGCTTCGTTCTCGCTGTCCACGGTGGCGGGGGTGCCCGCCTCACTATGGCTGGCCAACCGCTGGGGCTGGCACATGCCTTTCCTGGCGATCGGTGCGCTGTCGTCGGTCTTGTGGGTGCTGGCCGCGCGCTTCGTCCCCAGCTTCCGCGCCCCGGTGGCCCCGGGTGGCGCGCTGTCGGCCTGGGCACAGTTGCGTGCCGGCCTGATGGAGCCCAACCACTGGCGGGCCTTCGCGCTGTCGATGTGCATCGTCGGTGCCGGCATGGGGGTCATTCCCTACATCACGGTGTTCAGTACCGCCAACGTCGGCATCACCAACGAGCAACTGCCCCTGGTCTACCTGGCTGGCGGCGTGGCCACCTTCTTCACCTCGCGGCTGTGGGGTGTGCTGGCGGATCGCCTGGGCAAGGTCGAGGTGCTGCGTGGCCTGATCATTGCCTCGGCCTTCCCGCTGATGACACTGACCCACCTGGGGCCGACGCCGTTGTGGCTCTACCTTGGCGTGACCACGGCCTTCTTCGTTTTCGTCTCTGGGCGCATGGTGCCGTCCATGGCCATCATCACGAGCGCTGCGCAGCCGCACCTGCGCGGCACCTTCATGACGCTGCAGGGCTGCATGCAGTCGGTCGGCATGGGGGTGGCCGCGATGGTTGGCGGCCTTTTCATCGACCGCGACGCGCAAGGGCTGCTCACCGGTTATGAGCGCAACGGCTGGCTGGCTTTGTTGCTCAGTGGCCTCGCGTTCTGGCTGGCTGGCCGCGTGCATCTGGTCGCCGCGACGGGCTCTGCGCCGGCCACGGGCGGAGCTGGCGGTCCCAGCGACTCCCTCCGCCCAGAGCAGGGGCCACGCGACAACCGCTTGTAACTTTCATGTCAAAGCAGGCCGGTCGGTCCGATGCACGGCCGGTGCCAGCCTCAATTTGTTACCGACTCTCGGCGCGGTGCGGCAAGAATGCAAGACGGACGGGCGACCCCGCCTGTCAGGCAATCTGACGTGACCATGACGAAGATGATGAGGATGCAGCCAGTCTTGCGCACCCTGACGATCCTGCTGGCCGGTGCTGCGTTCCTCGGCGCTTGCGGCGGCGGCAGCGGCAGTTCCCAATCCACCGACGGCAGCGTGAGCGGGTCGCCGGGCGCAGGCGGCACCGCGCCAATGCCCAGCCCCAGCCCGGGCGGTGAGTTGCCGGCCCCGACCCCGGTGGCGGGCGCACCGGTCATCGCCTACACCGACGCCGTGGGCGGGCCCACCATGGGCGGGGAAGGTGACCAGGGCGGGTATCTGTCGATCTTCGGCAGGAACTTCGGCACCGCCGCCAGCCTGGGCGGCACCACACGGGTCTTCATCGGCGACGTGGAGGTGGCCAACTACCGCTACCTGGGGCCTGCCAAGGTGGGCGCGCGGCTGGGCCTGCAGCAGCTCACCGTCCAGGTCGGCCACCTGGGCGGCAAGGCCGTGGGCACGCCGCTGCCGATCAAGGTGGTGGTCAACGGCGTGGCCAGCAACCTGAACCAGACATTCACGCCCACCAGCGGCAAGGTGCTGTTCGTGTCCTTGTCGGGCAATGACGCGACGGCCGTGGCGGGCGACATCAACCGGCCGTGGCGTCACCTGCAGGACCAGGCTGCCGGGAGCGGCGCCTACTTCGCGATGGGCGCGGGCGACCAGGTGGTGATTCGCGGCGGGGAATGGTCCGACGCCCTGGGGGTGGACACGACCTGGATGCGCGCGTCCTCCAACGCGAACGCCCGCAATGGCACCGCCGCTGCCTGGATCCACGTCACGGCCTACCCGGGCCCGGTCAACGGCAACGCCATCGAAGACGTGCACTACACCACGCCGGCCGGCAAGTCCGGGGGCATCGCCGGGCCCTGGTCGGCCATCGCGGGGACCTCCGGCGAGTACTGGTCGGTGTCGAACCTGCGGATGGACGTCAATGCGGCCGCCGCCAGCGATGCGGCACCGATCAACCTGCAATACACGGGCGGCCACTGGCGCGTGGTCAACAACGAACTCGGTCCCTGGCCGGTGGCGGGCGTGGCGTCGGCCAAGGCAGGCGGCATCTCGGGCTACGGCGAAGACGTGAAGGTCTTGGGCAACCACATCCACGACATCGGCGGCACCTCGGCCCTGGAGAACCATGGCATCTATGTCGAGGGCGGCACCACCGCCTGGGAGATCGCCTACAACTGGATCCACGACATCACGGGCGGTTCGCTGGTCCAGTTCAACGATGCCGGTGCGCTGGCCGGCACGTTCGTCATGCCGCACGGTGGGGTGTGGACGGGCTTCACCGGCATGCGGGTGCACCACAACTGGCTGGAGAACGCGGCCAAGTATGGCCTGAACGTGGCCGACACCGGCTCCATCAACGGCCAGCTCGAGCTGAAGGCCTGGAACAACGTGATCATCGGCACCAAGCTGCCGCCGGTGCGCACCAACACCACGTTCACGGCCATTGACTACACCTTCGCCTACAACACCGTCTACGACGCGATGACCACCAACTCAGGCAGTGGCAACGGCTATTTCCGCAACGAAGACCAGGGCAGGGGGGCCATTCGCATCTACAACAACCTGCTGGCGATCGGGCCTCGGACGGTGGCCGGCACCGACTGGTTCTTCGATTATTCCAACCAGTCCGCCGGCTGGACCTTCAAGAACAACCTGTATGCCGACGCGGGCCGCGGGATGGCGGTGCCGGTCATGGACACCGCCAAGGTGACGGCGAGCGATCCGCAGTTCGTCGACGCGGTCGCGAAGAACCTGGCGCTGAAGGCCGGCAGCCCGGCGCTGGACAAGGCTCTGCAGCCCATCCCGTTCACGCTGGTCGATGACTTCGCGGGCCAGGCTCGGCCCAGCGGCGCCGCCAACGACATCGGGGCGTTCGAGTTGGCCAGGTGAACGCGCGGCCCATCAAGCATTCCAGATTGACACATTGGGGGCTGCTGGATGGCTTGGGTGGTGCGAAACTAAGGTCGGGCATCCACCCAGCACATCACAGGCCACTCGAATGTCATTGCTGCTTTTGAACGGTAACAAACACTACCTTGCCGTGTCAGCGTTCTATGGGAGCGCAACGGCGAAGCGCTCCCAGGTCCCCTTGTTGGCGCACATCGACGAAGGGTTGCGAATTCTGCAGGCCCTGGGAAGCCCCTTGAATGCCATGGAGGCGTTTTGCATCCATCCCTTGCTGCAGGGCGACGCTGCACTGATCGATGCCATGGCGCCGGGCTCCGTTTTCAATGAATGGTCGCTGGACATGATTCCAGTCGTGCTGGCCATGGAGTACCGGTCAGTGGCCAATGCCTACCTTCCGCATCATTGCCTCAGTGCCGATGATGTCATCCGCCTCAGCCCGCTTCAGGCCGTCAACGACATGCTGATCGCGGACAAGGTCCAGAATCGCAAGGACTTTGAGATCCATCACCTGCACAGCCACGAAAACCGGGACCGCCTGGCGTTGTACTTCAACAACTGGTTGAGGAGGCTGGGTGTTTCCGAGCACCAATACCAGCATCTCGTCGCCATGGTGAACGCCGGCCAAGGTCGCCAGCCGGGATGAACTACCTGGCACACATCCTCCTGGCGGGCCCGCAGCAGGAGGCCAAGCTGGGCGCCATTCTGGGTGACTTCGTCAAGGGACCGCTGGATGCTTGCGCCAGCCCCGTGGTGGCTACCGAGATTGCGATGCACCGGTCCATCGACGTCTACACCGATGCCCATGAGGTGGTGCGTGAGGCGAAGCTGGCCTTTGCGCCTGGGCGTCGGCGCTACGCGGGCATCCTCCTGGATGTCTTTTACGACCACGTGCTGAGCGTGCGTTGGCCTGCCTACTGCGCCTTGCCGATCGATCAGTTCATCCGGGACTTCTACGACGGGTTGGTTGCGCAACGGCACCTGTGTCCGCCCGCCTTTCAGGACATTGCCGACAAGATGATTGCGCAGGACTGGCTGGGGAGCTACACGCAGCTTGCCGGGGTGAAAAGCGCGGTCGACCGGATCTCCTTGCGTCTCAAGAGCAATGGAGAGCGGCTGCGCGATTGCTGGACGGACCTGGAGCGCAACCACGACCTGTTGGTCGCCGGCTTTGACGCGTTTTTCCCGCAACTGGTGGCCTTCGTGGAACGTCAGCGGAGAGAAGGATCAGGCGCGCCGGGGATGCGCCAGGAAAAACCGCAGCATCTCGGCGCTCGCGTCCACGCCTGACGGATCGGTATAGGTGCCCTGAGGGCTGCCGCCCGACCATGCATGGCCAGCGCCGTGCAATTGCCAGTATTCGACCGTGGTTCGCCCCGTCGCGTCGGTGTGGACCGTGCGGGTGTAGCGCTGTCCCCGGCCCGAGCGCCCCTCGGCCACGCGTGCAGGGGGCTGGCCGGGGTCCTCGCCGCGTGCTGCTTCGACGATGGCGGCGCCGTTGCTGACGTGGACCGTGGTGTCTGCGTCGCCATGGAAGACGATGGTTGCGGGCACGTTGCGTCCGGCCGCGCCTGCGATAGGCGCTGCGCCGCCGCCGCGCATGGCGGCCAGTGCCGACGGGAGGTTCGTGGCGCAACCGCTGGGCAGGCCCGAGTGCACGCCGATTGCCGCGAACAGATCCGGATAGCAGCGGCCGAGGATGTCGGCCATCGCGCCTCCGGCGGACAGGCCGGCCACGAACACGCGTGATGCATCCACGGGGTGCATGGCCATGACCGACTGCGTCAGTGCCGCGAGCAGCGCGGGCTCGCCGCGTCCGCGCTGCTGGTGCTGCGTTTTGAACCAGTTCCAGCACTTCTGCGAGTTGGCATGCTGGGTCTGCTCGGGGTAGAGGACGATCACCCCCAGGTCGCGTGCCAGCGCGTTCATCTGCGTGCCGGCCGCGAAATCGGCCGCGCCCTGCGTGCAGCCATGCAGCATGACGAGCAAGGGCCGCGGCGAGGGCGTGGTGCTGGCCGCGGCCGGCGGCAGATAGAGCTTGTAGGCGAGGGAGCGGCCCTGGTGCGCGAAGTGGCCGTCGGTCCAGCGCTCTTCATGGGTGTTGCCAGACTGAGGCCGATCCTGAACGGGCGCCTCGGCCTCGACGGGCGCGTCGATGGTGGCTTCCATGTCGTCCGGCTGTGCGGGGGAGATGTCGATGACGCGGGCCTGGCCGTCGATTGTCCAGGCGTCGTTTGCCCAGCGGACGGGTGCCGTGGGCGGACGCGTGGCCGACGGGCCGGTGTCCCCCGGCCGCAAACGGGCGCCACCTTGCAGCGCCCGCTGGATCGCTTGCGTTGCCTCTTGGAGCCGGCCGTTGCGGGTCAGGAGGGTGGCTTCGGCCATCAGGCCTTGGAGCAATTCGTTCATGGCGTGCTTTCCAGGTGTCAATGGATGCGTCCGGCCAGGGCGGCCTTGACGGCGCTGCTGGCCTGCAGGGCGCCGAGGACGGTGATGGAGTCGATGGTCGCAAGGGCGAGTTCGGGCGTCACGTCATGGCCGATGCTGGCCAGGCCGAGCACCCGGATCTGCAGCTTGTGGCCTGCCGCGCGTGCCGCCTCGAGGTCGGCTGCGGAGAAATGCTGCAGCCCCAGCACCAGCAGCTTGCGCGCGACCGCCTGCTTGAGGGCGTCCGCGTGGAGGGCCAACTGGTGGCGGATGGCCGTGCGGATGAAGTCGGTGCGGTTGGCGTAGAAGCTCTCGGCCACCAGCAGGTCGATATGGCCGAGATCGACATAGCCCAGGTTGATGGTGATCTTTTCGGCGTCGGGAGCCTTGCTGGGCCGGGAGGAGGGGGGGGTGCTCATGCAACCATCCTATCACCATCCATGTGGATGGTGTATGGATGTTTTTTAATGAGCTGGATGAGCGCGGCGGGGACGAGGCCGCGGTTCTGGCAATGGTGGTGCTCCGCCTGCCAGCGCTTCGGAGCGAGGGCACCGATGAGCAGCGCGACGAGCATGGACGCGCCAAGGTGGAGGATCACGTGTGCGGAGTGATGCCATCTATGAGCACTGGCAGGACCGTCAACTGATCGATTGAGTCCGAAAGCCCGGCTGAAGGACTGGCAAATGAAAAAAGCCTCCACACCCAGGATGGTGTGGAGGCTTTCCAATCAATTCAGAATGAATGGATGGATGGGTTGATGGATGCAACAAAACATCACTGCGACAACCCGGGCAATCTCACAAAATTTGGCGGAGAGAGCGTCCTCCAAACCGCTTGATTTCATGGGGCTTGGCGGTGGATGAGGAGGCATATCCATCATCCGATCTACCAAGCGCCAAATGCTTGAATTCGGCAATGTTATCCGCCCCGGGGGCTGGGATGACAGGTATGGCGAAGAAAAACGGCCCCGGTGACCTTGTGAGTCACCGGGGCCGTCTCAGCCGCTTTGGCGTCAACCTTGCCAGTTGGCTGCGATGACCGGCAGCAAGCTGGTCTGGTAGCCCGTCGGCAGCGTCAGTTGGCCGGCCGCAGGCGGCGCGAACGACGCCATGGCATTCACCAGGTTCTGCACCTGCGAATCCAGCAGCACCTTGCCGTCCGCCGTCTTGAACTGCTCGACGTGGTACTGGCTGCCCAGGTACCAGTTCTGCACGGTGGCCTTGTCGCTGGTGCCGATGATGCTCACTTCCAGATCGTTGCCGTTTTGCCGGAACCAGAGCTGATCATTGGCCACACCAGACAGGAACTGCATCACATCCGTGGCACCCATGGTATCGATCTCCTGGATGACATCGCTTCCCAGGCCTCGGCCCATGATGTAGGTGTCGCTGCCTTCACCGCCGATCAGTGTGTCGTTGCCGGCACCACCGTTCAGGGTGTTGGCAACGGCGTTGCCGCGCAGGACGTTGTTCAGCGCATTCCCGTTGGCTTCCAGGAACCAGCCGTCCCCAGTTAGGGTGAGGTTCTCGACGTTGTTCCCCAGCGTCCAGGACACGGAGGATTCCACGGTGTCGGTTCCCTCACCGGCCAGTTCAACCACGCTGTCGGAGGTCGAGTCGACCACATAGGTGTCGTTGCCGGCGCCACCGATCAGCGTGTCTGCGTCGCGTCCCCCATCCAGGCGATTGGCTCCGCTGTTGCCTCGGAGGACGTTCGCGAAGTCATTGCCCGTGGCGTTGAGTGCGCTGCTGCCCGTGAGTGTGATGTTGTCGGTGAACATGTCCAGCGTCCAACTGACGGAGGCCTCCACCGTGTCGCCATCCATGAGGTCCCCGTCATTGATCACATCGCCGACGTTGTCGACCACATAGGTGTCGATGCCACCACCGCCATACAGCGTGTCAGCGCCCAAGCCGCCGTCCAGCCGGTTGGATTCCCCCGTGCCGTAGACGTTGTTGTTGAGGGCGTTGCCGGTGCCGTTGAGGTTGCCGCTGCCGGTCAGCCAGAGGTCCTCCACGTTGGCACCCAGGGTGTAGTTCACGCTGGACTGAACGGCGTCGTATCCTTGCCCAGCCAGCTCAGTGACGACGTCGGCCAGGTCGTCAACCACATAGGTGTCGTTTCCAAGGCCGCCGGCCATCATGTCGGCGCCGCTGCTGCCGTCCATGTAGTCATCGCCGTCGCCGCCGGTCAAGGTGTCCCTGCCTGCACCGCCTTCCAGGTAGTTTGCGGCTTCGTTGCCGGTCAGCGCATTGTCCAGTTCATTGCCGATGCCTTGCGTGCCTCCAGTGCCGAGGAGCACCAGGTTTTCGACGTTGGCGCCCAGGGTGTAGTCCTGGTAGGACTGCACGGTGTCGGTCCCTTCGTTGAAATTCTCGATCACCACGTCCCAGGGGTTGTTGACGAGGTAGATGTCATCCCCGGCTCCCCCTGCCATGGTGTCCGAACCGGCCGTGCCGTTGTGCACCTCGGCAGCGGGCTTGATAGTGATGTCGAATACATCGTTGACGGTCAAGCCACCTGTGTCCGTGGCGTTGACGCGCACGCTGATGAGTCCCGTGGTCCCGGGCGCGGTTCCACTGAAGGTGCGCGTCGAAGCATTGAAACTCAGCCACGAGGGCAGGGCCGCCCCGCTGGAGAGCGTGGCGCTGTAGCTCAGGGTATCGCCTGCGTCCGGATCACTGAACGATCCCGCAGGAATGCTGTAGCTCAGTGCGGAGCCTGCGTTGACGGCTTGGTCCGCAAGAGCGGTGACCAGAACCGGCGCCTGGTTGGTGGGAGCCACCTTGGTCTGGATGGTGGCGAGGTCCCAGGCGGGGTTGCCGTTGAGGAACTCGATGCGCTGGACGGGATTGCTGGTGTTGAGGGGATCGTTGTTGAGGAAGAAGGACTTGACGGTGACCTTGTCGGAAGTGGCGTTGATGCGCACCTCGAGGTCGTTGCCGACGCGGACGAGGCTGAGTTCGG
>CBINPE010000103.1:0-18341 GCA_966252435.1 uncultured Burkholderiales bacterium | reverse complement strand
GCGACGTCGGTGGCCACCAGCACGCTGCAGCTGCGGTTGGCGAAACGCACCAGCACCTGGTCGCGGTCGCGTTGCTCGAGGTCGCCGTGCAGGGCCAGGGCGACGATGCCTTGGCCCTGCAGCACGGCGGCCAAGTCGCGGCATTGCTGCTTGGTGTTGCAAAACGCCAGGGTGCTGACGGGCCGGTAGTGCTGGAGCAACAGGCCGACGGCATGCAGCCGCTCGCTTTCCTGGACCTCGTAGAAGCGCTCCCGGATCTGGTGGACGGCGGGACGCTCGGTGAGCCTGACTTCCTCGGGCTCACGCAGGAAGCGGCTGGCCAGCCGGCCGACGCCCTCGGGGTAGGTGGCTGAGAACAGCAGGGTCTGGCGCCGTGCGGGACAGCGCTGCACGACCGCGGCGATGTCATCGGCAAAGCCCATGTCCAGCATCCGGTCGGCTTCGTCCAGCACCAGGGTCTGCAAGTCGTCCAGGGCGAGGGTGCCGCGCGACAGGTGGTCGAGGATGCGGCCGGGCGTGCCCACCACGGCATGGGCCCCATGGGACAGGCTGCTTGCCTGCGGATGCAGGGCGCTGCCGCCACACAGGGTCAGGATCTTGATGTTGTCCTTGGCGCTGGCAAGGCGGCGCAACTCCTGCGTCACCTGCTCGGCCAGCTCGCGGGTGGGGCACAGCACCAGCGCCTGCACGGCGAATCGCCGTGGATCCAGCTTGGCCAGCAGGGCCAACGCAAACGCGGCGGTTTTGCCGCTGCCGGTGCGGGCCTGGGCGATCAGGTCCTTGCCGGCGAGGGCCGGGGGCAGGCTGGCGGCCTGGATCGGCGTCATGTGCGCATAGCCCAGGCGTTGCAGTGTGGCCAGCAGGGCCGGGGCCAGGGGCAGGCTGTCGAAGGCGGGGGCGGTGGAGGGAGAGGTCGGAGCGGTCATCCCAGATTATGCGGGGCCCGCCCGGGCACAATCCGGGGATGCAGCCGTCTCCGCCTTCTCCTCCCGCCAGCCAGCCGCGCAATCCCTTGCACGGCGTGACCCTGGAACAGATCGTCAGCGCCCTGGCGGCGCACTACGGCTGGGAAGGGCTCGGGGCACGCATCCCGCTGCGCTGCTTCCTCAGCGACCCCAGCGTGAAGTCCAGCCTGAAGCTGCTGCGCAAGACGCCCTGGGCCCGCGAGAAGGTCGAGGGCCTGTACCTGTTCATGCTGCGCGAGCAGCGCCGGGGGACGGCCCCTTCTCCCCGGAAGAACGGGGGAGAGGTGCGCTGAAGGGTGAAGTGAAAGAGCCGTGGACATGGAAAAGGGGCCCTTGGGCCCCTTTTCTTTCATTCAGCACTTTTCACGTGCCGCTGCCAGTTCGGCCGCCGCCAGCAAATCGGACGCAAAGCTCGGTTGGGAGGCATGCTCTTCGGCAAGACGACGCAGGTCGGCGGCATTCAGACTGCGGTCGTCTTCGCGTGCCAAGCCGGCAAGGCCAGCCCAGAGACGGGCAAAGACGTGGTTCACTGTTTGAACAAGGCGGGACGGTTCTTGCGTGATAGCGTTCATCATGACTCCTGGGGTAAACCCTAATGTGATGTCAGTATAGGGTTTACCCTGAATTTGCGCAAGCGCTGGTCTCCAGCCGAGCAAGATGGCCCCTGCAGCGTAGGCTTGGCTGCCATGCCCCCGCTGTTTGTAAAGATGGGTTGCGAAGGGTGGGCTTCGTCGGCGAGGCGAAGGCCGCGTTCGTTTCCTAGCTTCTTTCTTTTGTCCTGCAGATTCCCATGAAGAAACTCCTCAGTGGCAAGCAGGTGTCGATCAAGGGGTCGACGCCATGGCTGGCATGACGGGCCCAGAGGCGCAGCCGAAGCGCCGCAACCTCGTGGCCGCCGGTGCTGTCAGCCTGGCGGTCCCCTGGCTGTGGGGGTGTGCCGTGCAGACGCCGGCGCAGCGGACCTCGGCCGCTGGCCTGGATCGCGACGAGGCGGCGTTGCTGAACCGGCTGAGCTGGGGACTCAACAGCGCGACCTTGAGTGCATGGCGTCGCCTTTCACGCCGCGGCTATCTGGAGGCCCAGCTGCACCCCACCGCGGCCCCCCTGCTGCCGACGGCCGTGCAGGCGCAGATCGATGCGCTCAGCCTTGGACAGCGCTCCATGGAAGACTGGACGCTTGAGATGGAGCGCCGCCGCCGCGACGCCAATGCCCTGACGGACGACGAGGCCAAGAAAGCGGCGCTGCAGAGCTACCAGCAGGACATGAACCGCCTGTCTCGGGACGCCGCGTCCCGGATGCTGCTCCACGCCTTGTATTCGCCCAACCAACTCCAGGAGCAGCTCACCTGGTTCTGGTTCAACCATTTCAACGTCCATCAGCACAAGGCCAATCTGCGGGGCATGGTGGGTGACTACGAAGGCCGGCTGCGCAGGCACGCGCTGGGCCGCTTCCGCGATCTGCTGCTGGCCAGCGCGACCCACGCGGCCATGATTCGCTACCTCGACAACGAGCAGAATGCCGCCCATCACGTCAATGAGAACTTCGCGCGTGAAGTCATGGAGCTGCACACGCTCGGTGTCGACGGCGGCTATTCGCAGAAAGACGTGCAGGAACTGGCGCGGGTGCTCACGGGGCTGGGGCTCAACTTCACCGACAAGGCCCCCGCGCTCAACCCGAAGCTGCAGGCACAGTACCGGCGGGAAGGGGCTACCGAGTTCAACCCTGCGCGACATGACGCGGGAGAGAAGCTCGTGCTGGGACAGCGCGTCGCGGCGGGGGGCGGCTGGGACGAGATCATCGACCAGCTCATCCGCCTGTCCCGCCACCCTGCAACCGCACGGCATGTCAGCCGGCGCCTGGCGGTGTACCTGGTGGCCGATGAACCGCCGCCGGCGCTGGTCGAGCGCATGAGCCAGGCGTTCACCGCCAGCGATGGCGACATCGCCCGCACCCTGCAGGTGGCTTTCGATGCGCCCGAGTTCACGGCCAGCCTGTCACGCAAGTTCAAGGACCCGCTGCACTACGTCGTCTCGGCCGTGCGGCTGGCCTATGACGAGCGGCCCATCCTCAACACCGGCCCGATGCTGAACTGGCTGAACCGCCTGGGAGAAGCCCCCTACAACCGCCAGACCCCGGATGGCTATCCGCTGGACCAGGCGGCCTGGTCCAGCTCGGGGCAGATGGGCATGCGCTTCGAGATCGCCAAGGCCATCGGCTCAGGCCCGGCCGGGCTGTTCCGCACGGAAGGCGCCACGCCCACGGACACGCCGGCATTTCCGCAGCTTTCCAATGCGGCCTACCACGCCGCCCTGGCGCCCACCCTGAGCGCACGCACGCGGGCCGCGCTGGACGCGGCCACGTCGCCCCAGGAGTGGAACGTGTTGCTGCTGTCGTCGCCCGAGTTCATGTTCCGCTGAGGGACGCAAGAAAGGAGATGCCACCATGCATCGCAGACAGTTCCTGGCCGCAGCCCTGGCTGCGGCGCCCCTGGCGGCCGGTCCCGTTCGCTTGATGGCCGCCAGCCCGGGCACGCCGCGCCTGCTGGTGGTGTTCCTGCGCGGGGCCTACGACGCGGCCAGCCTGCTGGTGCCGGTGGGCAGCGATTTCTACTACGAGCAGCGCCCCCGCATCGCGATCGCCCGGCCGGGCAGCGGGTCGGACGCGGCGTTGCCGCTCACGGCCGACTGGGGACTGGCGCCGGCGCTTGCGGATTCGCTGCTGCCGCTGTTCACGCAGCAGCGCCAGCTCGCCTTCGTTCCGTTCGCAGGCACCGACGACAGCTCGCGCAGCCACTTCGAGACCCAGGACCGGATCGAGATGGGCCAGCCCTTGAAGGGGCCGGGCTCGCGTGATTTCCAGTCGGGCTTCATGAACCGCCTGGCACAGGTGCTGGGCACGCACGACGCGATCGCCTTCACCGACCAGCTGTCGCCCATCTTCCGTGGCCCCTTGCAGGTGCCCAACCTGGCCCTGGCGCGCCTGGCCAACAACCGGCCCGATGCACGGCAGTCGCAACTGGTCGTGGGAATGTATGAAGACTCCGCGCTGGCGGGCGTCGTGCAGGACAGCTTCACCGTGCGCGAGGAAGCGCTGCGGGACCTCAACGGCGGACCACCCGCCGAGGCGGGCCGCATGCTGGCCGGCGAGATGCTCGCGGCGAGCCGCAACGCGATCACCGCCCAGGGCTTCGAGGGGGAGGCACGTCGCGTGGCACGGCTGATGCGCGAGCGCTACCACCTGGGCTTCATCGACGTGGGCGGCTGGGACACGCACGTGGGGCAGGGCGCAGGCAGCGGCTACCTGGCCAGCCGCCTGGCCGAGCTGGGCAAGGGCCTGGCCGCCTACGCCGAGGAGATGGGGGCGGCCTGGCGTGACAGCACGGTCGTGGTCCTGAGCGAGTTCGGCCGCACCTTCAGGGAGAACGGCAACCGCGGCACCGACCATGGCCACGGCAGCGTGTACTGGGTGCTCGGCGGTGGCGTGCGGGGCGGGCGCGTCGCGGGTGAGGCGGTGGCCCTGTCGTCGCCGGACGCGCTGTTCCAGAACCGCGACTATCCGGTGCTGAACGAATACCGCAGCCTGCTGGGCGGCCTGTTCGCCCGCCTGTACGGTTTGTCGCCCTCGCAGCTGCAGCAGGTGTTCCCGGGCGCCCCTGCGCGCGACCTGGGTCTGGTGTAGCCGGGACATCTGCACGACCCTGCTCGCTGCGGATGTCGGCTGCGCGTGCGGGAGGGCCCTCGCGAGATGACAATGCGATGCCGGGCCGTCGCAGGCTCACCCATCGTCATCCACCATGAACGATCCCGCCCCTCGCCGCGACCTCTCCCACGAACCCACCGCCCCGGGCGCGCTGGGCGACTGGTGGCGGCAGGGCGCACGCAGCGCCTTTCTCCTGCGACCGCGCTGGGCGGGGCTGCAGACGACGCCCCTGCTGCTGTTGTGCCTGGTCGCCGCCCCCTGCCTGGTGGTGGTGCTGATGCAACGGCTCTCCATTCCGGGCGCGGCGTCCCTGGAATGGCGCGCCCTGCTGATGGGCTGGCTCTCCACGCTGCTCCTGCTGTGGATCTGCTGGCTGTGCGTGCCGCGTTCGCACGACCCCCTCGACCCCACGGGGGCGCCGAGTGCACTTGGACTGTTCTCGATGGCGATGGCACAGCTGTTCACCATCGACCTGGTGGCAGGGGCGATCAGTGTGCCGCTCCTGCGCCACAACCTGTTCGCCGTGGAGGGGCCCGGCAGGATCGCCCTCTGGGGCCTGTGGCTGATGCTCACGGCATGGCCGGTGGTGACCATCTCGACCCTGGCCTGGCGGGCCGGCGCACGGCGCGGCGCGCCCCGCGTGCGGGTCATCCTGGCGTTGGCAGGGCTGTTGCTGCTGGGGCCGTGGCTGCAGGCCACCAACTTCTGGCGGGCCAGCCGTCCCCTGCAGGAGGATCCGGGCCCCGAACCCCTGGCGATCACACAGGAGCTGATGGAGGCGCAGCCGCGGCTGCTGGCCGAGCAGCTGCAAGCCCTGCGTCCGCAGCGCCGGGGCGTGGTGGATGTCTACGCCATCACCTTTGCGCCCTACGCCAGCGAGGACGTGTTCAAGCGCGAAGGCGAGCTGGTGGCGGACGTCATGCAGGAGCGGTTCGGCAGTGCCGGGCGCACCCTGCGGCTCGTCAATCACCGCGACACCGCCTGGGAGCGACCCTGGGCGACACCGCTCAACCTGCAGCGCGCGATCCGGCGGGCCGCGGCGTTGATGGACCGCGACGAGGATGTGCTGTTCATCCACCTCACCTCCCACGGTGCGCGGGGAGGGCCACTGGTGGCCGACCTCTGGCCGCTGGAGATCGACCCGGTGACGCCGGCCCTGCTCAAGGGGTGGCTCGACGAGGCGGGCGTGCGCTGGCGCGTGATCTCGGTGTCGGCCTGCTACTCGGGAAGCTGGATCGCGCCCCTGTCGGGCGAGGAGACCCTGGTGATGACGGCCGCCGATGCGGACCACACCTCGTTCGGCTGCGGCCGGCTGTCACCCCTCACGTTCTTCGGCCGGGCCATGTTCGACGAACAGCTGCGGCAGACGTGGTCGTTCGAGCAGGCCCACGCCGCAGCCCGGGTCGTCATCGCGCAGCGCGAGCAGGAGGCGCACAAACCGGGCGGGTTCTCCAACCCGCAGATCCAGGTGGGCGACAAGGTCCGCGCGAAGCTGGCGCAACTGGAGGCCCAGCGGGCGGCAGCCGCGCGCGAATGAAGGCGACAAGGTGACGCTGAACAAGGCCCTCACGGCCGGCGGATCCCCAGGCGAGGCACACGCCGACTCGCGGGGACGTGTCCGCATCCCCCTAAGCGGCCTTGCTCTCGGGCATCACGAAGCTGCGGCGGCGCTTCACCACCACGACGGGGGGCGGGGCGGCGTTGTGGACCACCCGGCGCAGCATGCGCCGGGCCTGGTGGGCTTCGGCGGCCTCGACCTTGGCCAGGGCGCACCGGATCTGCGAGGTGTTCAGCTTGGTGATGAACTCACCGTTCACCTGGACATAGCCCTCTGCCGTCTGCGCCAGGGCCCCCATCTGGGCGCCTTTGCGGACGCTGCCGAGCAGCTTCATCGATTCGCTGTTCATGCGGGCGTTCGTGTAGCGTGCCCACTCCGTGGCTCCCAGGCGTATACACCACTTTTCTTTCACAACCACCTCTTGCACTTCGGGTTTGACAGGTGATTCGGATTATGGGAAGCGCCCTGGAGGCAACTCAATCCCCAAATTCTCACGCCTGTCAGGCCCGCCGGCGTCCCTCACCCGGGACACGGGGGGTGTGAGTCTGGGGATCGTCAGCGTCTCCCTAAAGCCCCGGGCCGGCGCGGGCCTGGCCGGCCGCTTGTCAATCCCACGTAATATCGGGCCCTCAAACCCGAAAGGACCTGAAAGGAGTTGTGGGGAAGTGATCACCTTGAGTGACCGTCAGAGTGAAAGTGGCTGGGTCAAACCTCAGCGAAGCCTGACCTTGCAGGAATTGCAGGCGCTGATTGCCACGAAGAAAGCCGAACTGGCCGACCTGGAGCGGCAGGCGGCGACATTGATCGCGGATGCCAAGCTGGAGGCATGCGTGAAGATCCGCAACATCATGCGCGCGCACCAGCTGTCGATAGAGGACATCGCCTAGCCGATGAACGTCCCCTCGCCAACTGTATGAACGAAGCAGGAACAATCCACAGTGACCAATTTTCACAACGTTCTGAAAGCTGAAATCGCACGCATCGCGCGCAAGGAAGTGCGGGCGCACACCGACCCCCTGAAACAGGCCAGCGCGACGGCGCGCACGCAGATCGCGGCACTCAAGCGGCGCGTGGACGAGCTGGAGCGGGCGTTGCAGCGGGCGCAAAAGGCATCCTCCAAGGCGGGGCCCTCCGAGGCGGCCGAGGCAGAGTCCGCCTCCAAAGGCAAGCATCGTTTCAGCCCCAAGCGGCTGGCCCGGCACCGCGAGCGGCTCAAGCTGTCGGCCGCCGAGCTGGGGTTGCTGCTGGGGGCGTCCGACCAATCGATCTACCAGTGGGAACGCGGCGACGTCCGGCCGCGCGATGCCTACTTGCCCGCCATCGCCTCGCTGCGCCAGCTCACGCCGCGCAGCGCCGCGGCGCTGGTGAAGGAGCGCCAGGCCGCCGCCTGAGGTCCGCTCAACGCCGTGGCACGAACACGAAGTCGCCCGCCTCGTGGCCGGCATAGCGGATGGGCGCGTAGCTCGGCCGCTGGCGCAGGTGCAGGGCCTGTGCGCGCAGGCTGAAGCGCGCGGCCAGCTCGGCGTGCACGCGCTGTGCCTCGGTGGGCTCGTTGAGGGCCTGCAGCACATCCAGCAGCTGGCGGGCGAACAGCGAATTGCGCCCGCCCCCGCCGTCGGCCACCGGTTCCATGCCGCCCGAGGTCAACGCCACCCGGGCCCGCAGCCGGGCCAGCGCGCGCAGTGTGTCGGGCCGTTTCTCGGCCGCCAGCTCGGCGTCGACCGCCGGCAGCGCCGAGCGGCCCATGGTGCCGGAATAGCAAGAGTCCGCCACCACCAGCACCTGCCGCGCCGGCAGGGCGCTGAGCTGGTCGGTGACGTCGAGCACCGAGATCCAGTTGCTGCCGTGGCGGCGCTCGCCGTCCACCGGAATCCAGTAGCCCCGCTGGGTGGCCGGGTCGATGTCGCCGTGGCCGGCGTAGAAGACCAGCAGGCTGTCCTGGGGCCCCAGCTTGCGCCGCAGGTCGACGAAGGCATTGAGGATGTCGCGCCGCGTGGCGTTCAGCACCATGGTCGTGTGGAAGCCGAAGCGCCGCGTCAGCACGGCGGCCAGGTCGTGCGCGTCGCGCAGCGGCGTGTCCAGGGGCGCCCAGCGCTGGTAGTGCTGGTTGGCGATGACGAGGGCGTAGGCCGTGCCCTGCGGCCAGCCGGAGGCCTTCGCGGGCGGCGGCGCGGCGGCCCGGTCCGCCACGGCCGTCAGGTGAGCCTGAACCTGACGGCCCTGCCGGTCGGTGGCCACCAGGTGCAGGGGCGCGGGCCCTTGCGACAGGTCCGGCACCACGCGGAAGATGCCCTGCGCATCCACGGGCAGGGTCTGCCCGTTCAGCTGCAGGCTGCGCAGGCCGGCCTCGGCGTTCACGCGGCCGCGCAGGCCCTGCTCGGAGGTGGCGCCCGAACCCGGCAGGCGCACCACCGGCACCTGGACGTCGGTCTCGCCCGCCGGCAGCATGACCAGCGGCTCCAGCAGGTGGATCGACAAGGCCGCCGGGGCCGGCGCCAGGCCGCTGGCGCGGCGGAACAGCTGCGCGGCCTGCTGGGGGTCGCGCGTGACCCCGAGGCCGCGCTCGTACAGCGAGGCCAGGTTGATCAGGGCCCGGCTGTCGCCCTGGTCCGCCGCCTTCTGGTACCAGCGGGCCGCGGCACCGGGGTCGGCCAGCGTGCCCAGGCCGCGCTCGTACAGCTCGCCCACCTGGTTCTGCGCCTGCGCATCGCCCTGCTCGGCGAACGGCAGCCACAGGCGCAGCGCGGCCGCGGGGTCGCGGCTGGCGATCGCATACTCGCCGCCGGCCTGCCGGCACTCGCCCGCCGGCAGCTTCTCGGGCCGGCGTGGCGACACACCCGTGGCGAAGCTGCCCAGCCGGCGCACCTGGGCCGGCATCAGGCAGTCGACGATCAGCAGGTCGTCGGCCTGGGTGCCGCTGTCCATGGCAGGGGTGGACGAGGAGGCGGCCGAGGAGGCGGACGGGGACGAAGACGGGGCGGCCGGTCCCGCGCAGGCGGACAGGCTCAACAGCGACGCTAGCAGCACGAGGCCCGCGGACCTTCGCTGCGGGGTGCGCCGGCCGGGGCAGGGTGGGTGCATGTCGGGGATCGGTGCGTGACAGGGATGGGCAAAGGCCGATGATGACACCTCACCCTCCCAGCGGAACGTTGACGTACAGCCGCGTGAACAGGGCCGGGTCCAGCGGGTCCTGCACGGCCGGCCAGCCGAACTTCTCGCTCACGCTGACCAGCGCCAGCCGCGTGCGCTCGTCCATCACGCCGGTGGGCTTGAGCGGGAAACCGTAGTCCTGCAGCGTGCCCTGCAGCCACTTGATGCGTGTCTCGGTGTTGTTGGCCTCGAAGCCGCGGGCCACCCGGCGCGTCACCTGGGCATCGGGCTCGGCGTTGGGCAGGCAGCGCCAGTAGGGCACGTTGGCGTAGCGCCCCAGCAGCTGCACCACGCTCAGGTCGACCAGCAACCGGATGGCGTTGTGCCGGCCCTGCAGGTAGCGCGTGCTGCTGACCAGGCCGAAGCCGTTGCCGTAGATCGCGAAGTCCACGCTGTCCTCGCGGGTGTCGTTGAGCACGCGCATGGCGTTGGTGGCCTGGATCTGCGGCACCATGGTCTGGGTGGGGAAGTCCACCAGGTTGAAGTCCAGCCCCAGGCGCGAGATGGTGCTGGTGGCCTTGAACGAGCCCGAGCCGTCCGTCTCCCCCTTGCCCTTGCCGAACAGCAGCGAGAGCTCGTTGCCCCGGCCGGCGCCGGCCAGGCCGCGGTCGAATTCGGTGATGGCGCCGGTGATCAGCACGTCGGGCAGGGTGAGCTTCATCTGTGCACCCTGCTGGGCCTGGGCCATCACGTAGTCGGGCTGGAAGGGCACGTACACCACCGGCTCGCCGATGCGGTTGATGGCGCTGCGGACCATCTCGGTGATGTCGCCCGGCAGCTCGGAACCCACCATGGGATGGGACAGGCCGGTGGCGTCGCTGATGTTGCGCGTCTGCACGTACAGCGGCGAGTGCGCCTCCTTGCGGTAGACCGAGAGCAGGCGGCCGAACTGCTCGAGGGCCTCGGTGTAGCGGGTGGCCAGCGCCTGCGGCCGGGCCATGGCGCGGCTGTTCTCGCGCAGCAGCCGCTGCGCATCCATGCGCGTCTGCTGCGTGCCGGCGCAGCCCGGCAGCGCGATCGCGGCCAGCAGGGCCAGCCCGGCCCGCCGCCGGGAGAAGAGGGAAGAAGAAAAGGTCATGGGGGGGCTCCTGGATCGTTGGGGCGGGGCGTCAGCGCTTGACGGAGGTGATGCTGCCCCGCACCGCGCCACGCTGCATCACGACGGTCACGTTGCCGTGCACCGGCGCGAAGATCTGCGGGCTGGCTACGCTGACACCGGCGCTGCCGCTGGCGGCGCGGGGTTCGCGCGGCGCCGGGCCGGCGTTGCCGTTGCCGGTTTGTGCTTGCGAATCGCTGACGGTGACGTCGCCGACGTTGGCCTCCAGGACCGCGCGCTTGGCCTGGCTGATGGCCACGGTGCTGGCGAAGCCGCTGCCCGTGAGGTCGGGACCGTCGTGCTTGAGTTCGGCCTTGTAGGCGCCCAGGTTGTTGCCGTAGGGGTCGTTGCCGGCCTGGGCCGCTGTGGCGGCCAGCAGCGCGGCCAGGGCGATCCATCGGGGTTTCATCGAGTGCTCCTTGGGGAAGGGCGGGGCACGTCCGGCGCGGCCATGCCCCTGTCGTCGGTCAAAGGGTCGGGGTGGTGTCAGCGGGCCTGGCCCAGGATCACCGAGTTGACGTTGGCCGGCGAGCCCAGGGCCTTGACGTCGTCAGCCTCGTTCTTGCTGATGTTGATGTTGCCCTTGACCTTGCCTTCGTACACCACCAGCGAGTTGACGTTGGCGGTGCCGTTGGCCTCGAGCTTGCCGCCCTTGATGGGCCCGATGCCCACCGACAACCCGCCCCCGGCGCTGGTGATGTTCTTGGCCTTGTTGTCGGTGACGTTCACCTTGCTGCTGATCTCGGGAGCCGCAGTGGCGGCGAGGGGGCCGGCGGCCAGGGCAGCACCGACAGAGAGGGCGAGGAGGAGGTTCTTCTTCATGGCGAGGTTCCTTTCAGGGAAGTGGACAGGGAGGGACGGACAGTCATCGGCTGCGTCGTGGTCCCCGACGCGACGCGGCCTGGAAAAGCAGGAGGTGACAGGGTGTGGCCGGCCCGGACCGGTGGTGTTCAGAGCGCGCGGAACTGCACGCGCCGGTTCTCCGGTGCCGCCGGCGCAGCGGGGTTGAGCGGCTTGCGCTGGCCCAGGCCCGCGGTGCGCAGCGCGCGGGCCGGGATGCCGTGCTGCACCAGGTAGCGCTTCACGCTTTCGGCCCGCAGCCGCGACAGCCTCAGGTTGTAGGCCGGCGAGCCCACCGCGCTGGTGTGGCCCTCGATCAGGAAGGGCCGTGCGAAGCCGACCAGCTGCATGCCTTGCGCCACGGCGTCCAGGGCGGGCAGGCTGTCAGGCTGGAGCTGGGCCGAGTCGTTGGCGAAGTTCACGGCCAGGGCCAGTGCGGAGGTGTCACGCGGGGCGGCGGTGCTGGCGGCGCGGGATGTGGAGGAGGCAGGCGCGGGAGTCGCGGGGGAAGCCACCGCCGTGCGCGCCGTCGCGCCGCCGCGCACCTGGGTCTCCCACTGCTGCACCGCCGACTGGGCCGTCGCGGTCAGGGTCTGCTCGCGTGCCGCCATGTCGTCGCGGTAGACGGTGCCGCCGTCGGGCGGTGCCATGGCCGCCGCGGGCTCGTCGAACAGCCGGTGATCGGCGCCCCGCATCTTGAGGCGGCCGGATGGGGGCTTGCCGAGGATGCCGGCCACCACGGCCGGGTCGGGCACCTTGTCCCGGCCGTAGTAGCGAACCTCGGCGGCGTGACCGGGTGCGGCGGCCACGCAGGCCATGCACAGGGCGGCCAGGGCCGCGGCGCGTCGGAGGGTTGGAAGCGGGAGGGTCGTCGTCATGGTGCGTCTCGGTGAGGGCTCGATGGGTGGGATCGTTCGTTCCTGTCCATGGGTCGTCACCGCGGCGCGCCGGGTTCACACTTTTTTCGTCCTCGTCATTTCTCGAACTTCAAGCCGATGCTGGCGCGCTTCTCGTGCAGGTCCGCGTTGCCGCGCGCGTGGCTCAACTCGGCGAACAGGCTGGTGCCGCCGGGCAGCTGCGCCAGGGCGCCGACAGCCAGGGTGAGCACGCGCCGGCTGGTGGCGGCCCCGAGGTCGACCAGCACAGGCTCACGCGCGAGGGTCGTGCTCACCACCGGGTCGGCCCGCATCCACAGCCGCTGTTGCCAGCTTGCCCGCGTGTAGGGGGTGAGGGTCCCGAACGGCACACTCTGTGTCCACTGCAGTTGTCCGCCGAGCAGGGCGGACAGCGTCTTCTGGCGCTGCTCACCGACCCGGAAGCCTTCGATGCCGATGGTGGGCGGGTCTTCGAAGGGGAAGCTTTCGGTCGTCGGCATGGCGTCGACCTTGGCGTCGACGTAGCTCAAGCCCAGCTGCGGCACCCAGGCCAGGCGGCCGCTGCGCCAGAGGCCGCCGCCGGACACGGCGACATTCCAGCTGCGGCCCTGGGTGTTGCCTTCGAAGAGCGCGGCGTCGTTGACCAGCCGCTCCATCTGCAGGTGCGAGCGCATGAAAGCCACGGTGGTGTCGAGGAACACGTCGGGCCGCGGATAGTGGGTCAGCGTGAGGGCATAGAGCGTGTTGCGGGTGCGCACGGCGGTGTCGCTGGCGTTGCCGAATTCCTCCGGGACGCCGTCGAAGATCTCCAGCTGATGGCGCTTCGAACGCGCGCGCGAGGTGCCGAGCAGGCCGCCCAGGACCCAGCGCGATGACAGTGCGTGGTCGAAGCCCAGGCTGGCCTCGTCGCGGCGCACGTTCAGCGGCCCGCGCCTGATCACGGACGGCGGCGGCTCCTCGCCCTGTGGGGTGAGGGGAGCGTCGGCCATGGTCTGCGGCGCGGCCTGGTCCACGGTGCGGTCGGTGCGCTCGCGGCCCTTGCGAGCGGCCTCGCGCTCGTCGCGCTCATCCTCCGGGGCGCTGGCAGCCGCGGCGGGTGGCGCGGGCGTGACGGCGCCGGGCGGCAGGGCCTGGGTCTGCGCGCCGGCAGCCTGGGTTGCCAGGCCGATCACCAGCCAGGGCAGGGTGCGGGTCGCGCAGGGCGCGAGGAGGCCCAGGTGCAGGGCAGGGTGTCGCGTGCAATCCATCGTTCAGTTCAGGTGGGTGGGTTGGAAAGAAGGAAGAGGCAGCCACGGCGTGCCTTCGTGGCGGGCGGGCAGTCACGGCGTGCAGGGCGACCCTCCCGGCCTCGGCGCGAGGCAGTAATCGACGGTGAGGCTGGACTCTTCCCAAGGCCGCTGGCGCTGCGCCGAGTCCTGCAGCACGCCGACGCGCACCCGCTTGAACATCTGCTCCAGCGACACGCCGGGCACCACCATCTGCTTGAGCAGGTGCCGGGTGTAGAGGCTGTGCTGCTGGGCGCCGCCGTCGTCGGACACGCCGCCCGGCGCGGTGGCGAAAGCCACCAGGGCGCCCGGCGGGGGCAGCATGGGCAGCAGGCCGGTGGCCCCGCCGCGCATCTTGATGCGCCGGCCATCGGCCGTGAGCTGGTAGGCCGCCATCGGGTTGTTGCGGCAGGCGTCGAGGATCAGCAGGTTCACGCCCTTGCCGTGCCGCGCCAGGCGGGCCAGGATCTCGGCGGCGTCCAGGCTGCGCGCGGCCAGTTCGTCCACGTCATCCATCGGCGAGTCCACCGGGATGAGGTAGTTGCGGCCGCGCACCTGGGCGCCGTGCCCCGCGTAGTACAGCAGGCGCATCTCGGCATCCTCGGTGTCGGTGATGAAGGCCTGGGTCGTCTGGATCATGTCGCGCCAGCGCGCATTGCGCACCAGCCGGGTCCGGAAGCCCAGCTGCGTGAGCGTCTGCGCCACCGCCTGCGCATCGTTGACAGGGTTGCGCAGCGGCACGTCCTGGTAGTCGGCGTTGCCGATGACCAGTGCTTCGCGCGGGCCGGCCCAGGCGCACAGTGCCGCGGCGCAGCCGAGGAGCAGCGTGCACAGCGGTCGCAGCCTGGCCATCCGCGTCCCTACTCCAGCAGGTCGTCCGGCAGGCCGGGCACTTCGTCGGCCTGCTGCACCAGGCCAGAACTCTGCAACGCTGCGCGCGCGGCCTGCAGGTGCCGCGCGGGTGTCTTGAGGTAGTAGTCCCCCAGGCGGGTGGGCCCGGCCACCACCAGCGCGCGCGCCTCGATGAGGGCCAGGCGGATCTCCACCTCCTGGGCCTGCGGCTTGAAGCTGACGCGCAGCAGCGGGCCGTCGGCCAGTCCCGCCGTGCTGCCACGCACGGCGGAGGGCGTGGGGCCGGAGGGCGGCAGGCTCAGCAGGGTAACGCCCAGCAGCAGCCCCATCGCCAGCCCCTGCGCGAGCCGCAGGCCGCCAGGGCTGGCCAGCTCCGAGCGCACTTGTCGCCACCAGGAACCCCAGGACATCCGCCGGCGCGAGGCGGCGATGCGCGCCGCCGTGGCGGCATAGCCCACATCGGCCGGGACGCTGGCGAGCGAGGCCGCCACCTCCGCCTGCACCGCCCGGCCCATCGCTTCGGTGAAGTCGACCTGCGACTGCAGCTCGGGATGCCGCCGAAGGTACTCACGCATCCAGGCCGCCTGGGGGGCGTCCAGTGTGCGGTTGACGTGGAAGGGCAGGGCCTCGAAGAAGCGTGTGCGCTCAGACATGGCAGGCTCCTTCGCGGTGCAGCAGGGCGTGCAGGCAGCGCTTGATCTTGGCGCGGGCGTGGAACAGGCGGGTCTTCACCGTGCCCTCCCCGACCTGCTGCAGGGCGCTGATCTCGGCCTGTGACAGGCCTTCGTAGAACACCAGGTACAGGCACTCGCGGTGCGGCTCCCCGAGCCGGTCCATGCAGGTTGCCACGCCCTCGGCACGCTGCTGCTGTGCCAGGGCGTCGAAGCCGTTGCCGGCCGCGTCATCAGCGAGGTGGAGGTGATCGTCGAGGTCCTCGTGGGGCTGGGCCCGGCCGGCGGCGCGCCAACGGTCCTGGATGCGGTGCCGGGCGATGCCCAGCAGCCAGGTCGAGAACTGCGAGGTGCCCAGGAAGGCCCGCGGGCGGCGCCAGACCTCGTACAGGACCTCGCTGACCACCTCCTCGGCGGCCACCGCGTCCCGCAGGCGGTGCATGGCGAAGGCATAGATGCGCCGGCTCGATCGCTCGTACAGGCGTCGGAACGCGCGCTCGTCGCCGGCTGCCACGCGATCGAGCAGCGTGAAGGCTTCTGCATTGTTCAGCTCCGTTGTCATAGGCCTGTGTGTCGGGAGCCAGGCAGCGGAGGTTCAAACATTTTTCATTCTTGTTCGCGGTGGTGGGCCGGGAGACGGCCAGGCGGCGCAAAGTCCGCAATGATCGACGCATGTCGCTGCAGATGGCACGAGTTCCCCGCCTTGTCGAAAGGTTTTCGACCCAATGAGCCGCCACTGGCACAGTCTTCCGGTGGCGCCTTTGCGACCCACGCTCCACCCGTCCTTGCCAGGAGAGCCTCATGCTGAACACCCCGGTCGTCGATGTCGCGCTTGGTCTCGTGTTTTGCTACGCCGCGCTGGCCTTGACCGTCAGCACCATCACCGAGGCGATTGCCTCGGGATGCCAGTGGCGCGCCCGCGTGCTGTTCGGCGCGCTCAAGGCTCTGCTCAACGATCCGTCTTTCAAGGGCCCGGCCCTCGCGGTGTTCAACCATGCACTGATCAGCCCGATGAGCGCCGGCCAGGCCATGGCGGGCAGCGTGCCGCCCCAGCTGCCCTCGTACATTCCCGCGCCGAGCTTCGCTGCGGCCCTCATCGACGTCATCCACGGGGCGCCCGGCGACTTCGCGGCGCTCGAGCACGAGATCGACCGCCTGCCCGATGCCCAGTTACGCCAGTTCCTGCGCGGTGCCTACGCCCAGGCCGCGCGGCAGGCCACGCCCCTGGCGCAGTTCGAGGCCCTGCACCGGCAGATCGCCGACTGGTTCGACCACGCCATGGAGCGCACCTCCGGGGCCTACAAGCGCCGCGCCCAGGCCTGGACCTTCGGCATCGCGCTGGCCATGGCCGTGGTCTTCAACATCGACAGCGTTCATTTGCTGAATGCCTTGTGGACGCAGCCGGCACTGACGGCGACACTGGCTGCCGCCCCGCCCACGCCGGACCTTGCCGCGCTCCTGTCCCTGCCGGTGGGTTGGGCGGGGCGGCACTACGACACGTTGCGCGATGTCTTCGCCGCCGCGGCTGGCATCCTGGTCACGGCCGTCACGGCGCTGTTCGGAGCGCCGTTCTGGTTCGACCTCCTGCAGCAGTTCACCCGGTTGCGCGGCACCGGCCGCAAACCCCAGCCGGTGTCGCTCGCCTGACCCGGACACGGGCCGCAGGAAAAACCCCCGGCCTGCATGGCGAAAGGGTTTTTGCGGTTAAACTCTCGGCCTTGCAGGGAGGCCCCGTCGCTTCCCTTTTTTGCAGCTTCGTCACGAAGCCCGCAAAGTACCTCTGGCGCGGTAGCAAAGCGGTTATGCACCGGATTGCAAATCCGTGTAGGTCGGTTCGACTCCGGCCCGCGCCTCCATTCAATGGTTCTCCCTCGCGGCCTCCCCGGGCCGGGCAGGTGGGACTTCGCGGTGCCATCCGTGGGATGGCACCGGTCAACCGGGTCACCGCCGTGGCCTCGGTACCCGATCCAACTCAAGCCAGCCAGGCGGCCCGGTAGTCCTTCGCGTACTGGGACAGCGTCCGGGGCGGGCGGCCGGTGATCTGGCGCACCGCATCCGTGGTCCGCTCCGCGTACCCCGCCTTGAAGTAGCCCAGGATCACCAGCAGGAACTCCGCGTAGTCGGGCGGCAGCTGGGCCTCCAGGAGTGCCGAGCGCATGGCGGAGGGGGCGATGTCCTCGAAGGTAATGGCGCGCCCGGTCTCCGCCGACAAGATGGCCGCGACTTGGTCGTGGTCCAGTGCCTCGGGCCCCGTGAGGTCGAAATCGTGGTGGTTGAAGTCATTCCCGCTGAGCAGAGCGGCCGCCACGGCCGCGATGTCGCGTGCGTCAATGAAGCTGCCCTTGGCCGCGCCCACCGGCAGGAAGATCTTGCCGTGCTCGAGGATGCCCCGGATCCAGAAGGTGTTGAAGTTCTGCATGAACCAGTTGGGCCGGATGATGCTGTAGGCCAGACCTGAGCGCTCCAGGTGCACCTCGGCCTTGCGCAGCGGCGCGGCCTCGTCGGCATTCGCTCCCATGGCCGACATCAGCACCACCTTGTCCAGGCCCTGCACCCGTGCCTGGTCGATCGCCGGGATCAACAGCGCGTCCTGGTTCGTGTAGCCCGGGGGCGCCATCAAGAAGGCGCGGTCCGCCCCCTCGAAGGCCGCGGCCAGCCCCTGGCGGGTGGCGAGGTTCAGCAGCACCTGCCCGGGCTCGGTGGGCGCGCGGCTGGTGGCCCGGCGTACGTCCTGTCCTTGGGCGGTGAGCAGGCGGACCAGTTCGGAGCCGACCGTGCCCTGGGCGCCGATGACGAGTGTCGTGGTGGTCATGAAGAATTTCCTTTGAAGTGATGGTTGGTGGGTGTGGCCATGTTCTTCGAGGGACGGCGAACTGAGAATGGACAAAAATACAGATTGCATGTCTAATCGTACGAGATGCTGAACGAATGATATTGAAGGAAGGCGCCATGGATCTGCTCACCGATCTGCTGCAGCAGGCTGGCCTGCGACGCCGGCTGCTGGACCTGCGGCATCTCGCCCCCCGGTCGGCCCTGCAGTTCCCGTGCGACAAGAGCATCGGCCTGCACGTGGTCACCCATGGGCAGGTCTGCGTGCACACCGATCGGCTGAAGACGCCGATCACCTTGCAGGCCGGCGACATCGCGGTGATGGCCCGCGGCTGTCACCATGTGCTGAGCCCTCAGGCCAGCCTGCGCGGCACCCAGCCCGTGGCGGTCACCGAGGTCTGGCGCGATGAGCCCGAGGCCGGGCAGGACCGCACCGAGGGCGAAGGCGAGGGCAGCAGCATGGTGATCAGCGGGGCTTACCAGCTCTGGAATGCCCCGGTGCACCCCTTCTTCAACGAGATGCCCGACTGGTTCGTCCTG
>CBINPE010000102.1:0-18368 GCA_966252435.1 uncultured Burkholderiales bacterium | reverse complement strand
CGACGGCTACCTGTCGGACGGCATGATGATCGAGTGGCTGAAGTCGCACACCAACGTGGTCTACCAGCCGCCCGTGGGGCACCGCGCCTACAACGGCATCAACCCCTACGCGCTGGGCTTCGCGATGTACACCGACATCAAGCGCATCTGCGAATTCCCCACCGAGGAAGACCGCCGCTGGTTCCCCGACATCGCCGGCAGCGACTGGCTGCAGACCCTCGACCACGCGATGCGCAACTTCAAGGACGAGAGCTTCATCGGCCAGTACCTCTCGCCTCACCTGATGCGCGAGTTCCGCCTGTTCGCCATCAACGACGACGAGAAAGAAAGCGAGATCGAGGTCTCCGCCATCCACGACGACAGCGGCTACCGCCGCGTGCGCGAGACCCTCAGCCGGCAATACGACCTGGGCACCCGCGAGCCCAACATCCAGGTCTGGAACGTGAACCTCCGGGGTGACCGCTCACTGACCTTGCGGCACCTGCAGCACAACGACCGCCCCCTGCATGACGACTCGCTCGAGGTGCTCAAGCACGTGGCCCGGCTGTGGGGCTTCGGGGTCGAGTTGGAGAGCGTGAACGCGGCAGGCTATGTGACGCGCAGCTGGCACGTGTCCAGCGTGTCGGAAGACGCGGATTAAGTCGCACAAGCGGCCGTGCACCCCCAACTCGGGGATGGGCGCGCCTGCTCGGTGTGCGCATGGCTGTCTAGAATCGCCGCCACGCCCCGCCGTTGTCGTCCATTGCCCGAGGGAGACTGAGAATGCCCGATCCCGTGAACCCGTACGCCGCCCCCCAAAGCGCCGTGCAGGACATCCATGTCACCCCGTCTTCGGTCGGCTTCGAGCTGGCCTCCCGCGGCAGCCGCTTGGGCGCCTCGATGCTGGACGGGCTCATCATGATGACGCTGTTCGGGGGGGCCTCGCTGCTCACGCCCTGGAACCTGTTCGAGGTCGAAGACACCACCGCCCTGGTCGCCCTGGGCGGCATGGGGGTGGGGCTGTGGCTGATGGTCAACGGCTACTTCCTCGTGACGCGGGGCCAGACCGTGGGCAAGATGGCCTTGAAGATCCGCGTGCTGCGCCCTGACGGCTCCCCCGCCTCGGCCGGGCGCCTGATCGGGTTGCGCTATCTCCTGCCTGGGGTCATCAACCTCATCCCCTTCATCGGCTCGATCTTCTCGCTGGTCAACCCGCTCTTCATCTTCCGCGATTCGCGCCGCTGCCTGCACGACGAGATGGCGGACACCATCGTGGTCAAGGCCTGATCACCTGGCTCGCCTTCCTGCCTTCGTGTCGCTCGATACCCTCTACACCGCCGAGACCCCGGAGGGCATCGCCCTGAGCCTGCGCCCGGCCGGCGTGGTGCCGCGTTTCTACGCCTACCTGCTGGACTTCCTGATCCGCTTTGGGATCTTCGTCGCGCTGAGCATCGCCGCCAGTGCGCTGGGCGGCATGGGCACGGGCCTGACGGCGCTCACCTTCTTCCTGCTCGAGTGGCTCTACCCGGTGGTGTTCGAGCTGCTGCCCCGGCACGCCACGCCGGGCAAGCGCGTGGCGGGCCTGAGCGTGGTGATGGACTCGGGCCTGCCGATCACGCCGGCGGCCTCGCTGCTGCGCAACCTGCTGCGCGCCGCCGACTTCATGCCGCTGTTCTACGGCGCCGCCTGGGTGGCCATGCTGTGGCGACGCGACTTCAAGCGCCTCGGCGACATGGCCGCGGGCACCCTGGTGGTCTACAACCACCAGGTCAGCCTTCATGGCAAGGTGCCCGACGCCCCGGCCCTCGCCCCGAGCCGCGCCCTCAGCAGCCGCGAGCAGGCCGCGGTGGTGAGCTGGGCCAGCCGCACGCAGCGCCTCACCCCGGCGCGCACCGACGAGCTGGCGCAACTCGCGCGCAGCATCCTTCCCCCCGCCCACGCCCAGGGCGACGCCACGCAGGCCCTGCTGGGTGTGGCCCAGTGGCTGCTCGGCCGTCGCCACGATGGCGAGCTGCGCCGCGACGACCCGGTGCCGGTGCGCCGCAAGGACCCCGCATGACGCCCCTGCTCTTCGAGAAGCTCTACAGCCCCACCTGGACCGAGCTGGGCCAGCTGCTCGAGCGCATCGAGGGCCCGCAGGGCACGGCCGACGGCGCCCGGCTGAGCGAGCTGTACCGGCGCAGCTGCGAACACCTCGCACTGGCGCGCTCGCGCGCCTACCCCATCCACCTGACCGAGCAGCTCGAGTCGCTCACGCAGCGCGCCCACCAGGTGATCTACCGCCGGCACGACTACGGGGTGGCACGCCTCAAGCAGCTGGTGCTGGTGGACTTCCCCGAGTGCGTGCGCGCCCACCGCTGGTACGTGCTGATCGCCACCCTGCTGTTCGTCGTGCCCCTGCTCGGCGCGGGCCTGGCCACCTACCTGGACCGGGGCTTCGTGCTGCACTTCGTCGACGTGGGCACGATGCAGGAGTACGAGCGCATGTACAGCGGCGAGGCCGAGAGCCTGGGCCGCACGCGCTCGGCCGGTGACGATTGGGAGATGTTCGGCGGCTACGTGCAGCACAACATCAGCATCGGTTTCCAGTGCTTCGGCGGAGGCCTGGTGTTCGGGCTGGGCAGCATCTTCTACATGATCTACAACGGCCTGGCCATCGGGGCGGTGGCGGGCTACGTGACCGCGCTTGGCCACCTCGAGAACTTCTATTCCTTTGTAATCACCCATGGCGCCTTCGAGCTGACCGGCATCGTGCTGTCGGGCGCAGCGGGCCTGCGGCTCGGCCATGCCCTGCTCTCGCCGGGGCGGCGGACCCGGCTCGAGGCCCTCAAGCACCACGCCCAGGACACGGTGGTGATGATGTACGGCGTGTTCGGCCTGCTGCTGATCGCCGCCTTCATCGAGGCGTTCTGGTCCTCCTCGCGCTGGATCATGCCCATGGTGAAGTACGGCTCGGGCGCCACCTGCTGGCTGCTGGTGCTGGCCTACCTCGGCTGGCAGGGCCGACCGCGCCGCCGCCCTGCCCCGTCCGCACAGGTGAGCCATGCGGGTTGACGGACTGGCAGTCGAACTGCGCCCGCGGCCCATGGGCGAGGCCGCCGACCTGGGCGTGCGCCTGGTCCAGGCCAACGCCGCCTCGGTCTGGCGCACCTGCGGTCCGGTCTTCCTGACCGTGACCCTGCTCAGCCTGGCCACCGTCGGCATCGCCGGCTGGCTGCCCGCCTTCCTCATCTTCTGGCTCA
This sequence comes from uncultured Burkholderiales bacterium, assembly GCA_966252435.1. Classification (GTDB taxonomy): domain Bacteria; phylum Pseudomonadota; class Gammaproteobacteria; order Burkholderiales; family Burkholderiaceae_C; genus CANHBY01. The sequence continues at coordinate 15,147 of CBINPE010000102.1, read as the reverse complement.
AGCCCTGGATGGACCGCAGCATCCTGTTCGTGCTGTCACGTGCCGTGTTCGGCCAGCCAACCCGCTTCGCCGACCTGTGGCGGGCCCAGCGCAGCGTCTGGTGGCAGGGCCTGCTGCGCACCCTGACCGTGCGGCGGCTGTCGCCCTGGCGGGCCTTCACCCAGTCCATCGAGCAGCTGGAGGGCCAGCACGGTTCGCCTCGGCGCACGCGGCGCAGCCAGCTGCTCTCGGGCCAGCAAGGCAGCGTGGGAGGGCTGCAGCTGGCCTTCGCCCACGTCGAGCTGATCCTGGGCCTGAGCCTGGTGGTCCTGCTGATGTTCTTCACCCCCCAGGGCGACGCCAGCGAATTGTTCTCGTCGTCGATCTCGGCCATCCTCAAGCTCGTCGAAGCCTTGTCCTGGCTGTACAACTCCAACAGCCTGACGGTCCAATGCCTGCAAGCGCTCACTTACTCCCTGGTCGTTGCCGGATTGGAGCCTCTCTACGTCGGGGCCGGCTTTGCGATGTACCTCAACCGCCGCGTCCAGCTGGAATCCTGGGACATCGAGCAGGAGTTTCGCCGTGCCTTCGCGTGAGCGGGTCAACCTCTGGCGAGGATTGTGGGCGGCGCTGCCGGCCCTGCTGCTGGCCCTGCTCCTGCCGGCCCTGGCCGCGCCGGTGGCCGATCCTCCGACCCAGGCCGACGTGGAAAAGGTCCGCGCCGCCCTGCAGGCCGATCCCAACCTCAATGCCAAGGAGACACAGCGTTACCTGAAGCGCCGCGAGGAAACGCCATCCAAGCCCAAGCCCGACAAGCCAGAACCTGCGTCCAAGCGCGAGGAGCGCCACAGCGACCGCGACGGGCCCAGCGGCTTCGCCAACGGCCTGGCCGAGGCCGGCCGGGTACTGATCTGGGTGCTGGGTGGGGTGGCGCTGGTCTTTGTGTTGTTCGGCCTGCGGCGCTGGGTCCGGGCAGGGGCCTTCCGGCGCGAAGCACCCCTGGCCGACCTGCCCAGCCATGTGCGCGACCTGGACATCCGGCCTGACAGCCTGCCCGAGCTGGTGGGGCAGACGGCCTGGTCCCTGTGGCAGCGGGGCGAGCAGCGCGCCGCATTGTCCTTGCTGTACCGCGCCATGCTCTCGCGGCTCGTGCATGTCCACGCCGTGCCGATCCTGAGCGCCAGCACCGAGGGTGAATGCGTGGAACTGGCACGCGGTCGGCTGGGCGTCAGCCAGATGGACTATGTCGAGCGCATCGTCCAGGCCTGGCAGATGACCGTGTACGGCGCTCGCCACCCCGAGGCCCTGGCCATCCAGGGTCTGTGCCAGCGCTTCGACGCCGAGCTGCCCACGCCCACCGCGTCGATCGAGGGAGGGGCCCGGCCATGACAAAAGACAGGCTGCTGCCCCTCGGCTTGGTGCTCCTGCTGATCCTGTTCGGTGCCTGGATGGCGACGAACCTCGAGTGGGCAGAAAAGCAAGTGAGCGCCCCCTTGCGTGGCGAGGCTGCCAGCAACCCCTTGTACGCCACGCACCGCCTGGTGCGTGAACTCGGCGGCAAGGTCATCACCCCGAGCGAAGGCCTGCACGCCATGCCGCCGCAGGGCAGCACGCTGTACCTCAGCTCCAATGAGTGGAGCCTGTTCCCGGGACGGGTCGAGAAGCTGCAGCACTGGGTCGACCAGGGTGGCCATCTGGTGATTCCCAGCGACCTGGCGACGCAGAGCGGCCTGTCGGAGTGGATCCCGGTGACCGAGGAGGATGTCGAGGAGAAGGACGCGGACAAGAAGGGGGCCTCGACCAACGACGCCGAGGCGGACAAGGACGGCGAGGACAACAAGGCCCTTTTCCCCTGCCGCTGGATCACGGAGCGCCGCAATGCCGTGCGGCGCTTTCCAGACAAACCCCGCTTCGAACTGTGCGCGCCACTGCCGCACACCGTGCACAGCGACAACCCGGTGCTGTGGTCGATGGGCGGCAACGAGGGGCCCGTCATCCTGCGTGTGAAGGCGGGCGCCGGCACCATCACGGTCCACAGCGTGCCAAGCATCTTTCAGAACCGGCGTCTGGCCAAGGCCGACCATGCCCTGCTGGTGGCCGCCCTGCTGCAGGTGCGGCCGGGGCATGAAGTCTGGTTCCTGCATGCCGAGAAGCGCCCCGGCTTCCTGACCTGGCTGTGGGAGAACGCCTGGGTGGCCGTGGTGCTGACCCTGCTGGCCGTCGCCGCGGGGCTGTGGCGCGGCCTGCAGCGCTTCGGGCCGCGCATGGCCCCGGCCCTGCCGATGCGGCGCTCGATGGGTGAGCAGATCAGCGGCACGGCCCAGTTCCTGCAACGCCACAGCCCCCAGGCCCTCTACCAGGCCGCCCTGCGGGCACTGGACGAGGCCGCCCACCAGTGCGTGCGCCGCTACGCCACCCTGAGCGTGAGCGAGCGGGCGCAGGCCCTGGCCGAGTTCACCGGCCTGCCGCAAGCCGCCCTCGCCCAGGCCTTGCAGCCCGACATCCAGGTCCGCGCGGCCCAGCTCACCCCCCTCTTGCAGTTGCTGGAGACCGCGCGCCGACGCCTGCGCAACAACCATCCCGGCCTGCAGACTCCCCAGGCCGGCGTCGCCCCGTCCTCCACCGAGCCCCGCCCTGCCCCATCCCAAGGAAACGCGAATGCAGATACAACCTGAGAACCTCACCCGGGCCGCCGAGCTGCTGCAAGCCCTGCGCGACGAAGTCGGCAAGGCCGTGGTCGGCCAGCGCGAGGCCGTCGAGCAGACCCTGACCGCGCTGGTGGCCTGCGGCCACGTGCTGATCGAAGGGGTGCCGGGCCTGGGCAAGACGCTGCTCGCGCGGGCGCTGTCGAAGTCGATGTCGCTGAGCTACGCGCGGGTGCAGTTCACCCCCGACCTGATGCCCTCCGACATCACCGGCCACACCGTGCTCGACGCCACCCAGAAGACCGAGGCCGGCATCGGGGCCCTGCGCGTGCACCGTGGCCCCGTGTTCACGCACCTGCTGCTGGCCGACGAGATCAACCGCGCCCCGGCCAAGACGCAGAGCTCCCTGCTGGAGGTGATGCAGGAATACCAGGTCACGCTCGAAGGCCAGACCCTGCCCCTGCCGCGGCCCTTCATGGTGATGGCCACGCAGAACCCGATCGACACCGAGGGCACCTACCCGCTGCCGGAGGCACAGCTCGACCGCTTCCTGTTCAAGATCAACATCGACTACCCCACGCACGACGAAGAAACCGCGATCGTGCAGCACACCACCCGGCTGCAGACCGGCGACCAGTTCCCGCTCGACAAGCTCACGCCGCAAGTCGACGAGCGGGTGGTGCTGTCGCTGCAGAAGCTGGCGGCCTTCGTGCGGGTGGACGACAAGGTGGCCGACTACGCGGTGCGCATCGTGCGCGCCACGCGGCAGTGGCCTGGCCTGTCGGCCGGGGCCGGGCCGCGCGGGGCGATCGCCCTGGTGCGCGCCGCGCGCGCCAGCGCCCTCATGCAGGGCCGCGACTACATCACCCCCGACGACATCAAGCGCCAGGCCCTGCCCACGCTGCGCCACCGCGTGATGCTCTCGCCCGATGCGCAGCTCGAGGGCCGCAGCGTCGACGATCTGCTGATCACCGCGCTCAACAGCGTGGACGCCCCGCGCCTGTGAGATGACGCAGCCCTCGCCCACGCCCGCCATGTCCGCCCCGCGCCGCGCCGCCTTCATTCCCACACGCCACGCCGTGTGGGGGCTGGGCGGCCTGGCTGCGCTGGCCAGCGTGGCGCTGCTGGCGGGACTGTCCCTGCGCACGGTCGCCCTCGGCGCGGGCGCGGCGCTGGTGGTGGTGCTGGTGTGGATGCTGGTCGACTGGGCGCTCAACCGTTGGCGCGCCCTGCCCCTGCAGGTGCAACGCAGCCTGCCCCATGCCTTGGCCATCGGTGTTCCCAAGGTGCTGTCGCTGACCCTGACGAACGACAGCGAACGCCGCTTCGAGGTGACCGTGTTCGACGAGCTCGACCCTTCGCTCGACTTCACGGGCATGCCCCAGCGCGTCAGCGTGCCCGCGGCCTCCAGCGTCACGCTGCAATACACCATCATCCCGCGCCAGCGCGGACTGGTGCGCTTCGGGGGTGTGCAGGTGCGGGTGCGCGGCGCGCTGCGCAGCCTGGACTTCCTCTACACGCTGGGCCAGCCGCAGAGCCTGAACGTGTTCCCCAATTTCGCCGCCGTGGCCCGCTACGCCTGGCTGGCGGGCGACCGGCGCCTGGCGCAGATCGGCATCAAGGCCTACGCCCAGCGCGGCATGGGCACCGACTTCAAGCAGCTCGCCGACTACAAGGTGGGCGATCCGATCCGGCACATCGACTGGAAAGCCACCTTCAAGCACAACAAGCCCATCGTGCGCGAGTTCCAGGACGAGCGTGACCAGTGCGTGCTGTTCCTGCTGGACTGCGGGCGCCGCATGCGGGCCGACGAAGGCACGCAGAGCGTCGACGGCAGCCACTTCGACCAGGCCTTGAACGCACTCATGCTGCTGAGCTACGTGGCCCTGAAGGAAGGCGACGAGGTCGGCGCCATGACCTTCGGCACCGCGCCCGGCGAGCAGCGCCACTTCGCCCCGCGCAAGGGCGGCGCGAGCTTGAACGCCCTGATGGCGCGGCTGCACGACATCCAGCCCGACGCCACCCATTCCGACTACCTGCAGGCCGCGCAGGATGTGCTGCGCGTGCAGCACAAGCGCGCCCTCGTCATCGTGCTGACCAACTTCCGCGACGAAGACGCGACCGAGCTACAGCCGGCCCTGAAACTGCTGCGCTCGCGCCACCTGGTCATGCTGGCGAGCTTGCGCGAGCGGGTGCTGCGCGAGACCACCGAACGCCCCCTGCAGCAGGCCACCGACGCGCTGGACGTGGCGGGGGCCCACTGGTTCGAGCAGACCCGCCGTGATGCCTTCCGCCGCGTGGTGGGCCGCGATGCCCTGTCGGTGGACGTCGAGCCGGCGCAGCTGGCCGTGGCCCTGGTCAACCGGTACCACGCGGTGAAGAAGTCTGGCCTTCTCTAAGTCTGGAAGCGGGTGTCAACGGATGAGCACGAACATAAACCAACCCAACCCCTTCACCCCGCCCCAGGCCGCGGTGAGCGACGTCCACCTGGCCTCGGAGGCCTTCCAGGACCCGCCGCTGATCTCGGCGCGCGGACGCATCGGACGGCTGAGGCTGTTCGTCTACATCAACACCGCCTACCTGCTGTTCTACTTCGTCGGGGTCCTGCTGGTGCTGATCGGCTTGGGCGCGGTCATCCTGCCCGCGCTCCAGGAGGGAAGCAGCACGGGCACCCTCTTCTCGGGCCTGGCAGGCGGGGCCATCCTCATCCTGTTCGTCGCCGGCCCCTTGATCCTGCTGCTGGGCGTGTACTTCATACTCAAGCTGATCCAGCGCTCGCACGACATGGGCTGGTCAGGCTGGACCGTGCTGCTGACCTTCATCCCGCTGGTGGTGCTGATCTGGTATTTCAAGAAAGGCGACAGCGGCCCCAATGCCTACGGTCCGCCGCCTACCCCGAACGGGACGGGCCTGAAGGTCGGCGGGGCCCTCTACGGATCCGTGTTCGCCCTGAGCCTGCTGATGGCCGTGGCGACACTCTTCATCGCCGCTCCGCAGGGCGAGGACCCACCCTCCGACGAACCGGCCGCCGAGCAGCCCGCCGAGTCGTCCTGACGGGACAATCACGCCGGCAACCAACATCCTTCATTGGCACCATGGGCAACCGACTGACACAGATCACCACCCGCACCGGCGACGACGGCAGCACCGGCCTGGCCGACGGCAGCCGGGTGCCGAAAGACCACCTGCGCATCCACGCGCTGGGGGAAGTCGACGAACTCAATTCCCACCTGGGCGTGCTGCTGTGTGAGCCCCTGCCGGACGAGGTGCGCACCCTGCTGGGCGACATCCAGCACCAGCTGTTCAACCTGGGTGGCGAACTCGCCATTCCCGGCTCGTCCCTGCTCGCGGACGCCGCCCTGCTGCAGCTGGACCAGGCCCTGGCCGACCACAACGGCCGGCTGCCGCCGCTGGCCGAATTCATCCTGCCCGCCGGCGCGCGCAGTGCCGCGCTCGCCCATGTGGCCCGCGCCGTGGCGCGCCGGGCCGAACGCGCCGTGGTGGCGCTTGGGGCGGCCGAGGCGCTGCGTCCCGCCCCGCGCCGCTACCTGAACCGCCTGAGCGACCTGCTGTTCGTCCTGGCCCGGGTGCTCAACCGCGCCAACCTCGACGGCCTGGGGGGCGACGACGTCTACTGGCGCAGCGAGCGCCTGGCGCGCCAGGGGGGCTGACAAGCCCCTCCCGGCTCAGCCGCGCCGAGCCTTCACCGCCTGGCTCAGCACCTCCAACACGGTCAGGGAATCTTCCCAGCCGATGCAGGCGTCGGTGATGCTCTGGCCGTACGCCAGCTTCGACGCGTCGTCCTTGCCCGGGCTGAACTTCTGCGCCCCGGCCTTCAGGTGGCTCTCCACCATCACGCCGAAGATGCGACGGCTGCCGCCGCTGAGCTGGGCGGCCACGTCGCGCGCCACCTCCAGCTGCTTCTCATGCTGCTTGCTGCTGTTGGCGTGCGAGAAATCGACCATCAGCGTGGGCGGCAACTTGGCAGCCTCCAGGTCCTTGCAGGCGGCCTCGACGTGGGCGGCGTCGTAGTTGGGTGTCTTGCCACCACGCAGGATGACGTGGCAGTCCTTGTTGCCCTTGGTCTCGACGATCGCCACCTGGCCGTTCTTGTGCACCGACAGGAAATGGTGCGGCCGGGCCGCGGCCTGGATGGCGTCGGTGGCGATGCGGATGTTGCCGTCGGTGCCGTTCTTGAAGCCGATCGGCGCCGACAGTCCCGAGGACAGCTCGCGGTGCACCTGGCTTTCCGTGGTGCGCGCGCCGATGGCGCCCCAGGCGATCAGGTCACCCAGGTACTGCGGCGAGATCACGTCCAGGAATTCGCTGGCGGCCGGCATGCCCAGGCGGTTGATCTCCAGCAGCAGCTGGCGGCCGATGCGCAGCCCTTCGTCGATCCGGTAGCTCTCGTCGAGGTAGGGGTCGTTGATCAGGCCCTTCCAGCCGACGGTGGTGCGGGGCTTCTCGAAGTACACCCGCATGACGATCTCCAGGGTGTCCTTGTAGCGCTCGCGCTCGGCCTTGAGCTTGTGGGCATATTCCAGGGCCGCGGCCGGATCGTGGATCGAGCAGGGGCCCATGATCACGAGCAGCCGGTCGTCCTTGCCGGCCATGATCTGCCGGATCCGCTTGCGGGTGTCGGCCACCAGGGCCTCGATCGGGGTGCCGAGGATGGGGAAGAACCGTATCAGGTGTTCGGGCGGCGGCAGCGGAGTCACGTTCTCAATCCTTTCATCGTCGGTGCGGCTGGTTTTTTCGCTGCTGGCATGCCAACCGTCGCTGGCGTGAGGGGATTTGTTCGGCATGAGAAGAGCTCCTTGAAGACATAAAAAAACCGCCGGGTTGGGAAACCAGGCGGTTGGAGAGGGGGTGGGCGTTTCGCTTTTGCTTGCGTCAGGTCACCTCTCGACCGCCGGTGCGGTGAGAAAACCAAAAATAAGCAAAGGAGTACGAACGCGCGCAGAACATGGGGCCAATGTAGCACGGCTGTCGAGCATCGGGAAACCCCGGCCCGCCCATCCGTGCGAAGAGGCGCGTGTTCAGGCCGTGCCTCCCACCGTCATCTTGTCGATGCGCAGGGTCGGCTGACCCACGCCGACCGGCACGCTCTGGCCTTCCTTGCCGCACACGCCCACGCCGGTGTCCAGGCGCATGTCGTTGCCGATCATGCTGATGTGGGTCAGGGCGTCGGGGCCGTTGCCGATCAGGGTCGCCCCCTTCACGGGGTACTGCACCTTGCCGTTCTCGACCCAGAAGGCCTCGCTGGCGGAGAAGACGAACTTGCCGCTCGTGATGTCCACCTGGCCACCGCCGAAGTTGGTGGCGTACACGCCGCGCTTGATGCTGGCGATGATCTCCTCGGGCGCGTGGGAGCCGCCCAGCATGTAGGTGTTGGTCATGCGCGGCATGGGCACGGCGGCGTAGCTTTCGCGGCGCCCGTTGCCGGTCGGCGCCACGCCCATCAGGCGCGCGTTCATGCTGTCCTGGATGTAGCCCTTGAGGATGCCGTCCTCGATCAGCACGTTGGCCTGGGTGGGGTGGCCCTCGTCGTCCACGTTGAGCGAGCCGCGCCGGTCGGGCAGCGTGCCATCGTCGAGCACGGTGACGCCCTTGGCCGCCACGCGCTGCCCGATGCGCCCGCTGAAGGCGCTCGAGCCCTTGCGGTTGAAGTCGCCCTCCAGCCCGTGGCCGATGGCCTCGTGCAGCAGCACGCCGGGCCAGCCCGGGCCCAGCACCACGGTCATCTCGCCCGCCTTGGCCGGCCGCGACGCGAGGTTGGTGAGGGCCGCGCCCACGGCCGAGTCCACGTAACTTTGGATCACCTCGTCGGTGAAGTAGCCCAGCCCGAAGCGCCCGCCCCCGCCACCCGTGCCAGTCTCGCGTCGCACCTCGCCGCCCACGGTCTGCTCGGCGATCACGGTCACGCTCAGGCGTACCAGGGGACGCACGTCGGCCGCCAGCGTGCCGTCGGCCCGGGCGATCAGCACCACGTCGTACTCGCCCGCCAGGCCGGCCATCACCTGCTTGACGCGCGGGTCCTTGGCGCGCGCCTGGCGCTCCACGCGCTCCAGCAGGGCAACCTTCTGCGCGCTGTCGAGCGTGGCGATGGGGTCGGTGGGGGCATACAAGACCCGGCTCGAGGCCATGTGCGTGGCGCCGATCTTGACGCGCTTGCTCTGCCCGGCGGCGGCGATGGTGCGCACCGTGCGCGCGGCATCGAGCAGGGCCGCCTCGGAGATGTCGTCCGAGTAGGCGAAGGCCGTCTTCTCGCCCGCGATCGCACGCACGCCCACCCCCTGGTCGATGCCGAAGCTGCCGCTCTTGACGATCCCCTCCTCCAGGCTCCAGCCCTCGTTGCGGGTGTACTGGAAGTAGAGGTCGGCATCGTCGATCCGGTGGGTGGCCATGGTCTGCAGGGCCTTGGTCAGGGTGGCCTCCGTCAGGCCGAACGGGTCGAGCAGCAATGAACGCGCGATGGCCAGACGTTCGATGGTGGACTCACGGGAAATCATGGATGGGCCTCCGATAGGAGCAAGCATTGTAGGAGTCGGCCTGTACCGAACTGCGAGTTTTCTTCACCGCTGTGTGCCGCGCCAGCTCATCAAGTTCCCCGGCTCAGGACGCGTCCTCCTTGAGCTGCAGCGCCCGCGCATAGAGCAGCTTGCGCGACGCCCCCGTGATCTCGGCCGCCAGCGCCGCCGCCTGCTTCAGCGGCAGCTCGCGCAACAGCACCCGCAGGGCTGCCTCGTGCGCGTCCTCGAGCTCCGGCGGGCCTTGCGTCGCGGCCGGGGCGTCGGGGGCGTGCAGCACCACCACGAACTCGCCACGGCTGCGCTGCGCCTGCGCGGCCAGCCAGGCCGGGGCCTCCCCCGCCGGCAGGGTGTGCACGGTCTCGAACTGCTTGGTCAGCTCGCGGCAAAGACTGAGCCTGCGCTGTGGGCACAAGGCCGCCAGGCTCGCGCACAGGGCCTCGATGCGGTGCGGCGCCTCGAACAGGACCTGGGTCTCGCGCTCCCGCGCGCAGGCCTGCAGCACGCGCTCGCGTTCGCGGGCTGCGGTGGGCAGGAAGCCGACGAAGCGGAAGCCCCCCTCGGCCGTCACGCCGGCCACGCTCAGGGCCACCACCACGCTGCTCGCGCCGGGAATGGGCAGGGCGCGCCAGCCGGCGTCGCGCACGCTGGCCACCAGGCGCGCGCCCGGATCGCTGATCGCGGGCGTGCCGGCGTCGCTGACGAAGGCCACGCGCTGCCCCTGCGCCAGGCGCGCGACCACCCCCTGGGCGGCCTCGCGCTCGTTGTGCTGGTGCACGGCCAGCAACGGCTTGTCCAGGCCGAGGTGGCGCAGCAGCTGCCCGCTGTGCCGGGTGTCCTCGCAGGCCACCGCATCGACCAGCGACAGCACCTGCACCGCGCGCAGGCTGATATCGGCCAGATTGCCGATCGGGGTGGCCACGACGTAGAGCGTGGCTGCGGGATACTCCTGCCCACCCGCCATCGCGGCAGCGGCCTGCGACAACAGCAGCGACGGCGAGGGCAAGGGCGATGAAGACGCGGTCATGGGAGGGAGGCAGGAAGGTGGAGAAATCGACGACGCGGCAGGTCGGGAACGAAGGCGAGGCGCAGGCTTTGGATCACCTGCTGCAGCAAGGACTGCGCCTGATCGAGCGCAATTATCGGGTGGCGCGCGGGCCGCGGATGCGCGGCGGCGAGATCGACCTGGTCATGCAGGAACGCGACGGCACGGTGGTGTTCGTGGAGGTGCGTGCACGCAGCAGCAGCCGCTTCGGCGGGGCCGCGGCCAGCATCACCGCGCGCAAGCAGCAGCGCCTGGTGCTGGCAGCACGGCACTACCTGATGCGCTGGCGCTCGCCGCCGCCCTGCCGCTTTGATGTGGTCGCGCTGGAGGACGGCGGACTGCGCTGGATCCGCGGCGCCTTCGAAACTGCGTACTGAACCGCGGGCCGGGAACCCGCAAGCCGCCACGCTGTCCAAGCGCAGACCCTGCTGTTTGCTGTCATATGATCCATGCCCATGCTTGAACAACGTCTGCAGCAACAGTTCTTCGACAGCGCCGACCTGACCTACGCCTGTGCGGAAGCGCTGGCCAAACCCATGGCCGACGCCGTGCACGCCCTGGTCGGCAGCATCACCGCGGGCAGCAAGGTGCTGGTCTTCGGTGCGGCCGACGCCGCCTGGCACGCGCGCTACATGGCAGCCAAGCTGCTCGGGCGCTTCGAGCGGGAACGCCCCGGCCTGGCCGCGCTGGCCCTCACGGCGGACGGCGGCGACGGTCCCGCCGACCTGTGGCTGCGCCAGCTGGAGACCCTGGGCCAGCCCGGCGATGTCCTGCTCGCCCTGGCCTGCGGCGAGGCCTCGCCCAACCTGCTGGAGGCCATCGCCCACGCCCACGCCAAGGACATGACCGTGGTGGCCCTCACCGGGCGCAACACGGCGCTCAAGGACAAGCTCGCCGAGACCGACGTCCACATCGCCATTCCCCATGAGCGCCCCGCGCGCATCCATGAGGTTCAGTGGCTGATCCTGCACAGCCTGTGCGACGCGGTCGATCTTCAACTTCTGGGAGAACAGGACAACTCATGACAGCCCCCCTCAGCGCATCCTTCCGTCGTCGCTCTTCCTCCCTTGGCCTCGCGGACTCGTCCGTGTTCCTGCGGCGCGGCGCTGCTGCTGCCGCCGTGGCGCTGGGCCTGCTCGGGCTGGGCGGCTGCGCGCCCCTCGTCCTCGGCGGGGTCGTCGGTGGCTCGATGGTGGTGGCGGCCGACCGCCGCACCTCGGGCGCGCAACTCGAAGACCAGGCGATCGAACTCAAGGGCGGCACGCGCGTGCACGAGGTGATCGGTGAGCGTGGTGGCGTCTCCGTCATCAGCTACAACCGCACGGTGCTGCTCGTGGGCAACGCCACCAGCGAGGCCGAGAAGGCCGCCATCGAGCAGAACATCTCGCGCATCCCCAACGTGCGCTCCGTGGTCAACGAGCTCACGGTGCAGAACATCAACTTCACCAGCAACTTCAACGACTCGGTCCTGACCAGCAAGGTCAAGGCCACGCTGTTCGACGCCAAGGACCTGCAGGTCAACGCCTTCAAGGTGGTGAGCGACCGCGGCGTGGTCTACCTGATGGGTCGGGTGACCGAGCGCGAGGCCAACCGGGCCACCGACCTCGCCCGCAGCATCAGCGGCGTGCAGAAGGTGGTGAAGGTGTTCGAGATCGTGACCGAGCAGGAGTTGATCGAGATGCAGCCGGGCCGCGCCCCCACCAGCGCCCCGGCGCCTGCCAAGGCCCTCTGACGAGGGCTGCGATACCTGTCAAGAAGCAGTGCCATGGACCACGGGACTGGCACTTGGTGCGCAGCAGCTCCCACCCCGGCCCTCCCCCAGCGGGGGAGGGGGTTCACTCCTTCCTCGCTGGAGGAAGTTGGGATGGGAGGGGGTCCGCGCTTGCCCCTCAGCGCAGGCGCCGGATCAGGCTGGAGGTGTCCCAGCGTCCGCCGCCCATGGCCGTCACGTCGCCGTAGAACTGGTTGACCAAAGCCGTCACGGGCAGCCGCGCGCCGTGGCGCTCGGCCTCCGCCAGGACCAGGTTGAGGTCCTTGCGCATGTGGTCGACCGCGAAGCCGAAGTCGAACTGGTCGTCGACCATGGTCGGGCCGCGGTGCTCCATCTGCCAGCTCTGGGCTGCGCCCTGCGAGATGGCGCCCAGCACCGTCTTCATGTCGAGCCCGGCCTTCTGGCCGAAGGCGATCGCCTCGGAGAGGGCCTGCACGGCCCCCGCGATGCACACCTGGTTGACCATCTTGGCGAGCTGTCCCGCGCCGGCCTCGCCCATGCGGGTCACGGCCTTCGCATAGGCCTTGAGGACCGGGCGCACCCGCTCGACCGCCTCGGCCTCGCCGCCGCACAGCACGGTCAGCACGCCGTTGATGGCGCCCAGGTTGCCGCCCGACACCGGCGCGTCGACGAAGAACAGGCCGCGCCCGCGCGCCGCGGTGCCCAGCTCGCGCGCCACCTCGGCGGAGGTGGTGGTGTGGTCCACCCAGATCGCCCCTGGCGCCATGGCGTCGAAGGCCCCGGCCCCGCGCCCGCCGCCGGCCGCCGGCGGACCCAGCGTGAGCGCGCGCAGGTCTTCGTCGTTGCCGACGCAGGAAAACACCATCTCCGCACCCTGCACCGCCTCGCGCGGTGTCGCCGCGCGGCGCCCGCCGTGCTCGGCCACCCAGCGCTCGGCCTTGTCGCCGGATCGGTTGTACACGGTCACGGCATGCCCGGCCCGGGCGAGGTGGCCGGCCATCGGATGGCCCATCACGCCCAGGCCGAGGAAGGCCACGCGGCGGGATTCGGTGGAGGTGGGCGCCGAAGCGCTGGGTTCAGGACTGGTCATGTGAGGCGGTCGGTGGTTTGAGGATGCCCGGATGATGCACCCATCTCGGCAGGCCTCACCTCACACGATCGTCAGGTGCTCGGTCCCGGCCGAGAGGTCGTTGCCCCGGGCGCGCTGGCTGTGCAGCTTGATCTGCAGCCGCAGGTCGTTGACCGAGTCGGCGTTGCGCAGGGCATCTTCGTAGCTGACGATGTGGCCCTCGTAGAGGTCGAACAGGCTCTGGTCGAAGGTCTGCATGCCCAGCTCGCGCGAGCGTTTCATGATCTCCTTGATCTCGGACACCTCGCCCTTGAAGATCAGGTCGGAGACCAGCGGCGTGTTGAGCATGATCTCCACCGCCGCCGCCCGCCCCTTGCCCTCCTGGCGCGGCAGCAGGCGTTGCGACACCAGGGCGCGCAGGTTCAGCGACAGGTCCATCAGCAGCTGCGCACGCTTTTCCTCGGGGAAGAAGTTGATGATGCGGTCCAGCGCCTGGTTGGCGCTGTTGGCGTGCAGGGTGGCCATGCACAGGTGGCCCGTCTCGGAGAAGGCCACGGCGTTCTCCATGGTCTCGCGGTCGCGGATCTCGCCCATCAGGATCACGTCCGGCGCCTGGCGCAGCGCGTTCTTCAGCGCGTGCTCCCAGCCCTCGGTGTCCAGGCCGACCTCGCGCTGCGTGACGATGCAGTTCTTGTGCGGATGCACGTACTCCACCGGGTCCTCGATGGTGATGATGTGCCCGTAGGAGTTCTCGTTGCGGTGGTCCACCATCGCCGCCAGCGAGGTGCTCTTGCCCGAGCCCGTGGCGCCGACGAACACCACCAGCCCGCGCTTGGTCATGGCCACGTCCTTGAGCACCTGGGGCAGGTTCAGGCTGTCGATGGTGGGCAGCACCTGCGGGATGGTCCGCATCACCAGGCCGACGTGGCTCTGCTGCACGAAGGCGTTGACGCGGAAGCGCCCGATGCCTTGCGGCGAGATCGCGAAGTTGCACTCCTTGGTGCGCTCGAACTCGGCCGACTGCTTGTCGTTCATCACCGCGCGCGCCAGCGCCAGGGTGTGCTGCCCGGTCAGCGGCTGCGGCGAGACCTTGGTGACCTTGCCATCGACCTTGATGGCCGGCGGGAAGTCGGCGGTGAGGAACAGGTCCGACCCACCGCGCGACACCATCAGCCGCAGCAGGTCGTTGACGAACTTCGAAGCCTGGTCGCGTTCCATGAGGAGCCGCCTTTCGTTCTGTGTGCCTTGCAGCTGAGCCGGATCAGTTCGGGTCGGGCGAACGTCGTGGGAAGGCGGCCGTCAGCCGGGGAAGTTCTCGGGGAACTTGGCCTTGCCGCGCGCCTCGGCCGGAGCGATCACGTTGCGCCGCACCAGGTCCGCGAGGTTCTGGTCCAGCGTCTGCATGCCAACGTTGTTGCTGGTCTGGATGGCGGAGTACATCTGCGCCACCTTGTTCTCGCGGATCAGGTTGCGGATGGCCGCCGTGCCCAGCATGATCTCGTGCGCCGCGGCACGGCCCGAGCCGTCCTTCAGCTTGCACAGCGTCTGCGAGATCACCGCGACCAGCGACTCCGACAGCATCGAGCGCACCATCTCCTTTTCCGCCGCGGGGAAGACGTCGACGATGCGGTCGATGGTCTTGGCCGCGCTGGAGGTGTGCAGGGTGCCGAACACCAGGTGGCCGGTCTCCGCCGCGGTCAGGGCCAGGCGGATGGTCTCCAGGTCGCGCAGCTCGCCCACCAGGACCGCGTCGGGGTCCTCGCGCAAGGCGGAGCGCAGGGCGTTGGAGAAGCTCAGCGTGTGCGGGCCGACCTCGCGCTGGTTGACCAGGCACTTCTTCGATTCATGCACGAACTCGATCGGGTCCTCCACCGTCAGCACGTGGCCATACTCGCTCTCGTTCAGGTGGTTGACCATGGCCGCCAGGGTGGTCGACTTGCCCGAGCCGGTGGGGCCCGTCACCAGCACCAGGCCGCGCGGCTTGAGCGCCAGCTCGGCGAACACCTTGGGCGTGTTGAGCTGCTCCAGCGTGAGGATCTTGGAGGGGATGGTGCGGAACACCGCCGCCGAGCCGCGGTTCTGGTTGAAGGCATTGACGCGGAAGCGCGCCAGGCCCTGGATCTCGAAGGAGAAGTCGCACTCCAGCG
>CBINPE010000101.1:0-18641 GCA_966252435.1 uncultured Burkholderiales bacterium | reverse complement strand
ACCAGCTCGGCCATGCGCTCGAGCAGGTTCTTCTTGTTCACCTGGTAGGGGATCTCGTCGACGATGATCGCCTGGCGCTGGCCGCGGTCGATGTCCTCGAAGTGGCACTTGGCGCGCATCACCACCTTGCCACGGCCGGTCCGGTAGCCCTCGCGCACCCCGCTCAGGCCATAGATGATGCCGGCGGTGGGGAAGTCGGGTGCCGGGATGATCTCCATCAGCTCGTCGATGGAGGCCTCGGGGTTCTTCAGCAGGTGGTGGCAGGCGTCCACCACCTCGTTCAGGTTGTGCGGCGGGATGTTGGTGGCCATGCCCACCGCGATACCGGCCGAGCCGTTGACCAGCAGGTTCGGCAGGCGGGTCGGCAGGACCAGCGGTTCCTTCTCGCTGCCGTCGTAGTTGGGGCCGAAGTCGACAGTTTCCTTGTCCAGGTCGGCCAGCATGTCGTGGGCGATCTTGGCCAGGCGGATTTCGGTGTACCGCATCGCCGCGGCGTTGTCGCCGTCGACCGAGCCGAAGTTGCCCTGCCCGTCGACCAGCATGTGGCGCAGGGAGAAGTCCTGGGCCATGCGCACGATGGTGTCGTAGACCGCGCTGTCGCCGTGCGGGTGGTACTTACCGATCACGTCCCCGACGATACGGGCCGACTTCTTGTAGGGCCGGTTCCAGTCGTTGTTCAGCTCGTGCATCGCGAACAGCACGCGCCGGTGCACGGGCTTGAGGCCGTCGCGGGCGTCGGGGAGGGCACGACCCACGATCACGCTCATGGCGTAGTCGAGGTAAGACCGGCGCATCTCCTCTTCAAGGCTGATGGGCAGGGTTTCTTTGGCGAACTGTGTCATGCAGTGGGGACGTGCTCGGGGCCGCCTGCTGGGAAGGGAAGGTCAATCCGTGATTCTAGAGCGTGTTGCGCACTTGGGAGGGCTTGCCACGGACGGGCCGGCGGGGAGGTGGGCCGCCCCGTCGGCCGGTTGCCAGATGCCTTGTGAGACCGCCAATCCCCCTTCCGGGCGATCCGATGTTTCTGTTTCAAATTGCTTTGCGTGGCATTTGGACACCGGTGGCGCTGTTATTTATGTATGCCATTGCGTCGCGCGGCAAGCGCCGGCGTATCGGTGCGCGGAGTGCTGTTTTTACCCCACACTCTGGGCCGCCTGGCAGGGAGAATCGGCCCCGCTTGCTTGCAGGGTCGCAATACCCCTGTGGCACAATCGATCGGCTGAAAAGTTCTGCGTGCCGGTTAAGCCAGTAGAAGTTTGCCAGACTCGACCGATGAATCATCGGATTGTGTTTTTAAGAACTATTCCTCACAGGAGAATCATGAAGAACTTCAACAAATCCGCGTCGGTTCTCGCAGTCGGCGTGCTTGCGCTGTCTGCCAGCCTGTCAGCCAGCGTCTCTGCCCAAACTGCCGACCACGCCAACTGGGCCTCCGCCAACGGTGGCGTCTGGAAGAACGGGACCAATGAAGCCTGCTGGCGCAGCAGCTCCTGGACCCCCGCCACTGCCGCCCAAGGCTGCGATGGCGCCATCGTGACGCCGCCGCCCGCTCCCGTTGCGCCGCCGCCGCCCCCGCCGCCGCCGGCTCCCGTGCCTCCTCCCCCGCCGCCCGCTCCCGTGAGCGAGAAGGTGACCTTCGCTGCTGACGCGTTCTTCGACTTCGACAAGTCCACGCTGAAGCCCGAAGGCCGCGCCAAGCTGGACGAAGTCGTCAGCAAGCTCGGCGGCGTGAACCTCGAAGTCATCATCGCCGTGGGCCACACCGACTCCGTCGGTTCCGATGCCTACAACCAGGCCCTGTCGCTGCGTCGTGCTGAAGCCGTCAAGGCCTACCTGACGAGCAAGGGCATCGACAAGAGCCGCGTCTACACCGAAGGCAAGGGCGAGAAGCAGCCCGTCGCCGACAACAAGACCAAGGCCGGTCGCGAGAAGAACCGCCGCGTCGAGATCGAAGTGGTGGGCACCCGCACGAAGCAGTAAATCCTGTGCGCTCACCTGTCGTGCCCTCGCACTCCCCGCGGGGGCGGCCGGTGAGCGAAGCAGCGTGCAAAGGCTCCGGCCTTCGTCAGAAACCCCGCCTTGGCGGGGTTTTTGTTTTTCTCCCTCTGCCGTTCTCGAGCGCTCATGATCATCCTGCTGTCCCCCGCCAAAACCCTTGACTACGAGACACCCGCGCAGGTGGCCGCCACGGGCAATCCAGGCTTCCTTGGGCGGTCGGCCGAGTTGATCCGCCTGCTCCGCCAGCGTTCGGCCCAGGAGATTGCTGAATTGATGGCTCTGTCGCCCGCGCTGGCCGAACTCAACGTGAAGCGCTACAAGGCCTGGCGCCGCGAGTTCACCGACGCCAACAGCAAGCCCGCCCTGCTGGCTTTCAACGGCGATGTGTATGAAGGGCTCGATGCCCCGTCCCTGAAGCCGGCTGACCTGGCCTGGGCGCAGGACCATGTGGCCATACTGAGCGGCCTGTACGGCCTGCTTCGCCCACTCGACCGCATGCAGCCCTACCGGCTGGAGATGGGCACCGCCCTGGACAACCCGCAGGGGTCCAACCTCTATGCCTTCTGGGGGGACACCCTTGCCAAGCATCTCAATGCGCGGCTGGCGGACGAGCACGAGCCCCTGGTCGTCAACCTGGCCTCCCAGGAGTACTTCAAGGCCGTGCCGCGCAAAGCTCTGAAGGTGCCGGTGCTGGAATGCGTGTTCGAGGACTGGAAGCCGGGGGGTTACAAAGTCATCAGTTTCTTCGCCAAGCGGGCTCGGGGCTTGATGGCCCGGCACGCCATCCAGCACCGTGTCAAGCAGGCGGGGGACTTGCAACAATTCAACGCCGAGGGCTACGCTTTCACTCCCGAGGCCTCCGACGAGACCCGCTGGGTCTTTCGTCGGCGTCTCGCCGCCTGACGATCACAGGAATGCGGGTCGACAATCGCATTGCCTTATTTCCTTATTTGAATCCATGAATTGAATAGAAAAGGCCGGTCCATGCCTCCACAGCATTCGCAAGAACATCAACCCGTGACACCCGAGCTGGCCCAGTGGATGGCTGCGCAACGCCAGGCCGGCCACAGTGAGGACGCCATCCTGCGCGCCATGCTGCAAAGTGGCTGGACCGAAGCCAGTGCCCGGGCGGCCATGGGCAAGCCGCTGGTCATCCTGCAGGCGCCGCAGCCGACCAGCGGCGCCTACACGCCCGGCGTGCCGGAGCCCGCGCTGCAGGGCGGGGCCACCACCGTGTGGGCGGGTGACCGCGAGGTGCGTGTGCTCACCGTGATGGCGCTGCCCCGGGTGGTGGTGTTCGGCAACCTGATGAGCGCGGAGGAGTGCGCCGCCCTGCGGGAGCTGGCCACCACCCGACTGGCGCGTTCCGAGACGGTCCAGGTGGAAACCGGCGGCAGCGAGGTCAACGCCTCCCGGACCAGCCAAGGGATGTTCTTCGCCCGCGGCGAGAACGAGCTCTGCCAGCGCATCGAGGCACGCATCGCCACTTTGCTCAACTGGCCGCTCGACCATGGCGAGGGGCTGCAGATCCTGCGTTACACCCCAGGTGCCGAATACAAGCCGCACTACGACTATTTCGATCCCCAGCACTCGGGTACCGCCTCCATCCTGAAGCGGGGTGGGCAGCGTGTGGGCACCCTCGTGACTTACCTGAACACCCCCGTGCGCGGCGGTGCCACCACCTTCCCCGACGTGGGCCTGGAGGTGCAGCCCATCGAGGGCCATGCGGTGTTCTTCAGCTACGACCGCCCCGACCCCGCCACACGCACCATTCATGGGGGCGCGCCGGTGCTCGAGGGTGAGAAATGGGTGGCCACCAAGTGGCTGCGCCAGGGGCGCTTCGATTGAGCCGGGCGACGCTGACACCAAGGGCGCAACGATGAATTCCGCCCGGCGCCGCCGGCGTGCGGGAGGGCCGGGCGGGGGGGGCACCCCGGTGCGGCCGGCACCTGTCTGGCTGTTCGACCTCGACAACACCCTGCACGATGCAGGCCAAGCGGCCTTTCCGCACATCAATGCGGCGATGACGGGCTACATCGTCGAGCACCTGCAGCTTTCGACGGAGGATGCCGGTGCCTTGCGCACCCACTACTGGCACCGCTATGGCGCCACCTTGCTGGGCCTCATCAAGCACCATGGCGTGCAGGCCTCGCATTTCCTGGAGGCGACGCACCTGCTGCCCGGGCTGGAGCCGCGCCTGCGCACCAGCGGCCCTGACCGCGCCGCCCTGCAGCGCCTGCCGGGCCGCAAGTTCATCCTGACCAACGCGCCACGCAGCTACGCCCTGCGGGTGCTGCGGCAGCTGCGCCTGCTGGGATGCTTCGATGGCGTGATCTGCGTCGAGGACATGACCATGTTCGGCCACATGCGTCCCAAGCCCGACGCCCGCCTGTTTCGCCACCTGGTTGCCCGCCTGCGCACCACGCCCTCGCGCTGCGTGCTGGTGGAGGACACCCTGGCCCACCAGCGCCAGGCCCGGCGGGTGGGCCTGCGTACCGCCTGGATGCAGCGTTACCTGCGTCCATCCCCCTTGCCGGCGCACAAGCTCGAGGTTCTTGTGCAAAACACACGCAAAGTCAGTGATCACCCCTGCGGCAGGCCCCGGTATGTGTGTGCCAGAATCAAGCGACTCCGCAGTCTGCGTGTCTTTTGTGGCTTTCCTGATGACATCCTTGCCTCCCAGTGACGTTTCTCCCGCCATCGAGCTGGCGCCCGCCGCGGCTGCCGGTGATGTCGTGGCCCCCGAAGCCCCGCCCGTGCGCAAGCGGCCCAAGCCGGGTGAGCGCCGCGTGCAGATCCTGCAGACCCTGGCCACCATGCTGGAGCAGCCGGGCGCAGAGCGCATCACCACCGCCGCGCTGGCTGCCAAGCTGAACGTGAGCGAGGCCGCCCTGTACCGCCATTTCGCCAGCAAGGCGCAGATGTTCGAAGGGCTGATCGAGTTCATCGAGCAGAGCGTCTTCACGCTGGCCAACCAGATCCAGGAGCGGGAGGCCCACGGTCCCACGCAGGCGCGCCAGATGGTGGCGATGCTGCTGCAGTTTTCCGAGCGCAATCCCGGCATGACCCGCGTCATGGTGGGCGACGCCCTGGTGTTCGAGAACGAACGCCTGCTGGCGCGCATGAACCAGTTCTTCGATCGCCTGGAGTCGCAGCTGCGCCAGGCGCTGCGCAGCGCCGCCGACGAGGCGGGCTCTGCCACTCCTACCGTGGACGCCAGCGTCCATGCCGCGGTGCTCACGGCCTTTGCCGTGGGACGCCTGCAGCGCTTCGCCCGCTCGGGGTTCAAGCGCAATCCCACCGAGCAGCTCGAACTCGCCCTGCAGCGCCTGTGCCCTTGAGGCCCCAGGGGGGCAGGGATGGCCTGCCCACGTACACTGCCGGCTTTCCGAGCCAGCCTATCGATGTCCATGGACGAATCATCGCGTGCTTCCCTGGCCGCCTTGCTGCAACGCGCCGAAAGCGTGCTGCAGCGCCTGGAGGCGGTGCTGCCCCAAGTCCTGAGCGCCCCTGACTGGGCCGCGTCGCATGCCTTCCGCTACCGCCGCCAGGGCAGCTCGCGGCAGCTCACGCCAGTGCGCCACGTCAGCGACATGCGGCTCGACCAGCTCGTCGAGGTCGAGCCGCAGAAAGAACGCCTCTTTGCCAACACCGCCCAGTTCGTCGCCGGCCAGCCCTGCAACAACGTGCTGCTGACGGGGGCGCGCGGCACTGGCAAGAGTTCGCTCATCAAGGCCTGCCTGAACGAGTTCGCGCCCCGGGGCCTGCGCCTCATCGAAGTCGACAAGGCCGACCTGGTCGACCTGCCGGACCTGGTCGACCTGGTGGCCGAGCGGCCCGAACGCTTCATCGTCTTCTGCGACGACCTCAGCTTCGAGGAGGGCGAGCCCGGCTACAAGGCCTTGAAGTCCATCCTCGACGGCTCGGTGGCCCAGGCCAGCGACAACCTGCTCGTCTACGCCACGAGCAACCGCCGCCACCTGCTGCCCGAGCGCATGAGCGACAACCTCAGCTACCGTCCCGCGGAGGATGGGGAGATCCATCCCGGAGAAGGGGTGGAGGAGAAGATCTCGCTCAGCGAACGCTTCGGGCTGTGGATCAGCTTCTATCCCTTCAGCCAGGAAGAATACCTGGCCATCGTGGCGCAATGGCTGCAGCACCATGGCCTGGACGCCGCGCAGATCGCCGCGGCTCGCCAGCCGGCCCTGATCTGGGCCTTGGAGCGCGGCTCGCGCTCCGGACGGGTGGCTTTCCAATTCGCGAAGGACTACAGCGCCCGCGGAGGCCGGCCGTGAGCGCCCCCGGCCCAAAGGAGGAGGCTGCCGTGGAACGCGTGCCCGTCGACGTCGCCGTGGGGGTGCTGATCGACGCCCAGGGGCGTTTTCTCCTCACCTCGCGCCCCGAGGGCAAGGTCTACGCCGGCTACTGGGAATTCCCCGGCGGCAAGCTGGAGGCGGGCGAGACCGTCGCCCAGGCGCTGCGCCGCGAGCTGCAGGAAGAGATCGGCATCACGATCGGCGAGGTCAGCGTGTGGCGGATCGAGCTGGTGGACTATCCCCACGCCCGGGTGCGACTGCATTTCTGCAAGGTGTTCGACTGGCAGGGCGAGCTGCAGATGCGTGAGCAGCAGCGCATGGCCTGGCAGTCGCTGCCCGTGGCGGTGCACCCGGTGCTGCCGGGCACGCTGCCGGTGCTCGATTGGCTGGCGCAGGAGCGCGGCCATGCGGGCCCGACCTGTGTCGCCGGGTGAGAGGCGTCGATAAACTGGAACCATCATGAATTGGCTGGATGAAGTGAAATGGGACGCGGACGGCCTGGTGCCGGTGATCGCGCAGGAAGTGGGCAGCAACGACGTGCTGATGTTCGCCTTCATGAACCGCGAGGCGCTGACGCTCACGGCCGAGCGCGGCGAGGCGGTCTACTGGAGCCGCTCGCGTCGGCGGCTCTGGCACAAGGGCGAGGAGTCGGGGCACTTGCAGAAGGTGCACGAGATCCGGCTCGACTGTGACAACGACGTGGTCCTGATCAAGGTCACGCAACTCGGTCACGAGCCGGGGATCGCTTGTCATACAGGGCGACACAGCTGCTTTTTCAAGCGCTACCGGGATGGCGTCTGGGACACCATCGATCCCATCCTGAAAGACCCGGAGCACATCTACAAATGAGCATGAGCAGCAGCTCGACAAATCAATCCGACGAGGTGCTGGCGCGCCTGGCCCAGGTGATCGAACAACGGCGCCAGGCCGATCCCGACAAGAGCTACGTGGCCCGGCTGTTCGGCAAGGGGCTGGACGCCATCCTCAAGAAGGTTGGCGAGGAGGCCACCGAGACCGTGATGGCCGCCAAGGACGGCGAGCCCGACAAGGTCGTCTACGAGGTGGCGGACCTGTGGTTCCACAGCCTGCTGGTGCTGTCCCATTTCGGCCTGACGCCTTCTCACGTGCTGGCGGAGCTGGCGCGACGCGAGGGCTTGTCGGGGCTCGAGGAAAAGGCGCGCCGTTCCGCTCCCGGCGAAGGCGCCTGAGCCATGCGGGACGATGCGACGCTGGCGTCGGGTCGCGCCAGGCTCCAGAAGCTGAGCGACCTGCGGCAGATCACGGCCATCGTCTACGTGCTGTACGCGCTGGCGCCCTTCACGGCGGGCCTGTCCGCGGTGATGGGTGCAGGCATCAACCATGTCAAGCGTCACGAGGTGCGGGGCACGCTCTACGAGAGCCATTTCGCGTGGCAGTCCCAGATGTTCTGGTGGACCCTGGGGTGGCTGGCGCTGGGTTACCTGACTGTGTGGTGGCACTACCTGGGGCTGGCGGTGTTCATGCTGGGCTTGTTGTGGTATGTCTACCGCCTCGTCAAGGGCTTCTCCTACCTGAACAATGGCAAGCCCCTGCCCGGTTACCCCTCCACACCCGCCGAACTGCCATGAGCCACGATCCCGACTGCATCTTCTGCAAAATCATCCAGGGCCAGATTCCCAGCCGCAAGGTCTTCGAGGACGACGACCTCCTGGCCTTCCACGACATCGCTCCCTGGGCGCCCGTTCACTTCCTGATCGTGCCCAAGCAGCACGTGACCACCCTCTACGACGTCGACGCCTCGCACCAGGCCCTGCTGGGTCGCATGCTGGGCCTGGCGCCCGTGCTGGCGCGCCAGGAAGGGGCGCTCAACGGCTTCCGCTGCATCATCAACACCGGCGAGGACGGCGGCCAGGAGGTCGGGCACCTGCACCTGCACGTGATCGGCGGTCCACGCCCGTGGCGGCGCGGCTGAGCCGGGCAGAACCGTTCACGCAGCCCATCCGGCATCTCGCGGCCATTTCTTGTACCGTCGCGGCACTTTCGCGCGATTGGGGGGTCCGAGACGGGGTATCGACGCCCCGGGTCGCCCCCTCCCTTCCCCTAAAATCCGCGCATTCCCTTCAGGAGACGTTTCATGGGCTCATTCAGTTTGTGGCATTGGTTGGTGGTGTTGCTGATCGTCGTGCTGATCTTCGGCACCAAGAAGCTCAAGAACATCGGCTCCGACCTGGGTGGGGCCGTCAAGGGTTTCAAGGACGGCCTGAAGGATGGGTCTGCCCCGGAGCAGCCCCAGCAGGTCACCGCGCACAAGGTCAATGACCCCAACGTGGTCGATGCCGACAGCAAGACCAAGGGCTGAGCCGCCGAGCCGGCCATCCCGAGGGTGGCCGTTCCTGGGCACGAGGCCGCGCCCGCTGCCTTCGCCGTTCGACGAATCGCCCGACCCGGCAGGTTTCCTCCACCATGATTGATTTCGGTTTCGACAAGCTGGCGCTGATCGGCGCCGTGGCCCTCATCGTGATCGGTCCTGAGCGCCTGCCCCGGGTCGCGCGCACGGTGGGCCATCTCCTGGGCAAGGCGCAGCGCTACGTGGCCGACGTCAAGGCCGAAGTCAACCGCTCGATCGAGCTGGAAGAGCTCAAGAAGATGAAGAGCCAGATCGAGGAAGCGGCCCGTGGTGTCGAGCAGTCGGTCCACCAGCAGATGCAGACGGTCCACCAGGAGATGAGCAACGTCACCCATGCCCTGGACGAGGCCTGGGCCCACACCGCCCTGCCGCCGGGCAGCGGCCAGCATGACGGGCTGCAGCCGATGCCCAGCTACCAGCCGCCGCGCAAGAAATGGCGCCTCAAACGCAGCGCCATCCCCCACTGGTACCGGCAGCGCCATGGCCTGCGGGCCCGGGTCCAGTCGGGCTCGGCGCGGGTGGCCCGCTTCCGTCCTCCCGCCCGTCCGCCTTCACCATGACCTCTCCCGATTCCCTGGACGGCACCGAACAGCCGTTCGTCGCTCATCTCGTCGAGCTGCGCGACCGCCTGATGCGGGCGATCTACGGCCTGGTGGCCGCCATCGTCGCCCTGGCCCTGTGGCCGGGCCCCAGCACCCTGATCGACTGGCTGGCCCATCCCATCCGGGCGCACATGCCGCCCGACGCCCGCCTGATTGCCGTGGGAGTGCTGTCGCCGGTCCTGGTGCCGCTCAAGGTGCTGCTGATGGTCGCGGTGCTGCTGGTGCTGCCCTGGCTGATCTACCAGGCCTGGGCCTTCATCGCCCCCGGGCTGTACCAGCACGAGAAGCGCTTCGCCCTGCCGCTGATCTTCTTCGGCAGCCTGCTGGCGTACCTGGGCATCGGCTTCGTCCAGTTCGTGGTGCTGGACAACATGTTCGCCTTCATCCAGAAGTTCACGCCCGAGTCGGTGGCCGCCACGCCGGATGTGGCCTCCTACGTCGAGACCCTGCTGGGGCTCTACATCGCCTTCAGCCTGGCGTTCCAGGTGCCCATCGTGGAGGTCCTGCTGGTGCGGGTGGGCATGGTGAGCGTGGAGAAGCTGAGGTCCTTCCGCGGCTACTTCATCGTGCTGGCCTTCGTGATCTCGGCCGTCGTCACACCGCCCGACGTGATCTCCCAGCTGGCCCTGGCCGTGCCCATGTGCCTGTTGTATGAGATCGGCATCTGGGCCTCGGGCTGGCTGGTCAAGCCCAAGCCCGAGGATGCTGGGGATGACGCTTCCGCCGCGGCGTGACGGTTCCGCCGTGAGCCGCCTGGCGGGGCGCGCCGATGCCCTCAGCGTTGGCGCAGGGCCGGGTTGGGCTTGGGCCGCTGGGCCACGTGCACTGTCAGGTCGAGCAGCTTGTTGCCGCGCTGCACCGAGATCTGCGCGTCGGTGTTGGGCTGCAGGGCGGCCACCGCATTGAGCAGCTGGTTGGTGTTGCGGATCGGGGCGGAGGCGATCTTCACCACCACATCACCCGGCCTCATGCCGCCACGGCCAGCCGGGCCGTTCTGCAGCACGCCGGAAATCAGCACGCCTTCCTTGACGGGCAGGTCGAAGGTCTCGGCCATCTCGGGTGTCAGGTCGCGCGGCTCCACGCCGATCCAGCCGCGCTTGACCTCACCCTGGGTGATCAGGCTCTCCATCACCTGCTTGGCCGTGCTGACGGGAATGGCGAAGCCGATGCCCATGCTGCCGCCGCTGCGCGAGTAGATGGCGGTGTTGATGCCCAGCAGACGCCCCTCCGCGTCCACCAAGGCCCCGCCGGAGTTGCCAGGGTTGATGGCAGCGTCGGTCTGGATGAAGTTCTCGAAGGTGTTGATGCCGAGCTGGTTGCGCCCCAGGGCGCTGACGATGCCCGAGGTCACCGTCTGCCCGACGCCGAAAGGGTTGCCGATGGCCAGCACCACGTCGCCCACCTCCAGGGTGTCGGTGTTGCCGAAGGTGATGGCCGGGAGCTTGTCGAGGTCGATCTTGAGGACGGCGATGTCGGACTCCGGGTCGGTGCCCACCAGCTTGGCGTGGGCCTTGCGGCTGTCGGCGAGCTGCACCTCGATGTCGTCGGCGCCTTCGATCACATGGTTGTTCGTCAGCAGGTAGCCTTCGCTGGAGACCACCACACCCGAGCCCAGGCCGACCTGGGGTTGGGGCTGTTGCTGTTGCAGGCCGAAGAATTGCAGCCAGGGGTCATCGGGCAGGGCGCTGCGGCTGGGCATCTTGCTGGCCGTGATGCTGACCACGGCGGGGGAGGCGCGCTTGGCCGCCGTGCTGAAGCTGGTGGCCGGCGAGGTGCGCGGGGCTTTGTCGTCGGAGGTGACGATCGAGACCACGTCCGGGTGGGCACCGTTCCGCTTGAGCCACTCGGGCTTGAGGGTCGACACTGTGAACACGGCCGCCACGGCAACTGTCACGGCCTGCGAGAAAATCAGCCAAGTTTGACGCATGAGTGAAAAGGTATCCCATCCATGGCCCAGCAGACAGACATCACGTCCTACCTTGCCAAGCTGCTCGAAGTTGAAAATTTCAAAGATTATGGGCCGAACGGCCTGCAAGTTGAGGGCAAACCCCAGGTTCACAAGGTCGTCTCCGGCGTCACCGCCAGCCTCGCGCTGATCGAGGCGGCACTGGATGCGCAGGCCGACCTGATCCTGGTCCACCATGGCCTGTTCTGGCGCGGCCAGGACGGCCGCATCACCGGCTGGCTCAAGCGGCGCCTGGAGCGCCTGCTGGCGGCCCAGGTCAACCTGCTTGCCTACCACCTGCCGCTGGATGCCCATCCGGAGTGGGGCAACAACGCCCAGTGGGGGCAGCGCCTCGGGCTGGTGTCAGACGCCCGCTTTGGTGAGCAGCGCCTGGGCTTCGTCGCCACGTCGCCCGAGCCGCAGGCCGGGTTGGAGGCCTGGACGCAGCGTGTCCAGGGGCTCACTGGTCGTCAGGTGGTCTGCGTGCCAGGCGACGGCCGGCCCCTGCGCCGTGTGGCCTGGTGCACGGGCGGAGCGCAGGGCTATTTCGAGGGGGCCATCGCCGCCGGGGCGGACCTCTTCATCACGGGCGAAATCTCCGAGCCGCAGGCCCACCTGGCCCGCGAGACCGGGGTGGCCTTCATGGCGGCGGGCCACCACGCTACCGAACGCTATGGTGCACCTTCGCTGGCTGCGCACCTGGCCGAGGTGTTCGCCCTGGAGCACCAGTTCATCGACCTGGACAACCCCGCATGAGCAGGACCGAGACCCCTCTGGCGCTGACGATGGGCGATCCCTGCGGCATCGGCCCGGAGATCATCGCCAAGTTGTTCGACCCGGCGGGCGACCCCGGCCTGGTGGCGGGTTGTGTGGTGGTCGGTGACGTGGGGGTGATGCGCCGTGCACTGGCCTGGACGGGTGTGTCGGTGCCCGTGGCCGAGCTGGAAGCTCCGGGCGATTGGCGCGAGGTACCGCCGGACTGCCTGCCCGTGCTGCCGCCCGCCGGCTTGCCCGCCGACTTGCTCGCCTGTCCGCCCGGCCAGGTCTCAGCGAAGGCGGGGGTAGCGGCGGCGGTCTGCGTGCGCCAGGCGGCGGCCTGGGCCCTGGCGGGTGAGCTGGCCGGGCTCGTCACCGCCCCCTTGAACAAGCAGGCGATGGCCGAGGCGGGGGTGGCCTTCCCCGGGCACACCGAGCTGCTGCAGGCCTGCGCTGCGCGCGAGGGCGTGGCACCGCCGGTGCGCATGATGCTGGCCAACGAATCGCTCAAGGTGGTGCTGGTGACGGTGCACCTGGCGCTGCGCCGGGCCATCGACGCGGTCACCTTCGACGCCGTGCTCGAGACGCTGCGCATCGCGCACGCCGCGGCCGCCGGCTGGGGCCAGTCCCGACCACGCATCGCGGTGGCCGGCCTGAATCCGCACGCGGGCGAGGCTGGGGCGTTCGGCGACGAGGAGATCCGCATCATCGGGCCGGCCGTGGTGGCGGCGCAGGCGCTGGGGATCGACGCCCGTGGGCCTTTCGCGCCCGACACGGTCTTCATGCGGGCCCGCGACACTGCGGACCACCCGGGCGAGTTCGACATCGTCGTGGCCATGACGCACGACCATGGGCTGATTCCCGTCAAGTACCTCGGTCTGGACGAAGGCGTCAACGTCACGCTGGGCCTGCCCTTCATACGCACCAGCCCCGACCACGGTACCGCCTTCGACCTCGTGGGCAGCGGCCGTGCCGATCCGGCCAGCCTGCGCGCGGCGCTGCGCTGGGCCCGCCGCGCGCAGGCTGCCGGGGCCGGCGCGGCCTGAGCGCTCAGCGCTTCGAGGAGCGCAGGGCCGCCAGCTGCTTGCGTGCCCGGGCGGTGGCGCGCTCCAACAGGAAAGCGCTTTCCACCGCGCGCAGCCTGCCCGATTCACACATGCGCGAGAGCATGCGCGAGGTGAGCGAGATCGTTTCCTGGTGCGCCCGGCCATGCGTGAAGACGAAGAAGGTGCGGCCTGGGCTGACGAAGCTCAGGCGCACCTTCTGCCACTGGCCATGCAGGTGCATCTGGTAGGCGAAGCCCAGCTGGATGTGTTGGGCCAGATCGGCGCCACGCGAAGGCTCGGCCGGCTCGGCCGGGTTGAGGTCGAGCTGGATGTCGACTTCGCCGGGGCGGGCGCTGCCGTCCTGGGGTGCCAGGGCGCTGAATTCCACGCTGAGGTCCAGGTCCAGGTCGAGGGTCTCGCTGGCCTCGGCGTGAGCCACCACCCCCCCGCCATCTCCAGGGAGGGCGGGGGCTTGCGCCCCTTGGGGGGCTTCGGCCGCTTCTTCGCTGAGGTCGATGTCGATCTCGCCCGACCAGTCGACCGCGCTTTCTTCCACCAGGCCCACGCTCTGGGCTTCCTCGGGGGTGAAGCGGCGTTCCAGCTCGTTGTCGGGCAGCGGGGGCAGGGGTTCGCCACGCCAGCTGCTGTCCACGCCAGGGATGGGCGCACTGAAGATGGCGTCGAGTTCGCGGCTGAGCAGGTTCTGGTCCAGCTCGGACAAGGGCGTGCGCTTGAGCGATTCGGCGTGGGAGGGCAGCAGGTCGGCGAAGAAGGCGTCGTGGGCGTCCTCGGGCCAGCCGATCAGGCGCATGCCCTCCTTGAGGTCCTTCATCAGCCCCGGCAACTGCATCAGGAACTTCTTGCGCAGGGTGGGGGAGCCCTTGGGTTGCACGCTCAGGATGACTTCGCGGCCCGTGCGGCGCATCTGCTGCGTCAACTCGGCGTCCGGGCCCGCGCGGCGGTACGACAACACCAGGGCTTGGCTCCACACCTGCGCCAGGAAGTCACGCAGGTAGGCCGGGATGTCGATCGGTTTGAGCGCGGCCTGCAATTGCTGCATGTAGCGCTGCTGGACCCGCAGTTCGGATTCCTTGTTGGCCAGCAGGCTGGCCGGGCGCTTGACCGCCTCCTGACCCTCCGGCTCCTGCGCGATGAAGGCTTCCAGCTCCGACAGCTTCAGGCTGTACAGCTCGACCTGGTCGAAGTCGCCGTCGACGATTTCCTGCACCAGCTCGCGCACCCGGCCCAGCAGCTGCTCCCCGGGGCCGCTCTCGAAGTCGTCGTAGGCGCAGGCCAGCGAGCCGATGCGGTTGACGAAGCGCCGCACCGGGTGCTTGCGCGAGGAGAAGAAGGTGTTGTCGTTGAGCGCGACCCGCAGCACCGGCAATTGCAGCCGGGCGATCTGCCGGGCCATCTGGGGCGGGACCTTCGGATCCGACAGGATCTGGTCGAACAGACTGCCGACCACGTCGATCACCATGTGGTCCAGCTTGCCGCTGGACGCCTGGATCAGCTCTTCACGGTGGGTGCGGATGAGGTTGACGGCCATCAGGCCGGTCAGGCCCTCGTTGTAGCTGGGGCCCTCGGTGTCACTTC
This sequence comes from uncultured Burkholderiales bacterium, assembly GCA_966252435.1. GTDB lineage: Bacteria > Pseudomonadota > Gammaproteobacteria > Burkholderiales > Burkholderiaceae_C > CANHBY01. The sequence goes on along the minus strand of CBINPE010000101.1, from coordinate 3,996 downwards.
CGCCCCCCGCGCCCACCGGCCGGACGCCGCCTGCCAGTCCTTCGTGGCCGGCCCCGCCGAGGGGGGCCTCGTCCAGGGCGGCGGGCTGGCTGGCCAGGTAGGTCAGCCGGCGCAGCAGGTTCATCAGCTGGGCATTGGATGCTTGCGGGCCGGCCCCCCCATCGCTGCTGTAGCTGCCGTAGCCCGTGCTGTTCCCATGGCGCGACGAGGCATAGCCCTGGCCGCTCAGCCGGCCGCTGGCGGTCTCGTTGCCACCCTGGGCCGAAGGGGGGAACCCATAGCCGCTGTGGGTGGAGGTAGGTCCCTCCCGCTGCAGCTTGTCGTAATGGGAGTGGGCCCCGTCGAACTGGGAGCCGGGGCCCTCGACGGACTTGACCGAGAAGCCCACCGCCTGCACACCGCGGCCCTGGAGGTCTTCGCGAATGTGCCGGTAGCACTCGCCCATCGACTCCGCCATCGCCCGGCCCAGCTCGCGCGCCAAGGTCTTGCGCAGCTCGCGGTCCTCGGTCAGGGCGGCGATGGCGCGGTACAGGGCTTGACCCACATTGGCGGGACGCAGCGGGTTGCGGCTCTCGTCGGCCCGCCCGATGTTGAGCACGGCGCCCATGTAGGGCGCCAGCTCGCGCAGCTCGACCTCGCAGCCGTGGGCAATCTGCTGCCCGATGCGGTCGGCAAACACCTGCTCCTCGACCTGGTCGTCGTCGACCAGGCTCAGCGACTGCCAGTTGCTGCCGGTCTTGCGGAACGGGTCCTGGGGCCGCACTTCCTTGGCCACCTGCTCGTGCAGGCTGTCGTTGAAGGCAGCCTGGAAGGTGGTGGCCTGGCGGCGCAGCTCGAGGCTGGCGTTGATGAGCAGATCGCGCTCGGCGATCCGCGTGGCGGCGGTCGACTGGGCCGCCAAACTTTGAACAATGCGCTCCCCGACCGCGCTGGCGGTTGTCTTGACTTGGTTCAGCGCCGACTCCAGGGCGGCAGGCAATCGCAAGTCGTTGTGGCTCATGTGGAACGAGTGCGCGTCACTGGGGGGGCCTGAAGAAGGGGTGCTCCAGGCCCGCAGTATGGCCCTAAAACCTCCCTGCCTGATCAGTAAAAGACCGGGCCCGCCACCCGGGCCGGCACAGAGCGTTACTTCTTCAACGAGTCTCTGATTTCCCGCAGCAGGAGCACGTCTTCCGGGGTGGGGGCAGGAGCCGCCGGCTCGGGTTGCGCCAGCTTCAGTCGGTTGATCTGCTTGACCATCACGAAGATGATGACTGCCAGGATCAGGAAGTTGAGGGCCACTGTGACAAAGTTCCCATACGCGAACAGTGGCACCCCGGCCGCAGTCAGGTCGGCGTAGGTCATGGCGCCTTTGTAACCGGGTGGCGGATCCTTCAGCAGGATGAAGAAGTTGGAGAAGTCCAGCCCACCCACCACACGACCAATGACCGGCATGATCAGGTCCTTGACGACGGAGTCGACGATCTTGCCAAAGGCCCCCCCAATGATCACCCCCACTGCCAGGTCGATCACGTTGCCTTTGATGGCGAATTGCTTGAATTCGGACAGAAAACTCATGGTGTTGGCTCCTCGTTGTTGAATGAATGACTGATCGGCTCAATCAGACGTTATACTGTGCGGCTTCAACGGTGGCTGTAGCTCAGTTGGTAGAGTCCAGGATTGTGATTCCTGTCGTCGTGGGTTCGAGCCCCATCAGCCACCCCAACTGGATTTCGATTCGTCAAGAAGAAAAAGCAAAGCCGCCCTTGGGCGGCTTTGCTTTTTTGTACTGACTGAGTGCGCTCGGCGGCCGGGGCCACAGGCTTGCTGCTCGGCAGCAAGCATTCCTCATGTTCCCGGCGAGGACTCCAGCTGCTTACTTGGAAGCGGCGGAAGCTGCTTCGGCAGCGGCTGCGCCGGCGGAAGCAGCGTCACCGGCAGGGGCGGTCACGGCGTCAGAGGCAGCCGCGGCGGGGGCGGGGGCAGAAGCGGCTTCGGTGGCGGCCGGGGCTGCAGGCGCCGCGGAGGAAGCGGGGCTGTTCACGGCGGAACCGGCGGCTGCCGAGTCCTCAGAGGGCTTCTTGCCACAGGCGGCAAGGGCGGCAACAGCGACGAGGGAAGCCAACAGGAGCGACTTTTTCATACTTGTCCTCTAAAAATGGAAAGGGTTACCGGCGGCATCAGCAATTGACTCAATCCCCTCAAGCATCGGGATCGAACCGGCCTAACTTCTTGGGTACTCAGGCCAGGAAAGCCTGAGCGTTCCTGAAGGCCTAGCCAAGCATTGTATGCAGAATAAGGGACTTCCCCTAAAGGCCCAGGATGGTCGCCGGGAAGGAGGGTGCCGAGCGTTGCAAAAGCGCGTCAAGCGCTTCCTGGGCCTGCACCAGGTCGGTCTCCGCACGTGACACGCTGCCCCGGTAGGCGACCCGGTCGACCAGGCGGATCACCAGTTGTCCCGGGATCAGGAGCAGGGGCTGCAGGGCCGGCAGGTCCGCCTCGTCAACGGCTTGGCAGTCCACCACGTGCGACCAGTGCTGGCGCCAAGCCACCCAACGCGCGTGGCGGCGGGCTACCTCGTCAAAGTGACTCGCCAGCAGCGTCAGGCTGCGGTGCGAGCGGGCCCAGCGGCCCAGGTCCTCGACCACGCCAGGTTCGTTCAAAGGCCAGTCCGCGAAATCGAGGTCGCTCAGGAACACATGACGGCTGGTGCTGCTGGCCAGTTCGTGAAAAGCCGCCCGCAAGGCCTCGTGGAAGGCGCTGCGCGAGGTGATCAGGGTGTAGGAGGCGGGGTCGCTCATGCGCGGCATTCTGGGCCAACTCGCCGTCCGCGTCACCCGCATCGCGCGGTGCTGCGGTGCCGCAAGCGCAAGGCCGGCACCCTACAATGCCAGACCCTCTGCCGTGCGACGTGGCAGGCCCCAACGGCCCGACCGCGTCTCCTTTGCGACTGGTTTTTCCCCATGACCGAACTTGCCAAATCCTTCGAGCCCGCTGCCATCGAGGCCCACTGGGGGCCCTTGTGGGAGCGCAGCGGGGTCTACGAGCCCACCCTCGACCCCACCCGGCCCTCGTTCTGCATCCAGCTGCCACCGCCCAACGTGACAGGCACCCTGCACATGGGCCACGCGTTCAACCAGACCATCATGGACGCCCTGACGCGCTACCACCGCATGCGCGGCTTCAACACGCTGTGGGTACCGGGCACCGACCACGCGGGCATCGCCACCCAGATCGTGGTCGAGCGCCAGCTGCAGGCGCAAGGGCAGAGCCGCCATGACCTCGGCCGCGAGAAATTCCTCGAGCGCGTGTGGGACTGGAAGGCGGAGTCCGGCTCCACCATCACCCGCCAGATGCGGCGCATGGGCACCTCGGTGAGCTGGCCGCACGAGTACTTCACCATGGACGACAAGCTGTCCGGGGTGGTCACCGAGACCTTCGTGCGCCTGTACGAGGAAGGCCTCATCTACCGTGGCAAGCGGCTGGTCAACTGGGACCCGGTGCTCAAGTCCGCGGTGTCCGACCTGGAGGTCGAGAGCGAGGAGGAGGACGGCTTCCTCTGGCACATCCGCTATCCCCTGGAAGACGGCAGTGGTGAGCTGGTGGTGGCCACCACCCGGCCCGAGACGCTGCTGGGCGACGTGGCGGTGATGGTGCACCCCGAGGATGAGCGCTACGCCGCCCTGGTGGGCCGGCACGTCCGCCTGCCGCTGTGCGACCGCACCATCCCCGTGATTGCCGACGAATACGTCGACCGCACGTTCGGCACGGGGGTGGTCAAGGTCACCCCCGCGCACGACGTGAACGACCATGCAGTGGGCCAGCGCCACGGCCTGCCCCTGATCTCGGTGCTGACGCTCGACGCCAGGATCAACGAGAACGCGCCCGCGGCCTACCAGGACCTGGACCGCTTCGAGGCACGCAAGCGCGTGGTGGCTGACCTGCAGGCCCAGGGCCTGCTCGTCGAGACCAAGAAGCACAAGCTGATGGTGCCGCGCTGCGCCCGCACCGGCCAGA
>CBINPE010000100.1:0-18709 GCA_966252435.1 uncultured Burkholderiales bacterium | reverse complement strand
TGATGAGCTCCATCATGTTCACGGTCTTGCCCACGCCGGCGCCGCCGAACAGGCCCACCTTGCCGCCCTTGGCGAACGGGCAGATCAGGTCGATCACCTTGATGCCGGTTTCCAGCAGGTCGGTGGAGGGGCTGAGCTCGTCGTAGGCCGGCGGCTTGCGGTGGATGGAGGCGGTGAGCTCCTGGCTCACGGGGCCGCGCTCGTCAATGGGGTTGCCCAGCACGTCCATGATGCGGCCCAGGGTGGCACGGCCGACCGGCACGGAGATGGGCTGCGCGGTGTTGCGCACCATCAGGCCACGGCGCAGACCGTCGGACGAACCCAGGGCGATCGTGCGGACCACGCCGTCACCGAGCTGCTGCTGCACCTCGAGCGTCAGCTCGGTGCCTTCCAGCTTGAGTGCGTCGTACACACGGGGCATGGCGTTGCGGGGAAACTCAACGTCCACCACGGCGCCAATGCACTGAACAATCTTGCCTACGGTTGCGGGTTGCGTGTCAGCCATGTTTGTGTCCTTTGAAAATCTCAGTTCGATTCTGTTTAAACCGCGGCCGCACCGGCGACGATTTCGGAGAGTTCTTTGGTGATGCCGGCTTGGCGGGTCTTGTTGTAGACCAGCTTGAGTTCGGCAATCACATTGCCGGCGTTGTCGGTCGCCGACTTCATGGCCACCATGCGCGCCGACTGCTCGGACGCCATGTTCTCGGCCACGGCCTGGTAGACCTGGGCCTCGGTGTAGCGCAGCAGGAGCTCGTCGATCACCGATTGCGCATCGGGCTCGTAGATGTAGTCCCAGTCGTGCTTGCGCCCTTCCCCGGCCGGAGCACCGCCCACCGCCAGGGCATCGGCCGACAGCGGCAGCAGCTGCTGGACCACCGGCTCCTGCTTCATCGTGTTGATGAAGCGGGTGTAGCAGAGGTAGACAGCTTGCAGGCGACCTTCGGCATAGGCGTCGAGCAGCACCTTGATGGGGCCGATGATCTTTTCCAGGTGGGGCTTGTCACCCAGCTGTGTGACCTGCGACACCACCTTGGCACCGATCCGGTTCAGGAAGCCCAGGCCCTTGTTGCCGATGGCCACAGCCTCGGCTTGGCGGCCCGCGCCCTCGACCTCCTTCAGCTGGGTGGTGACCGCACGAAGCACGTTGGTGTTCAGGCCACCGCACAGGCCCTTGTCGGTGGTGACCACGATGAAGCCGACCGTCTTGGCCTCGGCGTTGGGCACCATGAAAGGATGCTTGTACTCCGGCGTGGCCTGCGACAGGTTGGCCGCCAGCGTGCGAATCTTTTCGCTGTAGGGCCGCGCCGCGCGCATGCGATCCTGCGCCTTGCGCATCTTCGAGGCGGCAACCATCTCCATGGCCTTGGTGATCTTCTTCGTGTTCTCGACACTCTTGATCTTGCCGCGTATTTCCTTGCCTGCTGCCATGCGAAAAGCTCCTTGCTTGGGTCAGGCCGTCAGGCGGAGAAAGACTTCTTGAAGGCAGCGATGGCAGCCCTCAGTTCGGCCTCGGCCTTCTGGCAGGACTTGACGAACGCAGCCTTCTCGGGCGATGCGTCGGGCTTGGGCCCCTTGACGTCCCACTTCTGGGCGTCCTTCTCCATCTGGGCCAGCAGCGGGGCGTGGCTGGTCTTGAGGTGCTGGTGCAGACCGTGCTCGAAGGCCAGGACCTTCTTGACGTCGACGTCGTCAAGGAAGTTCTCGTTGACGGCGTACAGCGTGGCGGCCATCAGGCTCACCGGCAGCGGGGCGTACTGGGTCTGCTTGAGCAGCTCGGTCACGCGGGCGCCGCGGTCCAGCTGCTTGCGGGTGGCTTCGTCCAGGTCGGAGGCGAACTGGGCGAAGGCGGCCAGCTCACGGTACTGCGCGAGGTTGGTCCGGATGCCGCCGGAGAGGTTCTTGATCAGGTTGGTCTGGGCAGCGCCCCCCACGCGGGACACCGAGATACCGGCGTTGATGGCGGGACGGATGCCGGCGTTGAACAGCGAGGTCTCGAGGAAGATCTGGCCGTCGGTGATCGAGATCACGTTGGTCGGCACGAAGGCAGACACGTCGCCGGCTTGCGTCTCGATGATGGGCAGCGCGGTCAGCGAACCGGTCTTGCCCTTGACGGCACCCTTGGTGAAGGCCTCGACGTAGTCGGGGTTCACGCGTGCGGCACGCTCGAGCAGGCGGCTGTGGAGATAGAACACGTCGCCGGGATAGGCTTCGCGGCCCGGAGGACGGCGCAGCAGCAGCGAGATCTGGCGGTAGGCCACGGCCTGCTTGGACAGGTCGTCATAGACGATCAGGGCGTCTTCGCCGCGGTCGCGGAAGTACTCGCCCATGGTGCAGCCGGAGTAGGCCGAGACGTACTGCATGGCAGCGGACTCGGCGGCCGAGGCGGCCACGACGATGGTGTACTCCATCGCGCCGGAGGACTCGAGCGCGCGCACCACGTTCTTGATCGACGACGCCTTCTGGCCGATGGCGACGTAGATGCAGGTCATGTTCTGACCCTTCTGGTTGATGATGGCGTCGATGGCCACGGCGGTCTTGCCGGTCTGGCGGTCGCCGATGATCAGCTCGCGCTGGCCGCGGCCCACGGGCACCATGGCGTCGATGGACTTCAGGCCGCTCTGCATCGGCTGGCTCACGGACTGGCGGGCGATCACGCCGGGGGCGATCTTCTCGATCGGCATGGACAGCTTGGCGTTGATCGGGCCCTTGCCGTCGATCGGCTGGCCGAGGGCGTTGACCACGCGGCCGCGCAGCTCGGGGCCGACCGGCACTTCGAGGATGCGGCTCGTGCACTTGACGATGTCGCCTTCGGAGATGTGCTCGTACTCACCCAGGATCACGGCGCCGACGGAGTCGCGCTCCAGGTTCAGCGCCAGGCCGAAGGTCGGCTGGCCGGAAGCGGTGGCGGGGAATTCCAGCATTTCGCCCTGCATCACGTCGGACAGGCCGTGGATGCGGACGATGCCGTCGGTGACGGACACCACGGTGCCCTGGTTGCGGATGTCGCTGGAGACACCAAGGCCTTCGATGCGGCTCTTGATCAGTTCGGAAATTTCGGCAGGATTCAGTTGCATTGCTTCTCTCCGTTGCCGCAGGCCGTGGCCTGCGCTGGGATGATGGTGCTGAGGTGCAGCGCGGGTCGGTCGGGTCAGGCGGTCAGCGCAGCGTTCATCTGCTGCAGGCGGGCCTGGATGGAGGTGTCGAGCACCTCGTCCCCCACCACCACGCGGATGCCGCCGATCAGCTCGGGTTGCAGCGTGACGACGGGGTTGAGCTTGCGCCCGAAGCGCTTCTCGAGCGCAGCCATCACGTTGGGCAACTGGGCGGCCTCGATGGGGAAGGCGCTGGCGATGTGGGCGTCGCTCACCCCCGCCTGGGCGTTCATCAGGACCTGGAATTGCGTCGCGATCTGGCCCAGGGCCACCAGGCGGCCGTTGTCGATCACGGTGCGCAGGAGGTTCTGGACGGGCTCGAGCAGCGGCTGCTTGAGCGCCGCGCTCATCACGTCGAACACCTGCGCCGCCTGGACCTTGGGATGGTCGGCCAGTTGGCGCAGCTGCGGGTCGGCGGCCACCGCCGCCAAGGCTTCCACCTGGGCAGCGACGGCGCCCATGGCCTGGGCGCCCTGTTGCCGCACAACCTGGAACAGCGCCTCGGCGTAGGGACGGGCAAGGGTTGCAAGTTCAGCCATGGTTCAGAGCTCGGTCTGCAGGCGGTTGAGCAAATCGGCGTGGACGCCGGCATTGACCTCGCGCTTGAGGATCTGCTCGGCGCCCTTGACGGCGAGCTGGGCCACCTGCGCGCGCAGGGCATCACGGGCCTTGGAGGACTCCTGCGTCGCCTCGGCCTTGGCGGCCGCGACGATCTTGGCGGCCTCCTCCGAAGCACGGGACTTGGCCTCCTCGACCATGGACTGGGCCAGGCGCTCGGCATCGGCCAGACGCTTGGCGGTCTCTTCGCGTGCCGCGGCCAGCTGCGCCGCGACTTCCTTCTGGGCCTCGGCCAACTTGGCCTTGGCCGAGTCGGCGGCGCTCAGGCCGAGACGGATCTTCTCGGCGCGCTCATCCAGCGCCTTGGCCAGCGGGGGCCAGACGTAGCGCATGGTGAACCAGACCAGGATGGCAAAGACTATCGCCTGCAGGAACAGGGTTGCATTGATGTTCACAGCACGATCCTTTCAACCGTGAAAGGGAAAGACTTTTACAGGTGGAACGGGTTGGCGAAGGCGAACAGCAGGGCGATGGCCACACCGATCAGGAAGGCGGCGTCGATCAGGCCGGCCAGAATGAACATCTTGGTCTGCAGGTCGTTCATCAGCTCGGGCTGGCGGGCGGAGGACTCGAGGAACTTGCCACCCATCAAGGCGATGCCGATGGAGGCCCCGATGGCGCCCAGGCCCACAATCAGACCACAAGCCAGCGCGACGAGACCGAGGATGTTTTCCATGTTTTGCTCCTAAAGGATGAATAAAAAAGCGAGAGTGAGAGAAAGAGAACGACGAAATCAGACGCCCATCAGCGGACCCGGCGGCCCATCAATGCGCATCGTGGGCCTGCCCCACATAGATCAGGGTCAACATCATGAAGATGAAGGCCTGAAGGGTAATGACCAGGATGTGGAACAGGGTCCACACCGTGCCCGCCACCACATGCCCCAAGCCCAGCCAGAACGCCCCCGTGGCGGGGTTGAACTGCCAGGCCCACACGCCGCCCATGAGGGCGATGAGCATGAACACCAGCTCGCCGGCAAACATGTTGCCGAAGAGCCGCATGCCATGGGAGACGGTCTTCGCGATGAACTCGATCATCTGCATGAGGAAGTTCACGGGATACAGGGCGGGGTGGTCGCCGAAGGGGGCGGCGATCAGTTCATGGCTCCAGCCGCCCAGGCCCTTGATCTTGACGTTGTAGACCAGGCACACGAGCAGCACGCTGGTCGACAGGCCGAGGGTGGTCGACAGGTCGGCGGTGGGGACCACGCGCATGTGGTCGTGGAAGCCCAGGGCCGGGCCAGCACCGTGCCAGAAGGCGGGGATCAGGTCGACGGGCAGCATGTCCATCGCGTTCATCAGGAAGATCCAGACGAACACCGTCAGGGCCAGGGGGGAGACCAGCTTGCGGCTGGTGGCGTTGTGGATCACGCCCTTGGCCTGGTTGTCGACCATTTCGTAGAGCATCTCGACCAGAGCCTGGAAGCGGCCCGGCACGCCGGAAGTGGCACGGCGTGCCGCCATCCACAGGATGAGGCAGCCCAACGCGCCCAGCACGACCGAGTAGAACACCGAGTCGACGTTGAAGAGGCCGAAGTCGACGATGGACTTCTGGGTAGTGCCCTCCAGCGAGAAGTTCAGTTGCAGGTGCTGCAGGTGGTGCTGGATGTATTCACCAGCGCTCGGGGCGTGTGCGGCGTGTGCTTCAGCTGACATGTTGTCGAATCTCTTCTTGCTTTCGGGTTGATGGCCGGCGCCACAGCAGCACCAGCCAATTCACTTTCAAACTCACGATCATGGTGACCAGCAGCACCGGCCAGTTCAGGCCCGGGACCACCTTGACTGCCGCCACCAGCATGGCCACGGCCGCCATCACCTTGGCAAACTCCCACACTGCGAAGCCGAGCACGGCCCCGCCAGGGCTTGTCTGTCTGCCGAATTGTCTGGACATCCCACGGGCCATGAGGGCCCCGGGAATCACCACGGTCGCCGTGCCGTAGAGGGCCGACCACACCGCGCCACCTTGCCGCCACAGCGCCCAGACCCCGGCACTGAGGACGATGCCGACCAGTGCCTGGATCCCCAGAACCACCCAGGGCGACGTGGAGGGATGGCGGGCCCGCAGGGCCTGCGCCTCCTCTCGCGTGAGGGGCTTGAAAGGGGGATCTTCATCCCCACTCTCAGATTCTGCTTCTGGATGCTGCGTCGCAGACCTGGCACTACCTGAAGGAACCGGGCCACGATTGAGAAGGTCAGTCATGGCACGAACTCGAATCGGGTGTTACCAAGTGCAAAGCCTCGGGATTATATGTGGAAACCCTAGGCTGGGCACAGGCTTGCGTGCGCGTGTTTCAAAAATGAGCACCAAAGTTGGCACCGTTGGCGTGCCCTGTTCAAGTGCGCTGGCGCAAGGGCCCCTTGGCGGATGCAGGGTTCAGGGCACCTTCATATAGTGTTCGGCAAGCGCGCGGCATGCGGCCACGCTGCCTGGCGCATCGAAATCCGGCCCCAGCTCCTCCGCCATGAGTTCGCCGACGCGGGGAGCCAGGTCGTGCGCATGCCGGGCGTCCAGGAACAGCAGGCGGCTGCGCCGGGCCAGCACGTCGGTGACGCTGCATGCCATCTCGTGGCGCACCGCATGGCGCACCATGGCTTCGCTCAGACAAAGCTGCCCATCCTGCATCCACAGGGCCCGCTCGGCCCCGGGTACCTGGCGCAGCATGTGCCGGTCGCTGCCATAACTGTGCTCGCCGGGTGGATCGCTCACCGGGCGCACCGGATCGGAGGCCGCCGACATACCCCAGAGGGGCAACTGCGCAGTGACAGGCGGCCGCGCTGGCAGCAGGCCTGCACGCTGGGCATGACGGAGGACGTCTTCAGCCATGGCGCGGTAGGTGGTCCACTTGCCACCGGTGACGCTGACCAGGCCGCTCGCGTCACTCCACACGCTGTGCTCACGAGACAGGCTGGCCGTGGCGCCCGCCGCGATGGGCGAGGTGACCAGCGGCCGCAGGCCGACCCAGATCGAGCGCACATCCGCGCGCGTCGGCGCCGCCTGCAGCACGCGCGCGGCCTCATTCAGGATGAAGTCCACTTCGGCAGCCGTGGGCTCGGGCTCGACCGGCAGGTCGGCGCGCGGGGTGTCGGTGGTGCCCAGCAAGGTCTTGCCCAGCCACGGCACGGCGAACAACACCCGTCCGTCAGCGGTGCGGGGCACCAGCAGTGCATGCCCCCCGGGCAGGAAGTCGCGATCGACCACCAGATGCACGCCTTGGCTGGGCGTGACGCGTGCGGGTGCGGGCTGAAAGGACGGACTCATGCGCTGCACGCCTTCCACCCACACGCCGGTGGCATTGATCACACAGGCCGCAGCCAGCGGCCAGACTGTGCCGCTGGCCTGGTCCCGCACCAGGACACCGGTGACCCGGCCCTGCGCCTCGGTCAGTGCCGTCACGGGGCAGTGGTTGAGCAGGGCCGCCCCGTGGGCGGCCGCGGTGCGCGCCAGGGCCAGGGCCAGCCGGGCATCGTCGAACTGACCGTCCCAGTAACGCACGCCACCGCGCAGACCCTGTGCCCTGACGTTGGGCACGCAGCGGCGCACCTGCTCCGCGGACAGGACCTCGGTGGCGCCAAGGCCGTGGCGGCCCGCGAGCCAGCCGTACATCGACAGGCCCAGCCCGTAAAAGGCCCGGTGCCACCAGCGGTAGCCGGGCACGATGAAAGGCAAGGGCTGGGCCAGGTGCGGCGCGTGCGACAGCACGGTGCTGCGCTCGTGCAAGGCCTCGCGGACCAGCGGCCAGTGACCCTGAGCCAGGTAGCGCACCCCGCCGTGCAGGAGCTTGGTGCTGCGCGATGAGGTGCCTTCGGAGAAGTCGTGGGCCTCGAACAAGGCCACGCGCCAGCCGCGCGCAGCGGCATCCACCGCGACGCCCAGCCCGGTGGCACCCCCACCGATGATCACCACGTCGACCTTGCCCACGCACTGCAGATGAGACAGGTGGGCCGCGCGGTCCATCGTCGCCATCGAGCCCCGCTGCGGTGGTGTCGGCATGGTCGGCGGGTCAGGTCAAGACAGGCCGAGAAGGTGGGCTCACTGGCGGCAGGCTCAGACCAGCTCGGCCTTGAGGTAGTGCGCGCCCGCGATGGGATTGAAGTAGTAGGGCGCGATCTCCTCGAAGCCCAGCGAGGCATAGAGCTCGCGGGCGGCTTCCATGTCGTCCAGGGTGTCGAGCAGGACCACGGAGTAACCGGCCCGCCGCGCCTCGTCGAGCAGGGCCTGCGCCAACTGGCGGCCCAGGCCGAAGCGCCGGAAGGCGGGGCGCACATACAGGCGTTTCATCTCGCAGGCGTTGGCATAGTCCGAGCCCGGCAGCGCCCGCAAGGCACCGCAGCCGGCCACCTGGCCATCGACCAGGGCGAGCAGCAGGTGCCCCTGCGGCGCGGCGTACTCGCCCGGCAGGCTGGCCAGCTCGGCCTCGAAGCCTTGGAAGCACAGGTCAACGGACATGCTATTGGCATAGTCCCGGAAGATCTCGCGGGTGGCTTCGAGCCACTCGGGCGTCTGGGGCGACAGGAGCTGGACGTCGACAGTGTCAGGGTGGGACATGGGCGGGCGGGTCGATCGGTCGATCACCCCTCACAAGGACTGGACCCGGCAAGCGGCGTGCACAGTCTATGCCAAGCCCGTGAGCCCGGCCACCGCCAGGCTGCAGGCCAGCAGCACGGCCAGAGCCAGCCAGCGCCGGGAGGCCCGGTCCACGGAGGACGGCACCCCAGCGGCCAGCGACTTGTCGCCGGTGACCATGGGAAGGATCAGGTTGCGGCCCTTTCCCAGGTAGACCAGCACCGCCAGCACATGCAGGGCCACAGCACCCAGGATCAGGGCCTGGCCATACGACTTGTGCCAGTGGGTCATGAGATGGCTGGTGGCGGAGGACACGAAGCGCGCCAGGGGGCCGGTGCTGGCAATCTCGTCGTCGGCCACGAGCCCGCTGCCCACCTGCAGGACCAGCAGCGACAACATGCCCCACACCGACAGCGCGCCCAGTGGGCTGTGGCCCACCTCCCAGTGGTCACCCGCCGCGGGACGGCCGCGCAGGTGACGCCAGACCGCCAGGGGGCTGTAGGTGAAGCGAGAGAAGCGCGACCAGTGCCCACCCACCAGCCCCCACACCATCCGGAACAGCAGCAGGGCCAGCACCGCGTAGCCGAAGCGGAAGTGCCATGCCATGGCGTTGCCGCCCATCTTGGCGCTGACCACCGCACTCACCACGCCCACTGCCAGCGCGAGGTGGAACAGCCGGGTCGGCAGGTCCCAGACCCGCACGCGGACCCGCGGCGCAAGCGAAGGAGGAACGGATGCGTCAAGGCCCATGAGCGATCTCCGGCAAAAGGCTTCAAGGATGACGCGCCGCGCCGCCGCACCGCTTCAGGCAGAACCCGCAGCAGGGGCCGACGCACCACAGCTTCGCCATCATCCTGTAAACGCTGGTTGATTTGGCCTCGTCACTGCGTACACTGCAGTGGTTTGGTTGTTTGTTTGAGTGTTGTTGGTTGGCGCAGGCGCTGGCGGTGGAGGTGGTCGATGATCCCGCTGCTGTTCGTTGTGGTTGTTGTCCGCCGCGAGGTCTGCAATGGTTGTCGGCTGTCCCACCCTTCTGGAGATTTCCGCATGAAACAACGCCAGGGCCTTCTGTTGGCTGCCTCCTGCGCAGCCCTGGGCCTCGCAACGATCAGCCTGCCGGCGTCGGCGCAGTTCGCCAAGCCCGAAGATGCCATCAAGTACCGCAAGGCCGCGTTCACCGTGATGGCGGCCCACTTCGGCCGGCTGGGCGCCATGGTCAACGGCAAGGTGCCGTTCGATGCCAAGGCCGCAGCCGACAACGCGGCCGTGGTGGCCAGCGTCTCCGCCCTGCCCTTCACCGCCTTCGGCGAGGGCACCGACAAGGGCGACACCCACGCCAAGCCTGAGGTCTGGAGCGACGCAGAGAAGTTCAAGGCCGCGGCCGCCAAGCTGCAGGACGAGGTCGCCAAGCTCAACACGGCCGCCAAGTCCGGCAACGCAGACCAGCTCAAGAGCGCCTTCGGCGCCACCGCCCAGGCCTGCAAGGGATGCCACGACACCTACCGCAAGGAATGAGCCGGCCCGGGCCGTCGGTCCGCCTCGCCCATTCACCGCCTACCCGAGCCGTCGCAGGGTGGGTGCGGGCTTCCCGGGCAGCATGCTGCCCGGCGGCCTCGCCCCATCCGTTTTCCGCTGCCGCGTCGGCAGCGCATTTGAGAACCTAGTGACCTGTCTGAATGAACCTGATGCCTTCTCGTCTTGCTTGGCGGCGCTGGAGCGCCTTGGCTGTGGTGTGTGTGGGGGCGCTGGGCGCCGTCGTCAGTGAGGCCCAGACGCCCGGGCAGCAGGACTCGTTCGACCTGAAGGAGCCCACGCCCGGTGGCTACTTCACGGCCCCCAGCACCGCGGCGCCCTCGGGCACGCCCTTGCCCGTTCCCACGGTGCCCCTGTCCCCCAACACCCCGCCCTCGACGCTGCAGACCCAGCCCACAAGGCCCAGCAATCTGGGCAACCTCGGCAATCTTGGCAACCGCGAGAACGCGACGAAGGACATGTCGCAAGGTCGCCAGGACACCCTGACGGGTGGCCCGCCGGCCACGCCTCCACCGCCGAATGAATTCCAGAAGTTCGTGGAGGCAGCCACCGGGCGCGTGCTGCCCATGTTCGGCAGCAGCTTCTTCACCAGCGCGGGCAAGAGCGGAAATGCGGTCGACAACGTGCCGGTGGCGGCCGACTACGTGGTCGGCCCCGGGGACGAATTGCTGATCCGTGCCTGGGGTGCCATCGACGTGGACTACCGCGCCACGGTCGACCGCAACGGCCAAGTCACCCTGCCCAAGGTGGGTACCTTCACGGTGGCCGGCACCAAGGCCTCCAACCTGGAGAGCTACCTGCGCACGCAGATCGGCCGCTACTTCACCAACTTCAACCTGAGCGTGACGCTCGGCCAGCTCCGCGGGCTGAGTGTGTTCGTGGTTGGACCGGCGGTGCGCCCTGGGGTGTACAAGCTGCCGAGCCAGTCGACCTTGCTGTCGGCGGTGGTGGCGGCGGGCGGGCCCAGCAACACAGGCTCGATGCGCCACATCGGCCTGCGGCGCGACGGCAAGGTCCTCTCCGAACTGGACATGTACAGCTTCCTGGTGCTGGGCGACAAGTCCAAGGACCTGCAACTGGCCAACGGCGACGTGGTGGTGTTCCAGCCGACCGGGCCCCAGGTGGCCCTGACCGGCGCGGTCGACACCCCGGCCATCTTCGAGCTGAGCCAGGCCCAGGAGGCGGCCCAGGACGTGCTGCGCTACGCCGGCAACCTGCCGATCCTGGCCAACCCGCACAGCGCGGTGCTGGAGCGCATCGACCCGGCCCGGCCGCGCAGCGCACGGGTGGTGGAGACGGTCAAGCTGGATGAGGCCGGCATGCGGCAGGCCCTGCGCGACGGCGACGTGCTGACGGTGCAGCCGATCTCGCCGGCGTTCTCCAATGCGGTCACGCTGCGCGGCTACGTGGCCGAGGCCTTGCGCCACCCCTACACCCCCGGCATGAAGGTGCTGGACCTGGTGCCTGACAAGGAGGCGCTGATCTCCTTCGATTTCTATCGTCGGCGCAATACCCTGGTGCAGGTGGTGCGCAACGACCCCGCGCGGGCCAACCAGGGGAATAACAACACAAACAACACCAACACCAACGCAAATACCGGCGGCAATGCCAATCTAAACCCGGCCTTCGCGCCTGAGGAGCGCCCAGGGCCAGAGCGGCGGCGCAGCCTGCCAACGCCGCTGCTGGAAGAGGTCAACTGGGACTACGCCACGATCGAGCGCCTGAATCCGCAGGACCTCAGCCCGCAGGTGATCCCCTTCAACCTGGGCCGGGCCCTGCTGCAGGGCGACGCCAGCCAGAACCTGCCGCTCCAGCCAGGGGACGTGGTGACGATCTACAGCCGCAAGGACATCCGGGGACCGATGGCCCGCCAGACCCGGCTGGTGTCGGTGGAGGGTGAGGTCATGACCCCGGGGGTGTACCAGCTCCTGCCCGGCGAGACGCTGCGCTCGCTGCTGACGCGCGTCGGCGGCTTCACACCACAAGCCTACGTGTACGGGCTGGAGTTTGCGCGTGAGGAGACCCGGCAACGCCAGCGCGAGAACCTGCAGTCGGCGATTGCTCGGCTGGAGGCGCTGGCCGCCGTGCAGACGGCACGCGAAGCCACGCGCACGACCGACAGCGGCACCGCAGCCTCGCCGGGCATGACGGCCAACGAAGCAGCGCGACGCACGCAGCTGGCCCGCCTGTCAAAGCTGGAGCCCAACGGCCGCATCGCGCTCGAGTTGTCGCCGGACACCGCATCCGTCGACGCCCTGCCAGACGTCCCGCTGGACAACGGCGATCGCATTTCCGTGCCTTCTCGGCCCGGCTTCGTGACGGTAGCCGGCGCCGTGGTGAACAACAACGCCTATCTGTGGAAGCCCGGCCGCACAGCCGGCGACTATGTGAAGCTGGCCGGGCTGGAGGAGACCTCGGACACCGGCAACATGTTCATCCTGCGGGCTGATGGCACGGTGAGCCACGCTGCCGACCACAACGGCTTCTTCAACCGGAGCATCCAGAGCCAGACCTTGTATCCCGGCGATGCGGTGGTGGTGCCCAACCAGCTCGACTACGAGACCTGGGGCCGTGCCCTGGTTCGCAACCTGAAGGACTGGTCGCAGATCTTCTATCAATTCGGCCTGGGCGCAGCGGCCATCCGCACCCTGCAGAACAACTGATCGATGCCACACGTCCCTGGCCTGTCCCCTCTCTTCCACCACTCGCCCACATGACGCCCACGCATTCCATTGCCGTATCCGCCGAGGAATTTCAGGCAGATTCGCCGGCTCTTTCTCTGTTCGAGGCCCTGACTTGGCTGGGACGCGGCAAGCGCCGCATCGCGACGGTCACCTTGGTGTGCACCGCCGCCGCCACGGCATGGGCCCTGCTGACGCCGCCCGTGTACACAGCGCGCACCACGCTGCTGCCACCAAGCACGCAACAGCAGCAGGCCTCGTCGGCGATCGCGGCGATGAATCAGCTGGGAGGGCTGGCTGGCAGCTTCGCCAAGACACCCGACGAGTTGTACGTGGCGCTGCTCAAGAGCGACAGCGTGTTGGCGGTGCTCGACGAGCGCTTCCATCTGCGCGAGCACTACCAGGCGAAGTCGCTCACCGCGCTGCGTCGCACCTTGCCCAAGTACGTGAGGGCCCTGTCCGACAAGAAGAGCGGCGTCATCACCCTGGAGGTCGACGACGAGGATCCCGAGTTCTGCGCCCGGCTGGCCAACGGCCACGCGCAGGCACTGACCGAATTGCTGGGGCGCCTGGCGGTCGGCGAAGCCAAACAGCGGCGCATCTTCTTTGAAAACCAGCTGAAAGAAACCAAAGAGCGCCTGATTCAAGCCGAGCAGGACTTCCGCAAGATGCAGGAGTCCTCCGGGGTGATCGTGCTGGACAAGCAGGCCGAGGCCCTGATCGGAACGGCCGCCGCGCTGCGCGCGCAGATCGCTGCACGCGAGGTGCAGATGAAGGTCCTGCGCACAGGCGCCACCGAGCAGAACCCGGAGGTGCAGCGCCTGGGGTCCGAGCTGAGGGCGCTGCGTGCCGAGTTGGCCCGGCTGGAAAGCAACGCGGGCGCGACGGTCAACCCCGGCGGCACACCATCGGTGACCGACATGCAGGTGGGCCGCATTCCGGAGGCCGCCGTCGAATTCGTGCGGGCGCGCCGGGAGTTGAAGCTGCAGGAGACGCTCCTGGAGGGCATGGTGCGCCAGTACGAGATCGCCAAGCTCGACGAAGCCAAGGAAGGCCCGGTGCTGCAGCAGGTCGATGTGGCGCAGCCGCCCGATGCCAAGTCCAAGCCGGCCCGCGCGCTCATCATGCTGGGAGGCCTGCTGGGCGGCTTGGTGCTGGGGTGTCTGGGAGTGATCGGGCGCGGCCTGCTGCAGCGGCAGCAGCAGCTGCCGAACTGGCAGTCGATGCGTGCCGCATGGCGTTGGCGCAAAGGCTGAACCCCCGGCTCACACGCTGAGCCGCCCCTGCAGGCACAGCGTGGTGCGCCCGCCCACCCAGACGTCACCGGGCCCGTCGCAGTCGATGTGCACGCGGCCTTCGCGGCCGATCGCCGTGCCCTGGCTCACGACATAGTGCGCGGGCGCCACGCCTTCGCGGATCAGCCATTGCGCCAGGCTGGCGTTGAGGCTGCCCGTGACGGGGTCCTCCGTGGCCCCGCCCATCGACATGAAAGCCCGCACCTCGAACAAGGGGGCTTCATCGCCGGCACCGTCCCAGGCCTCGCGCTCGGCTTGCGCCCAGGGCGCGATCACGCCCAGCTGCACGCCAGCCAGGTGCGCAAAGTCGGGACGCAGCGCCAGCAGCTGCGCACGGCTGCCCAGCATCACGCCCACCCAGCCAGGCCCGTTGTCCACCCACTGCGAGGCGGTGATGGCCTGTGGCGCCACGCCCAGGCTCTGCGCGATGCGTGCCAGCAGATCGGGCGCCACCGGGCCGCTGCGCACGAGGGGCGGTGCCTTGAAGGCCAGGCGGTCGGCCGGGCCGCGCCGCACCACCACCGGGCCGGCACCGCATTCCTGCACGATGCCCTCGGAGCGTGGGCGCCCCCCCGTGGCCAGCCACACGGCACAGGTGCCCAGCGTGGGATGGCCGGCGAACGGCAGCTCGCGGTCGGGGGTGAAGATGCGAACCCGGTAGTCGGCCTCCGGATGGCGCGGCTTGAGCAGGAACGTGGTCTCGGACAGCTGCGTCCAGCGCGCCAGGGCCGCCATCTTCTCCACCGGCCAGTCGTCCGCACCGCAGACCACGGCCAGGGCGTTGCCGGTCAAGGGACGCTCGGAGAAAACATCGACCTGGTGGAAATCAAACGAGGGCATGGGCAGTCTCCTGGGGTTGTTGGACGGCATAGCATGTCATGGCACGGGCCAGCGCGGCGACTGCGGCGTCGATGCGCTCGGGCGGCACGGTCACGAAGCTCAGACGCAACGTGTTGCGCTGCGGGGCCACGGGGTGGAACGAGGCCCCCGGCACGACGGCCACGCCCTGCGCCAGCGCCAGCGGGAACAGGGCCTCGGCATCCCAGCCGGCAGGCAGGGTGAGCCAGAAGAACATGCCGCCCTCGGGGACCTGCCAGCGGCAGCCCGGCGGCATGTGCGTGGCCAGGGCCAGCTGCATGCAATCGCGCTGGGCCCGGTAGTGGGCGCGCAAGCGCGGCAGGTGCCCCTCCAGCCAGCCGTCGCGCAGCACCTCGTGCACCACACGCTGGTCGAAGCCGGGAGAGTGCAAGTCCGCGGCCTGCTTGGCCTGCACCAGCTTGGGCATCAGCGCCGGCGGCGCCACCAGGTAGCCCAGCCGAAGCCCGGGGGCCAGCACCTTGGAAAAGGAGCCCAGGTAGACCGTGCCCTGCGGCCAGCAGGCCGCCAGGGGCGGGGGCGGCGGCGCCTCGAACCACAGCTCGCCGTAGGGGTCGTCCTCGACCACGGGCAGCGCCTGGGCCTGCGCGGCCGCCATGAGTTCGACCCGGCGGTCGGCATCAATGCTGCGGCCGGTGGGGTTCTGGAAGTTCGGCAGCAGGTACAGGAAGCGCGCCTCCCGCACCGCCGCCAGGCCGCCGGGCAGTGGCCCGCGCGGGTCGCCGGCCACGCCCATCCAGCGGGGCTCGGCCAGCGAGAAGGCCTGCAGGGCACCGAGGTAGGTGGGCGACTCGACCGCAATGGCGCTACCCGGGTCGACCAGCACCTTGCCGATCAGGTCCAGCGCCTGCTGGGAGCCGGTCGTGATCAGCACCTGGGCAGGGGACACGGACAGGCCGCGCGACACCAGGTAAGCAGCCACCCACTCTCGCAACGGGCGATAACCCTCGCTGGGCCCGTACTGCAAGGCCTCGGACGGGGTGTCGGCGAGCACGCGCCGGGTGGCTTCGCGCACGGCCTCGACGGGAAAGCAGTGGGCCGCGGGCAATCCACCCGCCAGCGAGACGATGTCGCCGTGCTCGGTGACTTTGAGAATCTCCCGCAGGGCGCTGGGCGCAAGGGCATCACAGCGGCGGGACAGCGTGAAGGGGGTCGTCGTCATGGGAACTCTCGATCAGGGGCACAGGGAAAACGAGGGCCCAGTCTAGGCAAGGCAACCAACACAAATACAGTACAGTTCACACACACAATTTTTCATCTGTACTGATTGCCTGGGCCATACACCGGGCCCGAGGATGAGCCATGTCCGCCCTGCCCCCTGCGCCCGCCGTCGCGACAGGCATCGCCCTGTCGCGCCATGCTGATGCGTCCCTCACCGACCAGCTCTCGGACCTGTTTGCCGAGCGCATCCGCCAGCGCCTGCTGCTGGGCGGGGCGCGGCTGCCTTCGGTGCGCGAGTGCGCGCAGCGGCACCAGGTGAGCCCGAGCACGGTGGTGGCGGCCTATGACCGGCTGCTGGCGCAAGGTCTGGTGGAGGCCCGCCCGCAGCGCGGCTTCTTCGTGCGCAACAGCCCGGAGCCCGGCCCTGCCGCGCCGACGCCCCCACAAGCCGCCAACCCGGCCGCACGGCCCGAGCGTCTGGTGCTCAACGCCACCAACCTGCTGCGCGGCATGCTGCAGCCCCAGGGCGCGCAGCCGATGCCCGGGCTCGGCACCCTGCCCGTCGACTGGCTGGACCCGCAGTTGCTGAGCCAGGCCTTGAAGAAGGCCTGCGGGCCGGCCGCACAGGCGCGCGCGCTGGAGTACGGCGATCCGGCCGGTGACCTGCGGCTGCGCCAGGCGCTGTCGATCAAGCTGCAGGACCACGGCGTGAGCGCCGAGCCGCGCCAGATCGTGACCACCGTGGGCGCCACGCAGGCCCTGGACATCATCACCCGCACCCTCACCCGCCCCGGCGACAGCGTGCTGGTGGACGAGCCGGGCTGGTCGATCGAGTACGCCCGGCTGCACGCGCTGGGCCTGCGTCTGCTGCCAGTGCCGCGGCGCGAGGACGGCCCCGACCTCGCCGTGCTGGAGCAGCTGATCCTCGGCCAGCCCGCGGACCAGCGGCCGCGCCTGTACGTGACGGTGAGCGTGCTGCACAACCCCACCGGCACCTCGCTGTCGCTGCAGAGCGCCCACCGGGTGCTGCAGCTGGCACAACGGCACGACTTCATGATCCTCGAGGACGACAGCTACGCCCACCTGGCCCCCGCGCACCTGCCGCGGCTGAGCGCACTCGACGCGCTGGAGCGCACGCTGTACGTGTCAGGCTTCTCCAAGATCCTCACCCCCAATTGGCGGGTGGGCTACATGGCGGCGCCCAAGCCCTGGGTGGACCGCCTGATCGACACCAAGATCCTGACCAACCTCACCACCCCGAGCCTGACGGAGCAGGCGATGGCCCACTGCCTGGAGCAGGGCTGGCTGCGGCGCCATGCGCAGCGCGTGGTCCAGAAGCTGGACCAGGCACGCGCGCGCTCCGTCAAGCTGGCCGAGCACCACGGCGGGCGCTTCGTGACACCGCCGCGCGGCCTGTTCGGCTGGATCGATGTCGGCACCGACACCGAGCGCCTGGCACAACGCATGCTCGACGAGGGCTGGCTGCTGGCGCCGGGCGCGCTGTTCCACGCCACGCGCCGCCCGACCTCCTTGATGCGCATCAACTTTGCCACCACACAGGATGCGCGATTCTGGAAAACCCTGAGCCGTTGCTTGCGCTGAATCGCAGACCTTGCATGCCCACGCAATCGAGGGGGTACGGCGGCTGGTAAAGACGGCGGGTCGAGGTAAAGTTCGGCGGCCAGCACGCGGGTGCCTTTCCAGTGAGCGATCCGAGATCAATCCGTCAGTGATGCCCAGCATTCCCATCCCACACCGTGCCGTTCGGCCTGCAGTCGAAGCCGTCGCAGCAAGTCCCGAGTCCGCGCCATGAGCACGATGTTCGAGTCCACCATTCCGCCGGACGAGCCGGAGTTGATGCGGGTCAGCAAGTACATCCGCTACCTCAAGGGCGAGACCACGCAGCCCCATGCCATGGGCCTGAGCACGCACGGCGCGCTGACCCCCTCGCTGCGCGCCGACCTGTCGCGCTTCGACGCGCAGGACAGCGGCGCCGAGATGGTGGAGGTGATGGCGGCCTGCGTGCGCCACGGCGAGCGGTTGACCATGCAGCTGCACTGCGGCCAGCACGTGGTGCCGCTGACGGTGTTCCCGCAGGAGCGGCTGGCCTACAGCCCGCTGCCGATGGAAGAGCTGCTGGCGATGCCGATGGCCGAGATGCGCGTGATCCACATCGAGCCGGCGGCGCTGCACCCGCCTGACAGCACCGAGACGCCGGTCGGGCAGCCCCACCTCTACCACCCGCTGGCGCCGTTGCTGTGGGCCTTCGCCCTGCGCGGGGCACGCGACGCGCTGCTGCCCGAGATCGCCGGGGCCGCGGCCTACCGGGTGACGCCCTCGATCGACCTGTCGCCCCTGCTCACCAGCGACCTGCTGGCCCAGGCCGTCGAGCGGCTGCGCCGCGAGACGACCAATCTGCGCAGCCTGGCGGAGTGGCCGGGGCTGGACCGCGAGCGCGCCAGCCGGCTGCTGAACGCGATCTACCTGCTGTCGGGGCTGATCGTCACCCGCTCACACCCGGATGCGGTGAGCGACAGCTGGTTCGGGGCCTTGAGCCAGCGGTAAACGCAGCCCCAAGTGGGGGGACGGCGTCTCCCCAGGACTTCAGTCCGGAAGTGCGTGGCAATGGAGAAAAGCCTGGGGTTCCATTCATGTCCTCCGCGGGCTGCGCCCGCTCCCCCTTGACTTCATTCCACCCCTGGCCTTTTTCCTTCGCCGAGAACCAACGGTGGCATGCGTGTCTCCCGCGTGCCGCCGAAGTCTCCGAAGCCCTGCCCTGGGGTGCCCTGCGCAGCGAAGTCAAGGGGGAGCGGGCGCAGCCCGCGGAGGA
>CBINPE010000099.1:0-18730 GCA_966252435.1 uncultured Burkholderiales bacterium | reverse complement strand
TGCCCCGTTGTTGATGCCGGTGCCCACGACGTACAGGTCGGTGCGCTTGGACAGCCTCACTGTTTTGACATTGAGTTGGCCTGCGCCAGCTCTGATACATCTGCACACATTCCTCCTCACGGAAATGCCCGTAAAGGGCGGTTTTCTGAAGTAAGCCTCCGCAACGATGCAGCACACTAAAGCGCCTGATTGGCTATGTTTTTATCTTTGGGTCATTAAGCTCTATAACTCTTAAGGGAAGCATGAAGGACATTTATCTCAAGTTTGTAAAAAAGACGAATTCCAAAGACATTATTGGCGAGTCGGAGGACTCCGAACACAAAACCTGGGTGGAGGTTACATCCTGGGCTCAAGGTATTCATCAGCCAACGTCTGCCACGGCTTCTACGGCGGGCGGGCATTCATCAGAGCGTTGTGAACATATCACCATGCTGTTCACCAAGGATGTGGACAAGGCCAGCGTTTACCTGTGGGAGGCATGCTCTGCTGGCTATACCTATGACGTGGAGATTAAGTTCTTCCGCGCATCAGGAACAGTGCGCACAAACTACCTGACGGTCAAGCTCACTGATGCAATTGTCAGCACAGTGCAATCAAGCGTGGGAATTGAAGGTCTGCCCACTGAGACCTTCGGGTTAAAGTACGCAGAGATCATTTGGGCATACAAGGGCTCTAAGACCGATGGCTCTGCCAATGTGGGAAATGATGTTGGTGGCTGGAGTCTGTCAAAAAATAAGGTGGCTGCTTAATTTGGCGAAATGTTGGATTTTTATTAAATTTGCAAAAATGACGTCAGCCGTAGAGATTCTTCAGGAGTTCTTCTCTCCCTCTTCAAGGGAGAAGGTGTGGGTTATGCCGGAGGCGGATAATTACACAAAAATAGTGCGAGAGTGGTCGCCGGTTCAGGCATCTGAGTATGGGACGATAATCGACTTTGCAAGGTCGAATGTAAAAATACCGCCTACAAATCCGATGTGGAGGCCAAATTTGAGTAATAGTAGGGAAACTGACATATCTAGGCGGTATGGTCATGAAGATAGAGTGCCATCCCCTGTGGGAACAGATCCACCAACATGTCAAAGAGAACTTGCGCATTATTTTGCCACGCGAGCCCTGTCAGGAATCACTGGTTCCGCAGCCCCGCAAAGAGTGGAGCTGCAAAGGGCAGTTATTGGGTCTTTTAGAATTTATACGACCGTTGACAAAATAAACCACAAGGAGAAATTGGGTACGTTCAATTTTTGGATGTTTAATTCGATGTCAAAAAAATCTCTGGATGCATATACTCCTGATGGAAATAGGTTCGGCATGAAAACCCAATACATGTGGTGGAACTGGGTGGCAACTTTTGATTGGAAGGGCTCGGTGCGAAGAGTTGCCGGTTGGAGATGACTTATGAGGAGTGTGGAAATATTCTTGGGGTTCCTGTTTCTGATTTTTCCTTGCTTCTCATCTGCTCAATCGGTCGATATGCAGGAACTTGGTTCCGTAAAGGTTAATGAAACTTCGATTGGCGCTCTGATTGTGCGGCGCTTCGACTCTGAGATTCTTCTTGCTTCGATATCCGGTCTGGGGGGGCAAAAGAAGTATATACCGCTTATAATTGCTTTGGATGGTCATAAAATTTCGGCGATGCGCATAAATGTTTTTGCATCCGAATCGAGTGATAGGGTGTGGATTTATTTTCGCGAATTGAATAAGTCTGGTGCAAAAGGGTTTTTGGCTTACTATGTTTTGGGATCGGAGGAGGCGCTCACGCTGATGGGAAAGAAGCAATTGCTTGATACGCCAACTCCCAGCAGAATAAGTGTGTCGCCTCAGAAAATCAGAGGATTCCGTGGGGAAAAGGTTAAATCGCTGGCAACTTTTTATCTTTCGGGGTGAGAAAAGGGAGGCCAAGATAGCAGGGTGTTGCCAGCAGGAAAGAGTCTGCCGTTTCCGTCTTCCCTAGCCCTCCTTCAATGGGAGTTTGTGTTTTCCCCGATGAGGTGACCCGGGTGCCAAAGCAAACCGCCCGTCATGCGCCAGAGCGCATGACGGGCGGTTCACTCACGCATCGCGGGGGGGGAGCCGGGCCAGGCCCGGCTTCTCAGGATCAGAAGCGGTGACGCATTCCGATCTGCAGGGCGCGCACGTCCTTGTTGTTGGAGGTGGCAGGACCGGCGCCCGTGGCGGCGTCGGCGGTGTAGGCCGTGGCTGCCCCGTTGTTGATGCCGGTGCCCACGACGTACAGGTCGGTGCGCTTGGACAGCGGATGGTCATAACCCAGCGAGACCTGCGTGGCACGCGTGCCGCTCACGTTCTTGGTCTTGCCGCCGCCGATGCCCGCCGACACCGTGCCCGTGCCCACCGGCACCAGCACGCCGCCGAAGTACTCGGTGCGGTTGTCCTCGGTGGCCGCGGCCTGGGTGGCGTTCTTCACGCTCTGCACGCCGCCGGTGACCTTGAGCATGCCGAAGTCGTAGCCGGCGGTGAACAGCGCGGTGGTCAGGGCCTCCGTGTTGGTGCCGAAGCGGTTCTGGCGCAGGTAGGTCACGCCGAGGTCCAGCTTGTTGGCGGCGTAGTGCACGTCGGCGCTGGTGACGGCGCCCGTCACCTGCTCACCGGCCGCGCCCAGCAGGGACACCGTGACCGGGCCGAACTTGGGCGAGGTGTAGGCCAGCGAGTTGTTGGCGCGCACCACCGGCACGGACACGATCCCGCTGGAAGCAGCGCTGCCGGCGCCGGTGCTGAACGGGTCGGCGGCGTCGACGGCGTTGAAGTGCGGGGTGTACTGGCGGCCGATGGTCAGGGTGCCTGCGCTGTCGGAGGACATGCCCACGAACGCCTGGCGCCCGAAGAGCAGGCCGCCCTGGGTGCTGCTGCCCGTGTCGATCGCGAAGCCGCTCTCGATCTGGAACAGCGCCTTCAGGCCCGAGCCCAGGTCTTCCGAGCCCTTCAGGCCCCAGCGCGAACCCGACAGGCCGCCGGATTCGATCGTGGTGTGGGTCTCGTTGCCTTTGCCGAACTGCACGTAGACGTCGGCCACGCCGTAGAGCGTCACGTTGGACTGGGCCCAGGCCGGGGCAGCGGCGGCGCCGCAGGCGAGGAGGGCGAGAGCGACGACTTGCTTGTGTTTGTTTTTCATGGGAGGGAGATGAGTGAGTCAGGGACGGTGAAACAGCGGCGCTGGGGGCGCCGCACCGCCGTGCCGCCGTCGACACGCGGTCGACCGGACGGACACGGGCAGGCCGGCGGCGTCACCGCCGGCGCGCGCTCAGATCAGTATTCCCAGAAGATGCGCTGGAGTTCCTTGGTGTCGCTGGTGCGGGTCAGCGCCACGGCGGCCAGGATCTTGGCCTTCTGCGGGTTCAGGTCGTGTGCCACCACCCAGTCGTACTGGTCGTCGGGCTGCTCGGCGTTGCGCAGCACGAAGCCATCGATCACGCGCGATGAGCGGATCACGATCGTGCCCTTGGCGCGGGCGGCCTTGAGCGTGTCGACCATGTAGTTGGCCACCGAGCCGTTGCCGGTGCCGGCGTAGACGATGGCCTTGGCCTTGCCGGCGGCGGTGTTGGCCACTTCGGGGCTCATGTTGCCGTAGGCGTAGGCGATCTGGACTTCAGGCAGCGTGTCGATCTTGTCGATGTCGAACTCGGACTTGAAGGTGTGGGTCTTGACCGGGGCGCGGAACCAGTAGCTCTTGCCCTCGACCACCATGCCCAGCGGGCCCCATTGCGAGCCGAAGGCGTTGGTCTTGATGTTGACGCGCTTGATCGCGTCGCGGCCCGACTGGATCTCGTCGTTCATCGTCACCAGCACGCCCTTGCCGCGCGAGTCCTTGTTGCCCGCGACGGCCACGGCGTCGTACAGGTTCAGCATGCCGTCGGCGGACATCGCCGTGCCCGGACGCATGGAGCCCACCACCACGATCGGCTTGTTGGTCTTGACCACCAGGTTCAGGAAGTAGGCGGTCTCTTCCAGGGTGTCGGTGCCGTGCGTGACCACGATGCCGTCGACGTCGCTCTGCTTGGACAGGGCCGACACGCGCTTGGCCAGCTGCACCAGCTTCTCATTGGTGAAGCTCTCGGAGGCGATCTGGAACACCTGCTCGCCGCGCACGTTGGCCAGGTTCTTCAGCTCGGGCACACCGGCGATCAGCTTGTCGACCGGCACCTTGGCCGCCTGGTAGGTGGCGCTGTTGGTGACATCGGCACCCGCGCCGGCGATCGTGCCGCCGGTGGCCAGGATCACGACGTTCGGCTTGGCTTCGGTGGCCGGGGCCTGCGCCTGGGCCAGTGCCACGCTGGAGCAGCCCGTGCTGGCCACCAGGCCCAGCGCCATGGCGGTGGAGAGGAAGAGGCGTTTGCTCGGGCTCAGGGGTGAAGAGGTCAGACTCATGGTTTTTCCTGATGTGAAGGAAGTGATGGAAGGAACAGCGTCGTCATGCGTGCGGATGCGCCCATGGCTTGGGCTGGGGCGATTGCAAAGGCTGTGCCCGCCCTGCCCATGTGGCCATCACCGCTGGGCGGCGATGGCAAATTGCGTTCTCAACGCAGGGACCGGGGCGCGGCCGGTTTCGATTCCGCTACCGTGCCCCGACCCCCAGGGCGGGGATCCATACCGGGTCCGCCCGGGACTTGCCCGCCACGGCTTCCGCCGCGACAATCGCGCACCCTTTGCCGTGCAAGGCCTCGGTGGCTGATTGCTGAACTGACTGAATGGATGGAATGGACACCACGAGCGGCCTCACCGAACCCCAGCCGGCCGGGGCCCCGTCGCCGGGGGTGGGGTGCTGATGCCGGCGTCCCTGTCCTACCGGCGCACCTTGCTGGGTGGGCTGACCGTGCTGGTGCTGCTGCTGGTGAGCGGCGTGCTGGGCCTGGGGGTGCACCTGCTGGTGCAGCGCCAGACCATCGACCGCCTGGACGACACCGCGCTGCGCCAGCTCGAGCTGTACGCGGCGGCCCTTGACGGGGAGCTGGGCAAGCATGCCTACCTGCCCAGCCTGCTGGAGATCGATCCCGAGGTGCTGGCCGTGCTGTCGGTGCCCCGGCCTTCCGCCGCGCAGCGCACGGCGCTGAGCCGCAAGCTGGCCGGGCTGAGCGTGCGCGCGGGCGCGATGAACCTGTTCGTGATCGACGGGGACGGGACCGTCCTGGCCAGCAGTGACTGGTACCTGCCCGGCGGCATGTTCGACCGCCGCCTGAGCGAGCAGATCGATTTCCACGCCCTGCCGGGGGCCCAGGCGATCCAGCTGTTCGACCGCCATCCGGTGGACGGCACCGGCGAGTTCTATGTGATCCATCCGGTGCAGGAGGGGGCCTTGCGCGGCTGGATCGGTGTGAAGGTGAGCCTGGGCCCGCTCGAGGCGACCTGGCGCGACCTGTCGCTGCGGCCGGGCAGCGAGAAGGTCCTGGTGGCCGACCGGGCGGGCGTGATCGTGATGGCCTCCGACGCGCGCTGGACGCAGCACACCCTGGCGCACGTCACGCAGGACGGCGGGCCGCTGCCGGACTGGGCCCCGGCGCGGGTGCTGCCGCTGTCGCCCGCGCCCGAAGGCCTGCCGGCGCTGGACATCCACCAGACCGGCACGCTGGCGCACGGCGCGCGCCTGATGACGGTGGGCAAGGTGCTGTACTTCGTGCAGGAGCGCCGGCTCGGCGCCCTGGGCTGGCGCATGTGGGTGCTGAGCGACCCGGCCGATGCCTTCCGTGCGCCGCGGCTGGCGGCGGTCGGCAGCGCGGTGCTGTGCCTGCTGCTATGCCTGTTGATCCTGCACATCCTGCAGCGCCGCCGCGATCTGCGCCACCTGCTGCAGGCGCGCCAGGCCCTGCAGGCCAGCAACCAGGTGCTGGAGGACAAGGTGCGGCTGCGCACCCACGAGCTGCAGACGGCCAACGCCAGCCTGCGCCAGGAGATCACCGAGCGCGAGCGCGCGCAGGCGGAGCTGCTGCAGGCCGGCAAGCTGGCGGTGCTGGGGCAGATGTCGGCCACCGTCTCGCACGAGATCGGCCAGCCCCTGACGGCCCTGCGCGCGCTGGCCAAGAACACGCGCGTGCTGTTCGAGCGCGGCCTGACCGAGGTGGCCTTCGACAACCTGGCCCGCATCGGCGACATCACAGAGCGCATCGCCCGCATCGCGGCGCAGCTGCGCTCGTTTGCGCGCAAGAGCCCCTCGCCCGCGCAGGCGGTGGACCTGAACCCGGTGCTGGCGCGCCTGCAGACGCTGATCGCCGACCGCATCGAGAGCGAAGGCGTCACGCTGCACTGGCCGGCGGCGATCGGGCCGACCGTGCAATGCGACCCGAGCCGCCTCGAGCAGGTGCTGCTGAACCTGCTGCTCAACGGGCTGGACGCCATGCGCGAGCAGCCAGCAGGCGCCGGCGTGCCGGCGGGTGAGGCGGACGGCGCGGGCAGCCCGTGCAAAGTGCTCACCCTGTCGGCCGAGGAGGTGGGCGACTGCCTGCGGCTGCGTGTCAGCGACACCGGCCCCGGCATTGCCCCTGACGCGCTGCCCCACCTCTTCGAGCCCTTCTTCACGACCAAGGCGTCCGGCGTGGGGCTGGGGCTGGCGATCTCGGCACACATCGTGCAAGAGTTCGGAGGCACGCTGCGGGTCGGCCACGCGGGGCCGGGGGCGAGCTTCGAGTTCGACCTGGTGCGCGTGCGGCCACCCGGTTCGCCACCGGCGCCGTCGCCGTCCACGCGGCAGCAAGAGAAGCAGCAAGAGAAGCAGCAACAGCAGTCACCTGCCTCGCCGGACGGCGGGGTGCATGAGGAGCAGGGCGATGTTTGAGGGATTCAGCGTGGTCTTCGTGGAAGACGACGAACCGGTGCGCAGCAGTTTGACGCAGACCATGATGCTGGCCGACCTGAAGGTGCACCCCTTCGGCAGTGCAGAGGGTGCGCTGGCACACCTCACACCGGGCTATCAGGGTGTGGTTGTCAGCGACATCCGGCTGCCCGGGGCCAGCGGCACCGAGCTGCTGCACAAGGTGCAGGCGCTGGATGCGGGCATCCCGGTCATCCTGATCACGGCCCAGGCCGACGTGGCGCTGGCGGTGCAGTGCATGCAGGAGGGGGCCTACGACTTCCTGGAGAAGCCCTTCGACCCCGAGCGCCTGATCGACGCCGTGCGGCGCGCGCTGGAGAAGCGCAGCCTGTCGCTGACGGTGACGCAGCTGCGCAGCCAGCTGGCGGACCGTGGGCGCATCGAGTCGGTGCTGCTGGGCCATTCGGCGCGCATGGTGGAGATGCGCCGCCAGCTGCTGGCGCTGGCGGGGACCCACGTCGACGTGATGCTGCTGGGCGAGACGGGGGCGGGCAAGGAGATGGCGGCGCGCTGCCTGCACGACAACAGCCCGCGGCGCGACAAGCACTTCGTGGCGATCAACTGCGGTGGGGTGCCCGAGTCCCTGCTGGAGAGCGAGCTGTTCGGCCACGAGGCGGGCGCATTCACGACGGCGGCGCGGCGGCGCATCGGCAAGCTCGAGCACGCCAACGGCGGCACGCTGTTCCTCGACGAGATCGAGAGCATGCCCATGGCCTTCCAGATCAAGCTGCTGCGCGTGCTGCAGGAGCGCCAGATCGAGCGGCTGGGCTCGAACCAGGCGATCCCCATCGACATCCGCGTGATCACGGCCACCAAGGACGACCTGCTGGCCCTGGCGGCGCAGCAGAAGTTCCGCAGCGACCTGTTCTACCGGCTGAACGTGGCCACCGTAACCCTGCCGCCGCTGCGCGACCGGCGTGAGGACATCGGCCTGCTGTTCGAGCATTTCATGCTGCAGGCCGCGCTGCGCTTCGGCCGCGACCCGGCCACGCTGCCACCGGTGCCCGTGCGCGCGCTGCTGTCGCACGACTGGCCGGGCAACGTGCGCGAGCTGCGCAACGCGGCCGACCGCTTCGTGCTCGGGCTGTCACCGCTGCCCGAGGTGGCCGAGCTGCCGGCCACGGGCCCGACCCTGGGCGACCAGATGGAGGCCTTCGAGAAGCTGCTGCTGCAGCAGGCGCTCAAGAAGCACCGCGGGCGGCCGGGGGACATCCTGCAGGAGCTCGGCATCGCCAAGAAGACGCTGTATGACAAGGTGCACCGGCACGGGTTGAAGATGGATGACTACCGGTGACCTGGGGCGTGGGGCAAGGCCGGCCCGGCCTCACTGCTTGACCTGACAGACCTTCACATTGCCTGGGGACGGGTCTGAGCCGAAGAAGTCGTTGGCGCAACGTCCAGGGCCTGTCACGGATTTCTCGATCCAATCCGAATTCGCGCCGAACCGGACAGTCTGCGTGCCGTTGACCGTGAAGCTGCTCCACTCGGTGGCGATCTGCGTCCACGTGGGCGCGGCCGGCGCATCGGAGGAAACCGCCAGGGAGACGTTGTCGATCCGGCCGTTGAAGACCCCGCCAATGGTCAATTGGCGCAGTTGCCGGAACTCGGTGCGAAACGTGATGCTGATCATGCCGGGCAAGGTGGCGTATCGACGCATGAACTTCGATGTCGAATTGCTCGGCACTTCCAGTTGGATCTTGCGCCCATCCATCGTCTCACCCACGAACGTCAATTTGTCCGTTGGAATGTTGATCACTGGTCGGAAATCAAGGTGATAGAAATCAAAAGGTTTCCCATCCTGGTGACGGATCGTCAACAAGCCGGACCCGTCGGGATTCGCAGCCAATTCAGGGCCGGACACGTCACCTGCCAGGTAGGCGGCTGAAAAAACGAATCCGGACTCGAAATACTCACTTCCAACACCTTGCATATCGACCAAGTTGTCGAATCTGATGACTTCCGCATGGGCGGTGCAGCCCCACGCAGCACCCATCAGCAAGCCCATGCGCGCCCAGGTGGCGAGACGATTTTTCATTGAAATTCCGCGAGAGTTGAACAGAGGGCGTGAGCGTAGATTTGCCCTCTGATCGTCTCAATGACACATGGCGCCAAATGCTGACATCTGACGCCAATTCGTTTCAACGCTGGCGGTGAAGTGCGGCAGATTCTCCAGTGTTCATGCGGGTTGGCGGGGTGGCCGGTTTGCCGAGGGAAAGCATCGAGAAGAGAGCGAGGGGGGGCCAGGAAACTTCATCCACCGCATTCCTCATACAGGTCGCGCAGCGCTGCGCGCAGCGAGGGCAACGTGACTTGGGCCGTCATCAGCGGCCGTAGACCACGGCGTTGATCTTGCGTTGGTCCTCCAACACCTGCGTGCTCTTCGAGTTCATCTCTTCCATCAGGGCGTTAAGTTGCTTGAGCAGGGCAGGATCCTGCACTTCGGCCATGGAGCCACTGAGCTTGATTTGCTGGGGGTGCTGCTGGACGAAGTCCACCACTTTCAGCACGGTATTGAGTTGCTCCTTGGTATGCGGCATCACTTCCTGAAGTGTTTCGGCGGGCGTGGTCACATTGCGGGCATAGGCCTGGTCGTAGACCGTTTTCAGGTCGTCGGGCTGCTTCAGCGCGGCACGGGCGGCATCGGCCTGGGAACGAGCCTCGCTGATGGTGGAGATGATCGTGGGAACAGAGTCGCGCGCGGCGATCAGGTCATCCCGGCGCTTGACCGCGTCTTGCAGCGTATTGACTTTGCCGCGCGTCATGATCTCTTCCATCTTCTTGAAGACTGCTTTGTCCATGTTGCTGTGGAAGTTCGACATCACGTCGTAGTGCGAGGCGTAATCGCCAAAGCTCTTGCGTTCTTCCTGACTGATTTGGGGCAAGTGCACACCCTTCTTATCCAGGATGCGGGTCTGCAGGAATTGAGTGAACGCGGCGCGCTCCTTGGGTTCGCTGCTGCAGGCACCCAGGCTCAGGGTGGCGGTGACGAGAAGGCCGACGAGCAGGCGGCGGCGCGTGAGAGAAGACATGGCAAGTTCCTTGTTTTGATACGGCGCGCATTGTAGGAACTAAAAAACGGGCCCCCTCCCGCTGGCATTGCCCACCAGTATTCATGTGGTTTGGGGGAGTGGCTGGTCTGTCCATCCCTCTTTGGAGGGCACTCCAAGGATGGGCTCATCGTGGTGACTTGACTGGGTATGGTGATGGCTTGGAGTGAGGGGCCGATGAGGCCGTGGGCATTGAATGAAGTGGCCATCCGGCCACGCAGAACAAGAGGTGCAGGGGACGTGAGAAGTAGGCCGTTGCGCAAGGACCATCTTTGGATGGCAGCCATGCAGTTGGGCTCGGGGTGGAGGTCTTGAGCCGATGACATCTCAACGGATCATCCACGCCCACGATGCGTGGCGCCGCAAGAGGGGCGGCAAGCCCGCGGGCCTGGCCGGCGAGATCGACACGTTTGCATACACGGGGCTGGACCTGAACCTGGCGGTGTTTGCGGCCACGGTGTTCAACGCCAGCAGCTTCAGCGACACCACCTTCCAGCAAGCCAACTGGGACAGCTGCACCTTCACGGGCTGCAGCTTCAACGACTGCGATTTCAAAGGCATCTCCCTCACCGGCTGCACGTTCACGCAGTGCACGTTCCGGGGCGGCCAGTTCGCCCAGAGCCGGCTCAGCCAGTGCGGCTTCAGGCGCTGCACCTGGGAGCGGCTGTGCTTCGACGACGCCCAATGGCGCGCCGTCGACGTGCTCGATTGCCACGGCAACCACATCCATGCGCAGGGGCTGCGGGGCGAGGGCGTGGACTTCACGGGCAGCCACTTCGAGCACCTCGAGTTCAGCGGTGCCCAGATCAACTGACAGATCAGATTTTCCCTTCCATGTCTTTACGAGAACTCCTTGGCGATCGCCAGAACGCCAGGCTGCTGCGTTTGTCGTTTCCGAACGGTGATGCGCCTGAGGCCGAACTGCTGGTGAAGCGCTTCGAGGGCAGCGAGTGGATCTCGCGCGATTTCAGTTTCAGGGTCGAACTGCTGAGCGACGACGCCCAGATCCCGCTGACCTCGTTGCAGGGCAAGCTGGCGTGCGTCAGCCTGGTACAGGCCGATGGTGCGCTGCGTCCCTTCACCGGCCACGTGTCGCAATTCAAGCTGGTGCGCACCGATGGCGGGGTGGCGTTCTACGAGGCCGAGCTGGTGCCCTGGTTCGCCTACGCCAGGCTGCGTCGCAACAACCGGCTGTTCCATGAGCAGTCGCTGCAGCAGCAGGTGCAGGAGATCTTTCAAGACTATGGAACGGTGGCGGTTTGGAGCTGGAACGTGCTCGGCGAGCAGCCCACCTTCACGATGGCCGCGCAGTGGGACGAGACCGACCACAACTACATCTGCCGGCGCCTTGAAGCGGCGGGCTGCGTGTACTGGTACGAGCACACCGACAAGGGGCACACCCTGAAGGTGGCGGACCGCACGATCCTGGCCGAGCCGATCAAGGGGGCCGAGATCCGGTTTCACCGCGACGGTGGCTCCGAGGAGGAGGATGCGATCCAGCGCTGGAGTCCGCTGCGTGAGTGGGTGCCGGCGCGCGCGGCCGTCAGCGGCTTCGACTTCAAGGCGCCCACGCCCGTGCATGCCGAGCTGCCCACCGTCCATGAGCAGGGCGACGTCCTGGCGCTGGAGGTGCACAGCTACGCCGGCCACTACGGCTTCAAGCACCGCAGCGGCGCCGATGCGCTGGCCCAGCTGCGCATGGAGGAGATCGAATCGCGCGGTGAGCGTTTCGAGGCGCAGGGCAACAACCGGTGCGTGGCGCCGGGGCGCTGTTTCAAGCTGACCGATCACTTCGCGGCGGACCCGCAGCGCGAGTTCCTGATCCTGGAGGTGCGGCACGAGGCCAGCAACAACTACCTGCAGGACGAGGGCGAGCCGTCGACGTACAAGAACAGCCTCGTGTGCCAGCGCAAGGATGTTCCCTGGCGGCCGGGGCGGGGCTTCAACAGCACGCAGACCCGGATCCTGGCGCCGCAGACGGCCCTCGTGGTCGGACCGGCGGAGCAGGGCAGCGTGCACGTGGACGCGTACGGGCGGGTGAAGGTGCAGTTCCACTGGGACCGCGATGCCACGCAGACCTGCTGGGTGCGCGTGGCCACGAACTGGGCAGGCGGCGAGAAGGGCCTGATCAGCCACCCGCGCGTAGGCTCTGAAGTCATCGTGCAGTGGCTCGACGGCAACCCCGACCACCCGCTCGTCATGGGGGCGGTGCACAACCAGTCGTACATGCCGCCATGGAAGCTGCCGGCGCAAAAGGCGTTGACGGGGATTCGCAGCCGGGAGCTGTCGGGCGGCGGTGGCAACAGCGCGGCGGGGCGAAGCAACCACCTGCTGATGGACGACACGGACGGCGGGATCCAGGTGCAGCTGCGCAGCGATCACCAGGCGAGCCAGCTGAGCCTGGGGCACATCACGCGCGTCGAGGACAACGCCGGGCGCAAGGACGCGCGGGGCCAGGGCTTCGAGCTGCGCACGGACGGGCATGGCGCTTTGCGTGCGCAGCAGGGCCTGCTCATCAGCACGGAGGGCCGGCCCAACGCGCGGGCCCACATGACCGACATGGGCGAGACAGTGGAGCGGCTGGCGCAGAGCCAGGGCCTGCACGCGAGCTTGTCGGAGGCGGCCATGGAAGCGCGGGCGCACCAGGCGGGCGACCAGGACGAGGTGGTCCAGGTGCTCAAGGCGCAGACCGAGGCGATCAAGGGGCAGGGCGGTGCGCCGCAGGAGGGTGACTTCCCCGAGTTCAGGCAGGCCCATCTGGTGCTGGCGAGCCCGGCGGGCATCGAGAGCACGGCGCAGGGCTCCACCCACCAGGCCAGCGCCGAGCACCACGCCATCACGACGGGGGGCCATACCAGCCTCAGCGCGGGCAAGAGCCTGCTGGCCAGCGTGCGCGAGGCGGTGAAGCTGTTCGCCCACAAGCTGGGGATGAGGCTGGTGGCGGCCGGTGGCGACATCGACATCCAGGCGCTGAAGGACAGCGTGAACGTGCTGGCCAAGCTGAACATCACGCACACCGCCAACCGCATCACCATCACGGCCAAGGAGGAGGTGGTGATCAACGGGGGCACGAGCTTCAGCCGTTGGAACGCCGCGGGCATCACGCACGGCACGAGCGGGGTGTGGCGCGAGCACGCGGCGCAGCACAGCCTGGTGGTGGCGGCCAGCGAGGGCAAGCCCAACCTGCCTGAGACGACGGTGCTGCCCACGGGCCAGCTGGACCTGTACCACCAATACCTCGGCCCGGACGGGGCCAAGGTGGAGGCGGTCAAGGGCGGGGCTTACACGGTGACCGACGCGGAAGGCGGCGTGCACACGGGGGTGCTGGACGGCAAGGGCTTCGGCACGCTGTCGGGGCTGGCGATGGGGCAGGCGAAGGTCGCTTATGGACCGGACCCGCGCGACCCGTGGGAGATGGGCAGCTACTTCGGCAAGGCGGACGCGTGGCCCGGGCAGGCGCTGCCGGGCGCTGCTGACGCGGCCCAGGTCATGGCGGTGCCTTCGGGCAGGCCGGCTTCCACCGTGGGCAACGCGAGCGCGCAGGGCAGGGGGGCCGGCACCGACACCGCCGGCACCAACACCGCCGGCCTGGGGGCGGGTGCGATGGCCGGCGCCCTGGGCATGGCCGCGATGGCCAAGGGAGCGCTGGGCCAGGTCAGCCCCGTCGTCAACCAGGCGAAGCAGGCGGTGAGCACGGTGCAGGCGGTGCAGCAGGGGGGCGCGAAAGCCCTGCTGGGGCCCTTGACGCAGGTGCTGCCGGCCGGCAAGACCGGCCCGCTTGGCGGGCAGGCGCTCGCGCAGACGCTGCCAGGGGCGATACCCAAGGCAAAGCACGTGAGCGACCTGGGCGGCCTGGCCCATCTGGTTTAAGCCGGTTTGAAGCAAAGAATTCCATTTGAAGCAGCGACATGAGTGATGTGACGAAGAAGGGCGAGAAAGCGGCTGGGGAGGACAAGGGGAAGAAGACGCGCGAGAGGCAGACCGCGGTGGCGCCGATCGATGCATTCGCTCCCGAAGACGTGGCGGGGGGCGCTGCGGCGTTCGACAAGTGGCTGCGCTCCATCAGCAACGACTACATCACCCTGGAGCGGTTGACACTGGTGGCGGGCAGCCTGCCGGTGGTGGGCAACATCTTTGCCGTGGTCGACGTCATCCAGGACGTGGTCGTGATCG
Organism: uncultured Burkholderiales bacterium; assembly: GCA_966252435.1. GTDB lineage: Bacteria > Pseudomonadota > Gammaproteobacteria > Burkholderiales > Burkholderiaceae_C > CANHBY01. The sequence continues at coordinate 4,696 of CBINPE010000099.1, read as the reverse complement.
TCGAGAAGTACCGCAAGCCCGAGGACATCCACTTCCTGGACTGGCTGAGCCTGGGCATCAACGTGATCGGCGTGATCCCGGCGCCGGGCACGGCGGCGGCCCGGACCTCGTTCCGGCCGGCGCTGCACCTGCTCAAGCAGGAGCTGAGCCCGAAGAACCTGAAGAAGGCGGCCCAGAACATTGGCGAGACGATCATCCAGGTGCTGATCGACCACCTGAACAGCAAGATTGCCGGCGAGCTGGAAGCGTTCGTGAGCAAGGCGCTGGACAAGATCGAGCCGCTGCTGGGGGAGTGCGCGGACTTCATCGACAAGCTGGCCGACGACCTGATCGGCATCCTGGAGAAATGCATTGGCCAGGGCCAGCAGGGCTCGATCTTCGAGCGGGCGAAGAAGTCGCCCGAGAAGGGCTTGCACGATCCCCGCACGCAAAGCAGCTGGGCGCGGATGCTGGCGGCGGTCGAGGAGTTCCAGGCGCTGGCCGCGGAAGGGGCGGTGGCTGCCGTCGCGGCCACGCTACCGGCCGTGATGGTGGCGGTCGTCGAGCTGATCATCGAGAAGATCAAGCAGGCCAAGGGGGAGTTCCGGGTCAAGCTCATGGAGATGGCCAAGGAAGAGACGGAGATGGGCATCAAGTGGCTCGTCCGCCGGCTCGAACAGGGACTGCTGCGGCGCAAGGCGGCGCTGCAGAGCAAGACGATGGCGGCCAAGGGCAACGAGTCCGAGAAGGACCGCAGAGGCGATGGCCTGGGCGCCCTGGGAACGAACGTCGATGCAAAGAACTCGGCCAACCGCTGCAAGCAATGCCCGGCGACGTTGGAAACAAAAAATTCCATCGACTTCGCGATGGGATGTGAAAGCCTGACGCACACCGACTTCGTGCTCCAGGCGCCGCTGCCGATTGCCTGGAGCCGCACGTACCGCAGCAACCTGGACGCGTACGACCAGGGCAGCCTGGGGGCGCGCTGGCTCACGCCCTACAGCACGCGGGTGGACGTGGTGGGCGAGGGGCCCCGGCGTGGCCTGGTGTACCGGGCGGCGGACGGGCGCAGCCTGCCCTACCCCTGGCTGGCGGTGGGCCAGCGCCACCGCGACCCGATCGAGGAGATCACCCTCACCCGGCTGAGCGAGACCCTGCTGGTGCTGGACTTCGGCAAGCCGATGCCCGAGGGGCAGCCCAGCCCCTGGCGCGAGAGCTACGAGCTGGTCGACACCGTGGCGAGCAAGGTCGAGGCCCAGGGGCGCCAGCATTTCCGGCTGGTGGCGATGCACGCGGAGAACGGGGCGGCGATCGGGCTGCGCTACGACCACGTGGTGACGATGGGGCCGAACGCGGGCGAGCAAGTGCTCAGCGACGTGGTGAGCAAGCAGGGCGATCAGACGATCGCGCACGTGGGCACGCAGCTGCATGCCCACACGGGCCGGATCCTGGCCCTGTGGGAGATCAAGGAAGGCAAGCTGCTGCGGCAGCTGGCGGCCTACGAGCATGACGAGGCGGGCGACCTGGTGCAGGCCCAGGACGAGGACGGGGCGGCCTGGCGCTACCAGTACCAGCATCACCTGGTGACGCGCTACACCGACCGCACCGGGCGCGGCATGAACCTGGCCTACGACGGCACGGGCCCCAAGGCCAAGGCGATCCGCGAGTGGGCCGACGACGGCAGCTTCGACACCCAGGTGGAATGGGACGAGAACATCCGGCTGACCTACGTGACCGATGCGCTGGGGCAGGAGACCTGGTACTACTACGACATCCTGGGCTACACCTACCGCATCATCCATCCGGACGGCAGGCAGGAGTGGTTCTACCGGGACAAGGCCAAGAACGTCACGCGGCACATCCACACGGACGGCAGCGTGGATGACTACCTGTACGACGCGGACGGCGACCTGCGATGCCACACGCGGGCGGACGGCAGCAAGGTGCATTTCGAGCACGACGCGCAGCACCGCCTGACGGGCATTCTCGATGCGGAAGGGGGCACCTGGCGGCGCGAGTACGACGTGCAGGGGAACCTGGTCGCGGAGACCGACCCGCGGGGGTTCAAGACGGCCTACGACTACGACAAGGCGGGCCGGCCGATTGCGGTCACGGACGCCAAGGGAGGCACGAAGACGCTGAGCTACACGCGCTCGGGGCAGCTGGAGAGCTACACCGACTGCTCGGGGCAGACGAGCCGCTGGGTGTTCGATGAGCGGGGCCGGCTGGTGCAGGCGATCGACGCGCAGGGGCATGCCACGCGCTACCGCTACACGCCGCTCAGCGAGGAGACGCTGAGCCAGGCGGCCCTGGGGGCGGGCAGTCATCCCGGGCAGCTGGAGACGATCGAGCAGGCCGACGGGGCGCAGGAGCAGCTGAAGTTCGACGCGGAAGGCAGGCTGCTGCAGCACACGGACGCGCTGGGCCGCAGCACGCGCTTCAGCTACACGGCGGCGGGCCTGATCCGGCAGCGCACCAATGCGATGGGCCAGCAGTTGGGCTACAGCTGGGACAAGCTCGGCCGGCTGACCCTGCTGAGCAACGAGAACGACAAGACCTACAGCTTCGAGTACGACCCGGTGGGCCGCTTGCTGGGCGAACGCGGCTTCGACGACAAGCGCACCGAGTACCGCTACGAGGAGACGACGGGTGTGCTGAGCGAGGTGATCGAGAAGAGCCCATGGCGGGAGGGCGAGGACGAGCAGGTGAACCTGCGCACGACGCTCGAGTTCGACGCGATGGGGCGGCTGGTGGCGCGCAAGGGGCAGTTGCCTGGCCAGGCGGAGGAGGTCGAGACCTTTGGGTACAACGGCAACGGCCAGCTGACCGAGGCGCGGAACCGGCATGCCAGGCTCCAGTGGTTCTTCGATGCGGCGGGCAACCTGGTGCGGGAGCACCAGCACGACCTGGCCACCAGGCAGACGGCGGTGTGGCGCCACGGCCATGACGAGTTGAACCAGCGGGTGAGCACCCTGCGGCCCGATGGGCACGCGCTGGAGTGGATGACCTATGGCTCGGGCCACGTGCACGGGCTGCTGCTGGACGGGCAGGACATCCTGGGCTTCGAGCGCGACGAGCTGCACCGCGAGACGACGCGCACGCAGGCCAACGGCCTGGTGCAAAGGCAGACGTACGACCCGGTGGGGCGGCTGCTGGAGCAGTCGGTGATGTCAGCGGCCCTGAAGCCTGGGGGCATGGGAGCGTTCAAGCAGACGATGAACTGGGCGGAGCCGGCGGCGATCCTGCGGACGTACGGCTACGACAAGGCGGGACAACTGACCAGCCTGACGGACTCGCGCAGGGGCAGCCTGCGGTACGACTACGACCCGGTGGGGCGTCTTCTGAAGGCGCAGAGCCGGCTGGGGACGGAGCTGTTCGCCTTCGACCCGGCGGGCAACATCGCGCAGCCCAAGAGCGAGAGGGAAGCCGAGCGCGGCGTGACGGGCAACAAGGTGATGGACAACCTGCTGAGGGAGTTCGCAGGCACCAGCTACCGCTACGACGAGCGAGGCAACCTGATCGAACGGCTGCACCAGGGTCAACGCGCCACTTTCGAGTGGGACGCCTTCAACCGCATGAGCCGGGCCACCACGCCGCAGGGGGTGACGACGTTTGCCTACGACCCGCTGGGGCGGCGCATCGCCAAGCACCACCGCCAGGGCGAGGAGGACAAGCGCACGGTGTTTGGGTGGGATGGTGATGTGCTGGCCTATGAAAGCACGGTGGCGAGGAGGGGGCGGCTGGGCCGGCAGACAGCGAGCACGGTCCACTACGTCAACGAGCCGGGCAGCTTCGTGCCGGTGGTGCAGGCGCGGCGCAACGAGGCGATCCGGCTCAAGCCGACCACGGACGTCAAGGCGCTGATGGCGGCCAACGAGGGCAAGTACGACATCCGGCTGGACCCGCTGTGGAACGGGGAGCTGGACCAGGAAGAGACGCGGGCGTTCGAGATGCAGGAGATCGCGTTCTACCAGTGCGACCACCTGGGCACCCCACAGGAGCTGACCGATGCCGAAGGCAGGCTGGCCTGGGCGGCCCAGTACAAGGCCTGGGGGCAGGCGAAAGAGGTCATCAGCGAAGCGGCGAAGCGGGCGGGAGTTACCAACCCGATCCGGTTCCAGGGGCAATACTTTGATGAAGAGACCGGGCTGCATTACAACCGGCATCGGTACTACGATCCGCACAGCGGGCGGTTCGTGTCAAAGGATCCGATTGGGTTGCTTGGTGGATTGAATCTGCAGCAGTACGCGCCAAACCCATCGCAGTGGATTGATCCGTTGGGACTTACGAGCGGTAAGGCTGTTATTACCCATTACGATACAGGTTCGAGAACTGGGCATTACACTGTAGAGACCTATCAAGGTGAAAGAAGAATTCATACTCACCAGGTAATAATTGACAAAGAAAATAATACAACTATTATTGATGAGAAAAAATATAATTATATGGCTGGTGATCGAATTGCTCACCAAGTGGAAATACCATTGCCTGATGCAGCTGCTGCTCAAAGGCATCAGCGCTCAGTCGAAGAGAAACCTGGTGGAACTTACGACGAGGCCACTAACAGCTGCATGACCCATGTGGGAAATGTTCTCCGAGCAGGTAATGTCCCTGTGCCTCAAGATCCACGAGGTCAAGGATCTTTCTTCAGGAGACAAGGATTCAAATTAGGTTTGAGAAGGCCTGAAAGATGAGCATTGTATTTTGTAGTAAACAT
>CBINPE010000098.1:0-19122 GCA_966252435.1 uncultured Burkholderiales bacterium | reverse complement strand
CCTTCAACTCCCGCCGCATCCACTCGATGAACACCCGCGTGCGCTGCGGCAGCAGCCGTGCGTGCGGATAGACGATGCAGACCGGCAGCGGTTCGCGCTCGAAGTCCTCCAGCACGATCTTCAGCTGCCGGCGCCGCACCGGCTGGGCCACCTGGTACGACAGGAACATCCCGTAGCCCAGGCCGGCCACGCAGGCGTCGATGGCCGGGCCGCCGATGTTGAACTCGAGGTTGCCTTCGAACTGCATGGAGAACTCCCGCGTCCCCTCGCGGAACAGCCAGGGTCGGCCCGCGGAGACGCAGTTGCGCTTGAGCAGGTCCCGCGGGTGCCGGGGCATCCCCTGGCGCTTCAGCAGCGCCGGACTGGCCACCACCACCCGGCGCACCGTGCTGATCGGATGACCGATCAGCGTGGAGTCCGCCAGGCGGTCGATGCGCACCGCCACGTCGATCTGCTCGTCCACCAGGTCGACCAAGCGGTCCACCAGCAGCAGCCTGCAGCGCACCTGGGGATGCTGCTGCACGAAGCGCTGCACCGCCGGCGCCACCAGCATCTGGCCCAGCAGCACCGGCGCCGTCACCGTGATACCGCCGCAGGGCTCGCGCTCGCGGTCCACCAGCGTGGACTCCACCTCCTCGATCTCGGCCAGGATGGCGCGGCAGTGCGCCAGGTAGCGCCGGCCTTCCTCCGTCAGCGACAGGCGCCGCGTCGTGCGCTGGACCAGCCGGGTCTGCAGGTGCGCCTCCAGGCAGGACAAGGTCCGCACCACCGTCGGCAGCGAGGTCCTCAGCGCATGCGCGGCCGCCGTGAGGCTGCTCTCCTCGGCGATCTTCATGAAAGTCTGCATCGCACGCAGTTTGTCCACCGCTGCCACTCCTCGACGGCCATTGACGACGGCCCAACATACCCGCCCGAGGGTCCGGCTTCATTTGATGTGTTTCAAACGCGCGCGGGGATTGCTTCACCGCGTGAATAAGACAAATCCACCGCGCGCCGTTGATCCGCGGCCAGGCGGTTCACACAATGCGGCCGCATCGCCACCACCCACGGGACAAGACCCATGAGCTTCCTGAGACTGCGCAAGCCCGTCCTCCACGCCATCCTCGCCGTCGGCATCGGCCTGGGTGCCAGCGTGGCCACCTTCGACATGGCCGTGGCCAGCCCGCATGCCGAGACCTTCTATGTCGGCGGGGGCACGCCGGCCCGCGCCCTGGTGGCGGGGCCTGAGCACGCCCGCGTGGGCGTGCTGGTGGTGCACGACTACTTCGGCTTCACGGATTTCACCAGGGAGGTGGTCGAGCGCCTGGGCGCCCAGGGCTACCGCGCGTTGGCCATCGACCTGTACGGCGGCCGTTCCGCCACGACACACGAGGAGGCGGTCCAGCTCATGCAGGCGCTGGCGGCGCAGGACCGCGCCGTCACGGACGGCACCCTGCAGGCCGGCCTGGACGCGCTGAAACGCCCCGGCCGCAAGCTGGTCACCCTCGGTTTCAGCATGGGCGGCATCGAGGCGCTGAAGGCCGCCCTCAACGACCCGCAACCGGTGAATGCCACGGCCATCGTCTACGGCTTCGGCTTCGACCAGATCGACGCCCAGCGGTTGGCGCAGCTGCACGGTCCCTTGTTCACCATCACCGGCGGGCGCGACGAAGGCTCCGTCCAGTCCAGCGCGAACCTGCTCAAGCGCGCGGGCGAGCTGCCCCAGCCGTACCAGGCCGTCGTGCTGCCTGGATTGGCCCACGCCTACGCCCAGCCGCTGTTCGACGGCGGCAAAGGCTACAGCGTGGAAGGCACCCGCACCACCTGGGAACTGCTCGACGATTTCCTGGCCCGCCACGTGCCGCTGCACCGCGGCAAGCCGGAGCGGTGACGCCTACCCGAGGTAGCGCCGCTCGTAGCGCCGGCCCAGGCTCGTGAGGATCTCGTAGCCGATGGTGCCGGCGCGCGCGGCCACGGCGTCGACACCATGCTGCGCGTTGATCAGGTCGACCAGCGTGCCCGGCTGCAGCGCGGCTTCGGGCAGGGCGCTGACGTCCAGCGTGAGGGTGTCCATCGAGACCTTGCCGACCAGCGGCAGCTCGACACCTTCGAACCAGGCCAGGCCCTGGTTGCTCTGGCTGCGCAGCCAGCCGTCGGCGTATCCCACCGACACGGTGGCGATGCGCGAGGCCTTGGGCGCACGCCAGGCGCCGCCATAGCCCACCGAGGTGCCGGCGGCGATGTGACGCACCTGCACCACCTTGCCCTGCAGCCGGACCACCGGCCGCATGGGGTTCGCCGCACCCGCCACCGGCGCCACGCCGTACAGCGCCGCGCCGGGCCGGACCAGGTCGAAGTGGTAGTCCGGCCCGAGGAAGATGCCCGACGAATTGGCGAAGCTCGCCGGTGCCGCCGGTAGCAGGCGCCGCGCGGCTTGAAAACGCGCATGCTGGAACGCGTTCGCAGGATGGCGCTGCTCCTCGGCGCAGGCGAGGTGGCTCATCACATAGCGCACGTCGATGCCGGCGAAGCCGTCGGCCTCGCCCGACAGCCGGTCGAGCTCGGCATCCGACAGGCCCAGCCGCGACATGCCGCTGTCCACCTGCACGATGGCCGGCAGCCGCCGCCCTTGGCGCGCGGCCAGGGCCCGCCATGCGTCGATCTGCTGACGGCTGTTCAGGACCGGCACGATGCCCGGCACATCGCACTCGGCCTCGGCCCCCGGCGGCACGCCGTGCAGCACGAAGAGCGTGGCCGAGTCAGGCAGCAGCGGCCGCAGCGCCAGGGCCTCGGCCAGGTGCGCGACGAAGAAGTGGCGGCAGCCGGCCGCGGCCAGCGCCGGGGCCACCTGCGCCGCGCCCAGGCCGTAGGCGTCGGCCTTGACCACGGCGGCACAGTCGGCCGCGCCGACCTGCGCCCTCAGCGCGCGCCAGTTGTCGCAGATGGCGCCGAGGTCGATGCTCAGCAGGGCGCCGCTCATGGGGCGTACGGGGTTCTCAGGCAGTGACGGCTTGGGCATGGCGGAGGGCGAGACGCCGGAAGTAGTCGTTGGTGACCTGCGCGATCACCGGTGACAGCAGCACCAGCGACACCAGGTTGGGGAAGGCCATGAAGGCGTTCAGGGTGTCCGAGACGAGCCAGACGAAGTCGAGCTGGGTCACCGCCCCGACCATCACGAAAGCCGTCCACAGCACGCGGTACGGCTTCTCGGAGACGGTGCCGACCAGGTACTCCCAGCACTTCTCGCCGTAGTAGGCCCAGCCCAGGATGGTGGTGAAGGCGAAGATGGTGATGGAGACCGCGACGATGCCCTCGCCGGCGCCGGGGAAGGCCGCGCCGAAGGCCTCGGCGGTGAGGGCCGCGCCCTTCGTGCCGCTGTTCCAGACGCCGGTGACGATCAGCACCAGGCCGGTCATCGTGCAGACGATGATGGTGTCGATGAAGGTGCCCATCATGCCGATCAGGCCCGACTCGGCGGCGTGCCGCGTCTGCCCGGCGGCCTGCGCGATGCCGGCGGTGCCCAGGCCCGCCTCGTTGGAGAAGATGCCGCGCGCCACGCCGTAGCGCATCGCCAGCATGAGGGTGGCGCCCGCGAAGCCGCCGCCGGCCGCGACCGGGTTGAAGGCGTGGTGGAAGATCAGGCCGAAGGCGGTCGGGATCTGGTCGGCGTAGATCCCGAGCACGGTCAGTGAGGCAACCACGTAGCCCAGGCACATGAAGGGCACCAGCTTCTCGGCCACTGCGCCGATGCGCTTGACCCCGCCAAGCAGCACGAAGCCGGTCAGCACCGTCAGCACGCTGCCGGTCACCCAGGGCGAGACGCCGAAGCCCGAGTGCAGCGCGCCAGCGATGCTGTTGCTCTGGACCATGTTGCCGATGCCGAAGCCGGCGATGCCGCCGAACACCGCAAAGGCTGTGCCCAGCCAGCGCCAGCGCCGGCCCAGGCCGTTCTTGATGGCGTACATCGGGCCGCCGATCTGCTCGCCGTGCGCGTCGGTCTCGCGGAAGTACACCGCCAGCACCACCTCGGCGTATTTGGTGGCCATGCCGACCAGGGCCGTCATCCACATCCAGAACAGGGCCCCGGGGCCACCGATGGCGATGGCCGTGGCCACGCCGGCGATGTTGCCGGTGCCCACCGTCGCGGCCAGCGCCGTCATCAGCGCCGCGTAGGGGCTGATGTCACCCTGGGCGCCGGCTTCGGGGCGCCGGCCTTTCCAGATCATGAGGAAACCCGTGCCGATGCGCCGCACCGGCATCAACTTCAGACGCAACTGCAGGAACAGCCCGGTGCCGAGGATCAGCACCAGCATCGGTGGTCCCCAGACAAAGTCGTTGATCGCCGTGACGACGGCGGTGAGGGTCTCCATGGTTCTCTCTCTCCTGTTGTGGTTGAGGGGTCTTCAGCCGGCGGCCGCCGTTGCCGAGTTGCCGGCGCCGCGCGCGGCGGACGCCTGCGACGGGCCATAGCGGTCGACGGTGAGGCCTTCCATGTCGATCTGCGGCTTGCGCTCGCTGATCAGGTCGGCCATCACGCGGCCGGTGCCCGCGGCCATGGTCCAGCCCAGGGTGCCGTGGCCAGTGCTGAGGAAGAGGTTGTCGATGGCGGTGCCGCCAAGGATGGGCGTGCCGTCCGGCGTCATCGGGCGCAGGCCGCACCAGAACTCGGCGCGCGACACGTCGCCGCCCTGCGGGAACAGGTCGCTGACGACGAATTCCAGGGTGCGCCGGCGCGCCGGGTCCAGGCTCAGGTCGAAGCCCGACAGCCCGGCCGTGCCGCCGACGCGGATGCGGTCGCCCAGCCGCGTCACGGCGACCTTGTGGGTCTCGTCCATGAGGGTCGACTCGGGCGCCATCGCTGCATTGGTGATGGGCACGGTGATCGAGTAGCCCTTCACCGGATAGACCGGGATGCGCACGCCCAGCGGCGCCAGCATCTGTGTCGAGTAGCTGCCGAGCGCCAGCACGTAGCGGTCGGCCTTGAGCACGCCCTCGGAGGTGCGCACGCCGCTGATGCGACCCGCCGCGACGTCAATGCCCTGGATGGCCACGCCGAAGCGGAACTGCACCCCCATCGTCTTGGCCACCTCGGCCAGGCGCTGCGTGAACTTGAAGCAGTCCCCGGTCTCGTCGTCCGGCAGGCGCAGCGCGCCGACGAACTTGTGCTGCACGCCCGCCAGGGCCGGCTCATAGGCCAGGTAGCCGGCGCGGTCCAGCACCTGGAAGGGCACGTCGTACTGCCGCAGGATCTCGGTGTCCTTGGCAATGCCATCCAGCTGCTTCTGCGTGCGGAACAGTTGCAGCGTGCCCTGGGACCGCTCGTCGTACTGGATGCCGGTCTCGCTGCGCAGCTCGCGCAGGCAGTCGCGGCTGTACTCGGCCAGCCGCACCATGCGCGCCTTGTTGACCCGGTAGCGCGCCTCGGTGCAGTTGCGCAGCATCTGCGCGCCCCAGCGCAACATGGCGCTGTCGAGCATGGGCTTGATGACCAGCGGGCTGTGGTGCATCAGCAGCCACTTGATGGCCTTCAGCGGCACGCCGGGGCCGGCCCAGGGGGCCGAGTAGCCGGGGGACACCTCGCCGGCGTTGGCGAAGCTGGTTTCAAGGGCGGGTCCGGGCTGGCGGTCAACGACCGTCACCTCATGGCCGGACCGCGCCAGGTAATAGGCCACCGAGGTGCCGATGACACCGCTGCCAAGCACGAGAACACGCATGAATCACTCCTGTTGAGCCCGGCACCGGACGCCTGGCACCGCGGGCAATGCAATGGCCGTGCCACGGAGTGAATTCCAATGAAATCAAAGACTTGCATCAATTTTTCCGGCGAGGGCAGAGGTCTTTGTATGGAAATCCATACGATGGAATGCATGGAAAGACCTGATTCCTGGAAAACTCTCTTGAAATCAATGAGTTAAACGATTGCATTGAAATCGATACACTGTCACGAAATCACGACAGGCCCCTTCATGCGCATCGTTGTCCACTTCGCCGACCGGGTCGGCATCGCCCAGGAGATCCTGGCCAAGCTGGCGCGGCGTGCGCTGAATGTCTCGGCGGTCGAGGTGGAGCCGCCGAATGTCTACCTGGAGGCCCCGGCCCTCGATGCCGCCGGGCTGGCCCAGCTGCGCAAGGAGTTGCTGCAGGTGGTGGGTGTCCTGACGGTCGAGCCGCTGGCGATGCTGCCCGGTGCTCGGCGGCGGCTCTACCTGGACGCGCTGCTGGCCTCGCAGGAAGACCCGGTGCTGGCGGTCGACGACCAGGGCGTGGTGGTGGTGGCCAACGCCGCCGCGGTGGCCGCCAGCGGCCTGCCCGAGCATCAGCTGCTGGGGCGTTCGCTGAAGGCCCTGACGGGGCAGGACCTGCCGGTGGGCATCGGCACGCGCCGGCCGGTGAGCGAGGTGCCGCTGGGCGGCGAATCCTTCCTGATGGAGGCGGTGGCGCTGCACGAGGCCAGCGGCCCGGTGGCGGGCGCGGTGCTGACCTTCCATGCCCCGCACCGCATCGGCGAACGCCTGAGTGCGCTGCAGAACCACAACGCGGGCGGCTTCGAGGCCATCCTCGGCAACTCGTCCGCGATCCGGCAGCTGAAGCAGCGCGCGGCGCGCATGGCGCAGGTGGACGCGCCGCTGCTGATCCGCGGCGAGACCGGCACCGGCAAGGAGCTGGTGGCGCACGCCTGCCATGCCGGCAGCCGGCGCCGCGACCAGCCTTTCTTCGCGCTGAACTGCGCGGCATTGCCCGAGAGCCTGGCCGAGAGCGAACTCTTCGGCTACGCACCGGGGGCCTTCACCGGCGCCTCGCGCGGCGGGCGGCCCGGGCTGCTGGAGTTGAGCGATGGCGGCACCGTGTTCCTGGACGAAGTGGGTGAGCTGTCACCCTACCTGCAGGCCAAGCTGCTGCGGTTCCTCAACGACGGCAGCTTCCGCCGTGTGGGGGGTGATCGCGAGCTCAAGGCCGATGTGCGCGTGATCAGCGCCACGCACCGCGCGCTGGAGGACATGGTGGCCACCGGCAGCTTCCGCCAGGACCTGCTGTTCCGCCTGGACGTGCTGCAGCTGCATGTGCCTGCGCTGCGCGACCGCTCCGAGGACATCGTGCCGCTGGCCGAGGTGTTCCTGGCGCGGGCCTGCGCGCAGACCGGCAGGCCGAAGGCGCGCCTCAGCGCGGCGGCGGCCGCGGCCTTGCTGAGCAACCCCTGGGTGGGCAATGTGCGACAGCTGCAGAACGTGATCTTCCGCGCCGCCACGATGAGCGACGCCGCGGTCATCGGCGTGGCCGACCTCGAGCTGGCCGGGGCGACGCCCGCCGGCCGGCCGCTGCCTGCCGCCGCTGCCGCAGACGAGGTGGGCACCTTGGACGAGGCGGTCGCCGCCTTCGAGAAGGCCCTGCTGCAGCGCCTGTACGCCCACCACCCGTCCAGCCGCAAGCTGGCCGAGCGGCTGGGCACCTCGCACTCGGCGATCGCAGTGCGGCTGCGACGCTACGGCATCGGTGGAAGTGAATCCCGCTGAGCCGCGGCGGTGGCTTCAGGCCGCCCCGCGGCACCACACTGTCAACACCCCGGTGTAGCCGTACAGGTGCTGCCGCGCGATCTCGCCTGCGGCGAAGAAGCCCACCAGCGGCACCTCGCCCAGTGCATGCTGCACGATCGCCATCTCGGCGTGCGGTGCGCCGAAGTGAGGCCCGCCGCGGCCGACGCAGCTCACGTACAGCGCCCCTGCGATCGCCTGCTCGCTGGCGTCCAGCTCCTCGCGGATCTCGGCGCAGATGCGCATCAGGTCGCGCCGCGCAGCCTGGGTGTCGCGGTTGCAGAAGGTCAGGTGCATGCCGGCTTCGACGTCTTCCCCCAAGGCCACGCCGCGTCGCAGCGGTTCGAAGCCGATCAGCTCGCGAACCCGTGTGTCGATGCCGAAGGCGCCCGGGCGGCTCAAGGGATCGTCGCCTGGCAAGGTCAGGCCGGCCATCGTGTGCTGCAGCCGGAACAGGGCGTCGCGCTGCTGCATCGAGGGCAGCGCCAGATCCGCCAGCAGGCAGTCCAGCGCCGGCTCGCCGTCGAGGGTGAAGACCAGGTTGTGCTCGGCCTGGGTGATCTCGCGCACCGGACCGACCGGCTGGCAACCCTGCGACACCCGGGACAGCAGCGGCACCCCCGCACCAAAGGCCACGCCCGACAGGCCGCCCGAGAAGACGCCATCGGCGAAGTGCATGCCCGGCACGTCGCCCGGTGTGGGCATCAGACCGCCGAAGAGGTAGCTGGTCGTGGTGCGCTCGGCCATCTCGACGATCAGCTCGTCGATGTCGGCCGTGTCGGGGTCGGCGTGGACCTGCGCCGTGGCCGCCGTGAAGGCGCCGCGCGGCGTGGCCGGCAGGGGACTGCGTCCCGAGAAGACCTGGAAGGCGGCGCGTGGCAGGTCGCTCAGCATCAGCACCAGCGCGGGCTCGTCGATGTACTCGACCCCGCTGGCCAGCACGCCCCGGCTCACCCCGCCCACCCAGGCCACGCCCGGCCATTGGCGCTGCACCGCCTGCAGCAACTCGGCCGCATCGTCGGCGTAGGCCTCGGTGAGGTAGAGCCAGCCCAGCGTGGGCTGGCGCACCTTGCCAGGCCGGCCGCGCTGCGCATCGATCTGCGCGGCCACCAGCGCCAGGGCCATCGTCCAGTCGGGATGGGTGGCGTGGGCGTGGAGGAATTCCCTCATGCTGTGGCCCACCGCGCGCCGGATGACCTCATCGCCCGCTCAGGCCTTGCCGTCCTTGGCCTTGGGCCGGGCGCGGGGCGGGGCCTTGGCGGCCTTGCCGGCCGGTGTGCTCCGCGACGCTGCGGTGCGCGAGGCGGTGTCGGTGTCCGAGGCTTTAGGGGCGGCGGCGGCCTGGGCCGACTTCAGTGTGGCCATGTGCTTGCTGACGTCGGCGGCCCCTTGCTGCATGGCCTGCGTTGCCAGCTGGGTGAACTGCTGGGTGAGGGCGCCCCACCACTGCATGGGATCCACGCCCGGCGGTGGCGCCGCGGGATGCGGGGCCTTGGCGTCTCCCGGCTCACCTTTCGGGGCGGCGGATGACGGGGCTGGCGAGGCGGTGCCCGGCTCGGCCGGACTGCCGAAGAACCGCATCGCCGAAGGCGCAGCGGTCGGGGCTGATGGCGACGGCGACGGTGACGGTGAAGAGGGGGTGACGAGAGGCTTGATCTTCAGGGAGTCGCGCAGGTCTTCCATCTGCACGTTCATGGTCTGCAGGGTGGCCAGGGTCATGCGCTGAACTTCGAGGGCCTGGATGGTGGCCCCCACCATGCGACCGTTCTGCTCCAGCCAGAACTGGATCGTGCGCAACTCCTCGATGCGCTTTTCCAGTTCCTGGGGGTTGAGGGTCGGCGCCACCCACTGCCCGATGCCGGGCAGGGCGGCGCCCGCATTGCTGACCAGGCCCTGCAGGAAGTCGAAGCCGGGAACGAAAGGGGCAAAGGGCGAGGTGTCGGCCATGGGACGCAAGGGAAAGTGGACGGTGCCCGATTGTGCGACGTCCCGAGAAGCGCGTCATTTGTCCTGGGACAAGCGCGGGCCACTGCGCCGTCGCCGCGACGGTGAGGATTTACTCCAGGGGCTTGCCGGGCAGGCGTTCGACCCAGGAGGTCAGCAGCGTGCGGGACGCGTCGGAAATGTCCACCCACTGCGCGCCGACGCGGTACTCGCCGCCGCGCATGACCTGGAACGCCACTTTCACCCGGCCCGTCACCACGGTGAAGCTGCCGGTGATGGTGAGGTGGGGAACCTGCAGGGCCAGCTGCACCACGCTGTGCGGTGGCAGCGGATGATGGCAGATCAGCCCCACGCCGGAACTGCTGATGTCCGCGGTCTTGGCATCCAGCACATTGCCGGGCGCGGGCATGACGCGGGCCTTCCAGGTCACGTTGCGGCGTGTGGCCACCCGGCTTTCGATCGTCCCGGCTGGCATTCCCCCGGGAGCAGCGAGGCTGGATGAAGCGGGATTGGGACCCGAGGAGTCTGGGGCGTCGATCACGTTGATTGAACGGGAAAAGGGCCGCGAAAATGGAGGTGAACCCAGGGACAGCAACAGGGCTGACTTTACTGCGCATCCCTGGGGGACAGTGCCCTGAAATGCGGGTCAAAGCAGTGACAAACCCACGGAATCGCCGACTGTTGCGATGGCCTCGCCGCCGGCGACTCCTCCCGAGGCGGCTTCAGGCCGGCGCGCCGAGGACGGCGGCCAAGGCCTCGGCCACCTTGTCCACGTTGCGGGCGTTCAGGCCGGCCACGCACATCCGGCCCGAGCGCACCAGGTACACGGCGTGGCGTTCGCGCAGGGTGTCGACCTGGGCCTCGCTCAGGCCCGTGTAGCTGAACATGCCGCGCTGGGTGGTGAACCGGCTCACGTCGTGCCCCGGCAGGAGTTCGGCCAGGCGCGTGGCCAGGCGCTGGCGCATGACCTGGATGCGCTGGCGCATGGCGCCCAGCTCGTCCGACCAGGCGCTGCGCAGGGCGGGCGTCTGCAGCACACGGGCCACCACCCGTGCCCCGTGTGTCGGGGGGCTGCTGTAGTTCTTGCGCACCGTGGCCTTGAGCTGGCCCAGCACCCGCTCGGCCTGGGTGGCGTCGGGGCACACCACGCTCAGGGCGCCGCAGCGCTCGCCGTACAGCGAGAAACTCTTGGAGAACGAACTCGCGCAGAAGAAGCTGATGCCGGCCCGGGTCAGGGCGCGCACGGCATGGGCGTCCTCGTCCAGGCCATCGCCGAAGCCCTGGTAGGCGATGTCCAGGTAGGGAATCAGGCCACGCGACTGGATCACCGGGATCAGCGCCTCCCACTGGGCGGCGCTCAGGTCCACCCCCGTGGGGTTGTGGCAGCAGGCATGCAGCAGGACGATGCTGCGCGCGGGCAGGGCCTGCAGCGCCCCCAGCATCGCCTCGAAGCGCAGGCCGCCGGTCTGCGGGTCGTAATACGGGTAGGTGTGGACGGCAAAGCCGGCCCCTTCGAACATGGCGCGGTGGTTGTCCCAGGTGGGATCGCTCACCCACACGGCGCTGTCGGGGAAGTAGCGCCTGAGGAAGTCGCTGCCCACCTTCAAGCCGCCCGAGCCGCCGATGGTCTGGAGGGTGGCGATGCGCCGGCTTGTGACGGCCTCGTGCGAGGCGCCCCAAAGCAGGGCCTGCACCGCCTCGCGGTAGGCCGCCAGCCCCTCCATCGGCAGGTAGGGCCGCGCCCCGAGTTCACCCGCCAGCCCCGCCTCGGCCTCCTGCACGGCCCGCATCACCGGCAGCCGGCCCTCGTCGTCGAAGTAGATGCCGATCGAAAGGTTGATCTTGCCGGGGCGTGGATCCTGGCCGAAAGATTCGTTGAGGGTCAGGATGGGATCGCCGGGGTAGGCATCAATGTGCTCGAACATGGTGGTAAGGCTTTGAATGAAGAAGGAGGGGAAGGGAAGTAGGGGAGGGCGGCGAGCCTGCTCAGGCCGCCAGGGCGGTCTCGATGTCGGCGGCCAGGGATTCCGGCGTGTCGGTGGGCGCGTAGCGCTTGAGGACCCGGCCGTCGCGGCCAACCAGGAACTTGGTGAAGTTCCATTTGACGGCGCGCGTTCCCAGCAGCCCTGGGGCCTCGCGGGTCAGCCATTGCCACAGCGGGTGGGCGTGGCTGCCGTTGACCTGCACCTTGCTCATCATCGGGAAGCTCACCCCGTAGTTGATCTTGCAGAACGAGGCGATCTCGCTGTCGTTGCCGGGGTCCTGCCCGCCGAACTCGTTGCTCGGGAAGCCCAGCACCACCAGGCCGCGTGTGCGGTAGCGTTCCCAGAGCTGCTGCAGGCCGGCGAACTGGGGCGTGAAGCCACAGGCGCTGGCGGTGTTGACGATCAGCAGCACCTTGCCGCGCTGCTCGGCCAGGGGAAACGGCTCGCCGGTGATGGACTGCACGGCGAAGTCGTCGAGGGGGGACGTGGACGTGGTCGTGGCGGTCATGCGGTTCTCCTCGTTGTGAGTGGACGGACGGTGCTTCTCGGGCCGCAATGCCAGCAACGCGGCCAGCAGGATCATGCCGCCGCCCCACAGCACCTGCGCAGTCAGCACCGCCGACGCGAGCCACACCGACGACATTGTGGCGAACAAAACCTCGCTCATCATGATGATGGCCGTGACGTTGGCGGGCAGATTCGAGGCGCCGTACTGGAGCGAGAAATTGCTCATCAGGAACAGCAGCGTCAGGGCCAGCACGCCGCCCACCCAGGGCCAGGCCGGCGCCGGGGGCCACGCCACGCCCTGCGTGGCCGACAGCAGGGCCGCCGCGCCGGCGGCGACCAGGCCGCCGCCGAGGAACATCGCCAACGCCCGGCTGCTGTCCTCGCGGGCCGCCTCGCGGCGCAGCAGCACGTTGTTGAGCGCGAAGAAGAAGCCGCCGGCCACGCCCAGCAGGTCCGGCAGCGACTGCGGCAGTGGCAGCGGCAGTCCGGCTCCGCTCGCCGGCCACAGCACGGCGACCGCGCCGCCGAGCGCCAGGGCGACACGCAGCAGGATGGCACCGCTGAAGGGCTCGTGCAGCAGCCAGCGCGCCAGCAGGACCGTCCACAGCGGCATCAGGTAGAACAGCAGCACCACCCGCACCACGTCGCCGATCGTCACCGCCCAGTTGAAGGCGGCGTTGGTGGCGCCCGCGGCCAGCGCGATGGTCCAGAGCTGGGGCTGGCCCAGCACCTGGCGCAGGGCGCGCGGCCGCAGGCAGGCGATCAGCACGGCCGCGCTGCCGAACACCGCTGCGGTGGTCCACAAGGGGTGCAGGCCCAGGCCTTCCAGTTGGCGCAGGGGCCACCACGAGATGCCCCAGGCCAGCGCATTGAACATCAACGCCAGCGCGGGCAGCCCGCGCGCCCTCAGGGCGGGCCGCATGCCGCTTGCCGCCTTCACTTGGGCGGATGCGCGTGCTGGGCGTGCTGCTGGGCGTCGCTGCGGGCGATCGCCAGCAGCCGATCGACTTCCTCGCGGTGCACCACGCAGTTGCGCTGGTGCCAGCGCCGGATCAGCCAGGAGGTGCCTGCCACCACCACGCCGAAGATGGTGATGGACTGAAAGGCGGTCAGGCCGAAGCGGGTGACCCCGGTGTAGAAGGCGCCCATCCCCAGGATGCAGGCCTGCTCGTTGAAGTTCTGCACGGCGATGGAGCGGCCCGCACCCATCAGGTTGTGGCCGCGGTGCTGCAGCAGCGCGTTCATCGGCACCACCAGGAAGCCGCCGATGGCCCCCAGGGCCACCAGGAAGGGGATGGCCACGCCGAGCTGGGTGATGAAGTTCATCAGCATCACCGCCAGGCCCATGAGGATGGCCAGGGGGATCACGCGGGTGGCCTGGTCCAGCCGCATGCGCACCGAGGCCAGCACCGCCCCGGCGGCCGTGCCGATGGCCACCACCCCCACCAGGGCCGAGGCCTTGGTGGTGTCGTAGGCCAGGGCGGCCGCGGCCCAGGCCAGCACGATGTAGCGCATGTTGCCCGAGGCGCCCCAGAACAGGGTGGTGGTGGCCAGCGAGATCTGGCCCAGCTTGTCACGCCACAGCAGCAGGTTGCAGCGCGAGAAATCGGTGATCAGGCTCCAGGGGCCGAAGGTGATCGGCTGCAGCGGGGCGTCCGTGCGGGGGATGCCCAGGTTGAACAGGGCCGCCACCACGTACAGCGACATCAGCGCTGTCACGGCGGCTTCCGGTGCGGTGTCGATCGAGGTGTCCAGGCCCGGGAAGTCCAGGGCCAGCAGGTGGCTGGAGACGGCCTGCCCCAGGAGCTGCCCCCCCAGCAACACGCCCAGGATGATCGAGGCGATCGTCAATCCCTCGATCCAGCCGTTGGCCTTGACCAGCTGCGAGTTGGGCAGCAGTTCCGTCAGGATGCCGTACTTGGCAGGTGAGTAGGCCGCTGCGCCAAGGCCCACAATGGCATAGGCCAGCAGCGGGTGGGAGCCCAGCAGCATCATCAGGCAGCCCGCCACCTTGATGAGGTTCGAGATGAACATCACCTTGCCCTTGGGGAAGGCGTCGGCGAAAGGCCCGACGAAAGGGGCCAGCACCACGTAGAACAGCGCGAACATGGGAACCAGCGCGGCTTCCTGCCACGGGGCGGCGCCGGAGTTTTTGAGCAGCTCGACGGCCGCCACGAACAATGCGTTGTCGGCCAGCGAGCTGAAAAACTGCGCCGACATGATGATGAAGAACCCTTTTTTCATTCGACGTCGATTCGCGGGATCAACTCGCCGGTGCTGTTGGCACCGCGCCAACCTGTTTCCGACAGCGTTCCGATAGCTCCTTCTGCGGCGCGGGTTATAGCACGCCCCCCATCCGGGGCTGATGCTTTGACGCAGCACGCCGGCCTGCGTCCGTTCCCCCCGAAATGAACGAAGTTGGCAGACACTTCGCATGTCTCGTCCAGATCGGGGCATGAGGCAAGGGCAGACAGCCGGGGCTCATGAAAGTTCCGGGTCTTGATGAGAAAGAGGGGCCGCCCGAAAGGGCAGGCAGGGGACGGCTGGCACAATCGCCGCACGACGTCCGAGACCATGCCCCGCCCCATCCAAGCCCTGATCCATCCTGATGCGCTGGCCCACAACCTGGCCCGCGCCCGCCGCAGCAGTCCCGATGCGCAGTGCTGGGCGGTGGTCAAGGCCAACGCCTATGGCCATGGCATCGAGCGTGCCTACGCAGGGCTGCAAGGGGCCGACGGCTTCGCCCTGCTGGATCTGGACGAGGCCCAACGTGTGCGCTCACTCGGCTGGAGAGGGCCGGTTCTGCTGCTGGAGGGCTGCTTCGAGCCGCGCGACCTCGAAGTGTGTTCGCGCCTGGGGCTGTGGCACACCGTGCACTGCGAGGCGCAGATCGACTGGCTGGCCGCCCACAAGACAACCTGGCCGCACCATGTGTTCCTGAAGATGAACAGTGGCATGAACCGCCTGGGCTTCAGCCCCGCCGCCTTCCGCTCGGCCTGGCTGCGGCTGAGCGGACTGACCCAGGTCGACCGCGTCACCCTGATGACCCATTTCGCCGAGGCCGACGTGCCGGGCGCAGAGGGTCTTGGCCATCCCAGCGCCGTGGGGGCCCAGCGCGCCGTGTTCGAGGTCGTCACGCAAGATTTGCCGGGTGAGCGCTCACTCTGCAACAGTGCCGCAGCTTTGCGATTCGCGGGTGAAGACGCCGGGGTGCGGGGGGACTGGATCCGGCCCGGCATCATGCTGTACGGTTCGGCGCCCGACTTCCCCGCGCACAGCGCGGTCGAGTGGGGGCTGCGTCCAGGGCAGACCCTGCGCAGCGAACTGATCGCCGTGCAGGACCTGGCCTCCGGTGCGCGGGTGGGCTATGGCGGCACCTTCGTGGCCGAGCAGCCCATGCGCATCGGCGTGGTGGCCTGCGGCTATGCGGACGGCTACCCGCGCAGCGCGCCCAGTGGCACCCCGGTGCTGGTGGACGGGGTGCGCACACGCCTGGTGGGGCGGGTGTCGATGGACATGCTCACGGTCGACCTGACCCCGGTGCCCGCGGCGGGGCCCGGCAGCGAAGTCACGCTGTGGGGCTGCGGGCCGGGCGGCACGGTGCTGCCGATCGACGAGGTGGCGCGGGCTGCCGGCACGGTGGGTTACGAGCTGATGTGTGCCCTGGCCGCACGGGTGCCGGTGGCCGTGGTGGATGCGGCCGGGGGTGTGTCGCGGTGAGACCACGCGGCCCCGCGGGGGGCGCCCACCCGTGCCTTCGGACCGAGCAGTCCGCCCCCTTCGGCCCGCGCGTGCGCCCGGGCTCAATTCGGCACGAAGTCGCTCGGGTACTTGAAGGAGTCGACCAGCAACGAGGGCATGCGCATCTCCAGGTTGATGCCCTTGGGCGGGATCGGCTGGTTGAACCACTTGTCGTAGAGGCGGTGCAGTTCCTTCGAGGCGATGAGACGCCGCAGCTCGGCGTCGACCACCGCCTTGAAGGCGGTGTCGTCGCGTCCGAAGGCCACGGCGTAGGGCTCGATGGTGATGGGCTTGCCGATGACCTTGAAATCCTGCGGCCGGGCGGCGCTCGCGCGCAAGCCGTACAGCAGCACGTCGTCCATCGCGAAGCCTTCCACCTGGCCAGATTGCACCCACGCGAAGCCCTCGGCGTGGTCCTTGGCGGGCTTCACCTGGATGCTGATGGTCTTGATGCGCGCCTCGTTCGCCAGGGAGTCGATGTTCGTGGTGCCGGCGGTGGACGCCACGGCCATGCCGTTCAGGTCCTCGATGCGCTCGTAGGGCTTGCGGCTGAGCACGAGGATGCGCGAGGCGGCGATGAAATGGGGGATCGTAAACGCCACGCGCTCGCGCCGCGCGGCCGTGTTGGTGGTCGAGCCGCACTCCAGGTCGGCCTGGCCGGTCTCCAGCACCTCGAAGCGGTTGCTGGAAGTGACCTGCAGGTAATCCACCTTCAGATCGCGCACCTTGAGGTGGCGCGCCAGGGCCTCGACGATCTTGTGGCACACGTCCACGCTGTAGCCCATGGGCTTGCCGTCGACCACGTAGGACAGCGGGATCGATGCCTCCCGGTGCGCTATGACGACGCGGCCACGCGCCTGGATGCGCGCCAGCGCGTCAGGGGCGGCCAGCGCCGGCGAGCCCGCGGCCATGGCCAGGGTCAGCGCCACGCACAGCAGCGTGGGCGTCCGTCGTTCCATCGACGACAACATGGTGCGCAAGGTCTTCATGGCGGGGCTCCTGGCAAGGCGGGTGACAACGGGAGGGTGCGAGGGCAGTGTAGGCGTCGTGTTGGCGCGCAACCATTGCGTTGCAGGAGGGTGGTATCAGTTTTCCGAATGGCTGCCGCGAAGGCGGTGGCCGAAGCGCGGCTTCTGCCATGGTGCGGCTGAATCCCGACGAGGTGAGCTTCACCGCGGTGCGTGCCCAAGGGCCGGGCGGGCAGAACGTCAACAAGGTGGCCAGCGCGGTGCAGCTGCGCTTCGACATTCGCGCCTCCTCGCTGCCGCAGGACGTGAAGGAGCGCCTGCTGGCGCGGCGCGACCAGCGCATCAGCGGGGAAGGGGTGCTGGTGATCAAGGCGCAGCGCCACCGCAGCCAGGACCTCAACCGCGACGACGGACTGCGCCGCCTGCAGGCCCTGATCGACGAGGCGGCGCCCGCGCCGGTGGTGCGACGGCCCACCCGCCCGGGCAGGGCCGCGCGCGAGCGCCGGCTGGTGAGCAAGGCGCGGCGCGGCGAAGTCAAGGCCTTGCGCGGCAAGGTGATCTGAGGGCGGGCGGCATACTGCCGCATGGCCCTGCGCCGGCGCATCGCACAGCGCCGCGGCGGGTTTTCCAGCCGCTTGCCTCCCACCAATCCTCGCTTCACCCAGCAATCTCATTCCGACCATGGCCAAGGACAAGACCCTCTACACCTGCACCGAATGCGGCGGCACCAGCCCCAAGTGGCTGGGCAAGTGCCCCAGCTGCGGCGCCTGGAACACGCTCGTGGAATCCGTCGCCGAAGGACCCTCGAAGCACCGCTTCCAGTCGCTCGCGGGGGCGCAGCCCGTGACCACGCTCAGCGAGATTGAGGCGACCGACGTCGACCGCCGGCCCACCGGTCTGGAGGAACTCGACCGCGTGCTCGGTGGCGGCATGGTGGAGGGCGGGGTGGTGCTGATCGGCGGCGACCCGGGCATCGGCAAGTCGACCCTGCTGCTGCAGGCGCTGGACGCGCTGTCGCGCCAGGTCCGGGTGCTGTACGTCACCGGTGAGGAGTCGGGCGCGCAGGTGGCGTTGCGCGCGCACCGGCTCGGCCTGCACGACTCCAAGGTGCGGGTGGTGGCCGAAATCCAGCTGGAGAAGATCGCCGCCACCCTGTCCGCCGAGCAGCCGGCGGTGTGCGTGATCGACTCCATCCAGACGCTCTACAGCGATCAGCTCACCTCGGCGCCCGGCTCGGTGGCACAGGTGCGCGAGTGCGCGGCCCAGCTCACGCGCATCGCCAAGAGCCAAGGCGTGAGCATCGTGCTGGTGGGCCACGTCACCAAGGAAGGCGCGCTGGCCGGCCCGCGTGTGCTCGAGCACATGGTCGACACGGTGCTGTACTTCGAGGGCGACACGCACAGCAGCTTCCGCCTGGTGCGCGCCATCAAGAACCGCTTCGGGGCGGTCAACGAGATCGGCGTGTTCGCCATGACGGAGAAGGGCCTCAAGGGGGTTACCAACCCGAGCGCGATCTTCCTGTCGACCCACGACCAGCCCGTGCCCGGCTCGTGCGTGCTGGTCACGCTGGAGGGCACGCGGCCGCTGCTGGTGGAGATCCAGGCGCTGGTGGACAGCGGCGGGCCCAGCCCGCGCCGGCTGAGCGTCGGCCTGGACCGCGACCGGCTGGCCATGATGCTGGCGGTGCTGCACCGCCACGCCGGTGTGGCCTGCATGGACCAGGACGTGTTCGTCAACGCGGTGGGTGGCGTGCGCATCAGCGAGCCGGCGGCCGACCTGGCGGTGATGCTGTCGATCCACAGCAGCCTGCGTGGACGCGCCCTGCCGCGCGGCTTCATCGCCTTCGGCGAAGTCGGCCTGGCAGGCGAGATCCGGCCCGCGCCGCGCGGCCAGGAGCGTTTGAAGGAAGCCGCCAAGCTGGGCTTTGGCGTGGCCGTGGTGCCGCGTGCCAACGCACCCAAGAAGCCGATCGAGGGGTTGACCCTGCATGTGGTCGACCGCATCGAGCAGGCGATGGAGCTGGTGCGCAGTCTCTAGCGTGCTCTCGCAGGCGGCGATGTCGCTTCCGTACAAGACGGCGACATCCCGCTTGGCCACCATGGCGGGCATGACCTCTTCCGACCTCGCCGCTTCCTCACCTTCGCTGGAACGCGACGGCTACATGCTGACCCGCCTGGACACACTCGTCCAGGCCGTGCGCAGCGACAGCCTGTGGTTCCTGACCTTCGGCCTGGCGTGCTGCGACGTGGAGATGATCCACGCCGCAGCCGCCCGCTATGACCTCGACCGCTTCGGCATCATCCCTCGCGCCAGCCCCCGGCAGGCCGACCTGATGATCGTGGCTGGCACCCTGACCAACAAGATGGCCCCCGCGCTGCGCAAGGTGTACGACCAGATGGCCGAGCCACGCTACGTGATCTCGATGGGCTCCTGCGCGAACGGGGGCGGCTACTACCACCACAGCTACTC
>CBINPE010000097.1:0-19260 GCA_966252435.1 uncultured Burkholderiales bacterium | reverse complement strand
CCGCGCAGCTACCGCATGATGCAGGGCTTCGGCGTGCACACCTTCCGCCTGGTCAACGCGGCGGGCGCATCGGTGCTGTGCAAGTTCCACTGGACCCCCCTGGCCGGCACCCACTCGCTGACCTGGGACGAGGCGCTCAAGCTGGCCTCGGCCGATCCCGACTTCCATCGCCGCGACCTCTGGGAGGCCATCAAGTCGGGCGATCACCCGCAGTGGGAGCTGGGCGTCCAGGTCTTCTCCGAGGAGGAGGCCGAGCGCTTTGCCTTCGACGTGCTCGATCCCACCAAGCTGGTACCCGAGGAACTCGTGCCGCTGCGGCGCGTGGGCCGCCTGGTGCTCGACCGCAACCCCACCAACTTCTTTGCCGAGACCGAGCAGGTCGCGTTCTGCGCCGCCCATGTGATCCCCGGCATCGACTTCAGCGACGACCCGCTGCTGCACGGGCGCATCCACGCCTACCTGGACACGCAGCTCAAGCGCCTGGGTGGGCCCAATTTCCACGAGATCCCCGTTAATGCCCCGCGCGTGCCGGTGCACAACAACCAGCGCGATGGCATGCACCGGCAGAGCATGCAGCACGGCTGCGTGGCATACGAGCCGAACTCGCTGGGCGGCGGCTGCCCCTTCCCGGCGGGACCGGCGCACCGCGGGTTCCGCGCCTTCCCAGCGGCCGTGGAGGGCCACAAGTTGCGTGCCAAGCCCGAGCGCTTTGCCGAGCACTTCGCCCAGGCGCGGCTGTTCTGGCGCAGCCAGACAGCGGTCGAGCAGCACCACATCAAGCAGGCCTTCCGTTTCGAGCTGACGCGGGTACGGACCCCGGAGGTGCGGGCGCGCGTGCTGTCGCTGCTGGCACGGGTGGACGAGGACCTGGTGCGCGACGTGGCGGCGGGCCTCGGCATGGCGGCCCCCGCGCCGCTGCGCCCTTTGGCTGCCAACCTGCCGGACATGCTGGACGAGGCGCCGCCCACGGCCTCGCCCGCGCTGTCCCTGTTCGCCCACGGCGGCAGCCAGGGCGTGCGTACACGCCGGGTGGCGCTGCTGGTGGCCGACGGGGTCCGTGCCGAGAGCCTGCTGGCCGTGCATGCCGTCCTCGCCGAGGCGGGCGCGGTGCCGTGTCTCGTTGGCGAGCGGCTGGGCACGGTACGGCCAGCGGGAGGGGCCCTGCCGCTGCCGGTGGCCACCACCTTCGCCGCGGCGCCCAGCGCGCTGTGGGATGCGCTCGTGCTGCCTGACGGCGATGCGGCGCAACCGGTGCTGGCCAGCGCCGGCGCGGCGATGGAGTTCATCCGCGACCAGTACCGCCATGCCAAGCCCATCCTGGCGCTCGGCCGGGCCAAGGTCTTGCTGGAGATCCTGGGCATCAACCCCGAATGGCCTGACGGTGTTCCCGACCCGGGCGTGGTGCTTGCCCTGGATGGCGACCCCCTGCCCAGCGACGTGGCCGAGTTGGCGTCGACCCGCTTCCTCACGGCCCTGGCCGAGCACCGGCATTTCGAGCGCGAGACCCGCGCCATCTGGTTCTGACCCTGGACCACCCGCAGACCCACGCAGAGCACCAAGGAGTTCCCCATGCGCAAGGCTTCCCCCTCGACACCTCCCGCCTCCACCTCGTCGGCCGCGGGGCGCAGCGCCACCGAGGCTTCGGGCCGTACCACGCCCGAGCAGTCCGGCGGCGAGGTTCCGCGCCTGCCGCACGAGCGCGACGAATCGGCCGACAGCCAGCACCACGACCGTGCCGCGGCGCAATCAGCCACCCCGACGAAAGAGGCCTTCCAGGATGCCGACCAGCGGCGTCCGGACACGGGGACAGGCCCCGTGATGAACCAGGTGTACGCCCGGCAAAAACGACCGAAAACCCTACCGCATTGATGTTTCCTGGGGCACACCGGGCGGGTGCGAAATTTGCCCGCATGACGCACCCCCACTCAACAGGAGTTAGGTCATGGATACGCCAGCCACCATGTCGATGCAGGAAGTGTCGCGTCTGCCCCTGTCGTTCGGGGCCCTCAAGCCGGTGGGCCAGGTCATCGTTGCCCTGGAGGACGATGCCACCGCCGGCCGCATGGCCATGGCTCTGCAGGCCGAAGGCATCTCGTCGGTGCTGCAGGTGCCGGCTGCCGAGATGGCCGAACAGCTCGAAGAATGGCTGGCCAATGCCAGCGGTTTTTCGGAGTTCGGCACCGAGAGTTCGTGGATGCGGCGCTACCAGGTGCTGGCCGAAGGCGGTTGCGGCTGGCTGGTGGTACCGGCCCCCGACGAGCGCACCGAAGCCATCATCGCCGAGGTCGGCCACCGCTTCGCCGCCCGATTCGCCAACAAGTACAACCGTTTCACGGTAGAGGACCTGATGTCATGAGCAGACTGCTGTCGCCATTGCTGTGGATGTCTTTGTCGTCTTCATGTGCCGAGAGGCTCGCCGCCCGGTCGCGCAGCGACCCGGCGGTGGGGGACCCCGATGCGCAGCGGCGCCGCCTGGGCGTCGAGCAGTTCGTTCTGGGGGAGGGCTACCCGGCCATTCCTGCCCCCGACCCGGCGCCCTGGGGCAACCCGCCACCGGTCGGCCCCGACGTTCCCGATCCCGAGATCGAGGATCCCATGCCCCCGACAGGCATCCCTCCGGTGCACGAGCCGCCCATGCCGTCGCGGCCTGTCACGGGTTTCACGCCCGACCGGCGTCCGCCCCCGCCCGCCCGCCCGCACGGGCACCACTTTCCGCCGAACCGGCTGATGGTGCGAGCATGGCGCCCGGTTGAACCCAACGGTCAAAGTCATCAGCCTGCACCCCCTCTCGGAGACTGGCAGCGCGCAGGGTGAGGCCTTCGCGGTGGGCCCGCATCGCGATGCGGGCGGTGCGGTCGTAGCCGATGTGCGGGGCCAGTGCCGTTGCCAGCATCAGGGAGCGCGACAGCAGCTCGCCCAGGCGCGCTGCGTCGGCCTGCAGGCCTTCGATGCAGTGCTGGGTGAAGCTGCGCATGGCGTCGCCCAGCAGGCGGATCGACTGCAGCAGGTTGTGGGCGATCAGGGGCTTGTAGGTGTTGAGCTGGAGCTGCCCCCCAGCCCCCGCCACGGTCATGGCAACGTGGTTGCCCATCACCTGGGCGCAGACCATGGCCAGCGCTTCGCACTGTGTCGGGTTGACCTTGCCGGGCATGATCGAGCTGCCCGGCTCGTTGGCCGGCAGCACCAGTTCGCCCAGGCCGCAGCGGGGGCCGCTGGCCAGCCAGCGCACGTCGTTGGCGATTTTCATCAGCGTGGTTGCCAGGGTGTTGAGGCTACCGTGGAGCTGCACCAGAGGATCGTGCGTTGCCAGCGCCGCGAACAGGTTGCCGGCCTGGCGCAAGGGCAGGTCCAGGCGCACGCTCAGTTCGGCGCACACCCGTCCACCGAATTCCGGATGGGTGTTCAGCCCCGTGCCCACCGCCGTGCCGCCCACCGCCAGCTCGTGCACCATCGGCAGCACGGCCTCCAGGTGGCGCTCGGCCTGCTCCAGGGCGCTGACGTAGGCGGAGATCTCTTGGCCCAGCGTGAGCGGCACGGCATCCTGCAGGTGGGTGCGCCCGACCTTGACGAGGTCATGGAAGGCCAGGGCCTTGGCGCCGAAGGCCTGGCGCAGCTCCCGCAATGCGGGCTGGAGCCGGGTGTGCACGGCCTGCGCTGTGGCCACGTGCAGGGCGGTGGGAAAAATGTCGTTGGAGGACTGGCCCAGGTTGACATGGTCGTTGGGGTGGACCTTCAGGCCGCCGAGCCGGCGCGAGGCCAGGTGCGCCAGCACCTCGTTCATGTTCATGTTGGACTGGGTGCCCGAGCCGGTCTGCCACACCCGCAGCGGAAACTGCGCGGCATGCCCGCCCTGCACCACCTCCAGGGCGCTGGCATGGATCGCCTCGCCGACCTCGGCGGGCAGCAGGCCGAGCTGCACGTTGGCGCGGGCGCAGCAGGCCTTCACCAGGGCCAGCGCGCGGATGAACTCCGGCGGCAGCCGCTCGGTCGAGATGTCGAAGTGCTGCAGGCTGCGCTGGGTCTGCGCACCCCACAGGGCGGCGTCGTCGACCTCGATGTCGCCGAAGGAGTCGTGTTCGATGTGGGTGCTCATGGGTGTCGGCGGGGACAGTGGCTTCCAAGGCGCGCCGGCAAATCAGGGGCCCGGGTGGTCCGCCGGCTGGTCGGGCACGGTGGCGTACTCCTTCATCCGGTTGTAGAGCGTCTTCAGGCTCACGCCCAGAGTGGCGGCCGTCTTCTCCTTGTGCCGGCCCAGGTGCTCCAGGGTGGCCAGGGTGACCTGCCGCTCGATCTCGGCCAGCGAGGTCCCCACCCGGAACGACAGCACCGGCGCGCCGTTCAGCCCCGCCAGCGGCTCGTCCGGGTGCGAGGGCAGGCACTCGTCGGTGATGAGGTCGCCGCGCGCCATCACATAGCCCCGGTAGACCACGTTGCGCAGCTCGCGCACGTTGCCGGGCCAGCGGTAGGCCTTGAGCCGCTCCAGCGCCTCGGGCGCATAGCGCTTGTTCACCCCCTCGCGGCTCGAGATCTCGCGCAGGAAGTGCTGGGCGATGAGCGGCACGTCCTCGGCCCGCTCGCGCAGCGGCGGCAGGGAGATGGGGAACACGTTCAGCCGGTACAGCAGGTCTTCCCGCAGCCGGCCGGCCTGCACCGCCTGCATCGGCGGGCGGTTGGTGGCCGCGATCAGGCGCACGTCGGCCTCCTGCACCTGCGTCGAGCCCACCCGCATGAACGTGCCGGTCTCCAGCACGCGCAGCAGCTTAACCTGCAGCTCCAGCGGCATCTCGGTGATCTCGTCCAGGAACAGCGTGCCGCCGCTGGCCCGCTCGAAGAAGCCCTGGTGCTGGCGTTCGGCGCCGGTGAAGCTGCCTTTCTCGTGGCCGAAGATCTCGCTCTCGATCAGCTGGGGCGAGATGGCGCCGCAGTTCACGCCCAGGAAGGGCCGGTTGCGGCGCCGGCTCAGGTCGTGCACGGTGCGGGCCACCACCTCCTTGCCGGTGCCGCTCTCGCCGGTGATGAACACCGTGACCGCCGTGCCCGACACGCGCAGGATCTGCTCGTAGACGTGGCGCATCGGCTTGGACTGGCCCCACAGCTGGCCGAAGTGGCCCTCGGCCTCCAGGCCCTGCTGCAGGTCGGCGGCCTCGGCCTTGAGCGTGGAGGGCTTGGTCACGCGCGACAGGATGCCCTGCAGCTGCTTGAAATTGACCGGCTTGACGAGGTAGTCGGCCGCGCCCATGCGCAGCGCCTGGATCGAGCTCTCCAGGCTGGCGTGGCCGGTGATCAGCACCACCTCGGCGTTGTTCAGCACATTCGGGTCCTGCAGTAGCTGCATGCCATTGCCGTCGGGCAGCTGCAGGTCCAGCAGAACGATGTCGGGTTCCTGCAGCGCCATCTGGCGCCGTGCGTCCTGCAGCGATCCGGCGGTGGCCACCGTGAAACCGTGGCCCGCGATCAGGGCCGCCAGCATTTCCGAAGCATCGGGTTCGTCATCTACCACCAAAGCATGAGGCATGGGGATTGTTCCTTCTGAGCCAGCGTCAGTCAGTCAAAAATGCCCTGCGCGCCCGGGTGGGGCGCCCGCATGCAAGTCGAGACAATGCAGAAAACTTTCGCTTGCTGCACAGGGCGAACTAGGTTGTGCCAAGACGCACATCATGACGCCATTTCAGGCCCTGTGAAGTAGGCGCGCAAGC
Source organism: uncultured Burkholderiales bacterium (assembly GCA_966252435.1). Taxonomy (GTDB): domain Bacteria; phylum Pseudomonadota; class Gammaproteobacteria; order Burkholderiales; family Burkholderiaceae_C; genus CANHBY01. The sequence continues at coordinate 13,564 of CBINPE010000097.1, read as the reverse complement.
CGACTTGACGTCGCCGCAGGCCGATGGCGCGTGCGGGAAGACGCTGTAGGACCGAAGAGGGGGCAGATCCGTCCCTCCCCGGCCGGCGCCACGTGGCCGCGGCGCGGGGCGAAGCCGCTACATCACGGCCACCTCTTGCGACGAAACACTGCCCAGGCGTTGCGCCAGGATCAGCGGATCGATGGGCTTGATGACGTGGCTGTCGAAGCCGGCGGCCAGGGCCTGCGCCACGTCCGCGGCCTGGCCATAGCCCGACACCGCCACCAGGCGCAGTGTCAGCCCTGCCTGGCGCAGCCGGGTGGCGATCTCCAGGCCGTTGAGGCCGGGCAGGCCGATGTCGATCAAGGCCGCATCGGGGCGGGTGCGCAGGATCAGCGCCAGCCCGGCCACCCCCTCCTCGGCGGTCTCCACCTCGTAGCCGTCCATCTGCAGGACCACCCGCAGGGCCTCCCGGGCGTCGGCGTTGTCTTCCACGATGACGATGTGGCGGTGGGTGCGCGCCGGGTACACCGGGGGCGCCGGGGCGGGGAGGGATTCGGTGGGAGGCACCGCCCCGGGCAGGTAGACCGTGAAGCAGCTCCCCTGGCCCGGTCCCGGGCTCTCGGCCGAGGCGAAGCCGCCATGCAGCTCGGCCAGGCGGCGCACCAGGGTCAGGCCGACGCCCAGTCCCCCCTGGCGCCGGTCGAGGCTGCGCTCGCCCTGGACGAACAGGTCGAACACGGTCGACACCAGGGCCGGCGACATGCCCATGCCGTCGTCCTGCACCCGCAGCACCCCCATCGGCCCGTCGCGCCAGGTGGACAGCTTGATGGTGCCGCCCTGCGGGGTGTACTTGAGGGCATTGGTGAGCAGGTTGTTGATGATCTGCTCGGCGCGCGTGACGTCCACCTGCACCCAGGCCGGCTGCAGGTCGAGCTCCAGGGTGTGTTGATGCAACTGGTTGGCCAGCTGCATCGTGTTCACCACGCTGTCCACGCAGCGCTGCAGGTCGTAGGGCTGGCGCGCGAGGGTGATCTTGCCGGAGATGACGCGCGTCACGTCCAGCAGGTCTTCCATCAGGTGGGCAAGGTGGCGGGTCTGGTGCTGGATGATGGTGCGGGCGCGGTCGGCCAGCTCGGGCGCTGGCGCGCGGCTCATCACCTCCGCGGCGGCCGAGATGGCACCCAGCGGGTTGCGCAGCTCGTGGCCCAGCATGGCCAGGAATTCATCCTTGGCGCGGTTGGCGTCCTCGGCGGCGCGGCGCGCCTTCTGCTGCTCGGCCAGGAACTCCGCCCGGTCGCGCTCGGCGAACTTCTGCTCGGTGATGTCCAGCACCACGCCGATCAGGTGCACCGGCTCGTTGTTGGCGCCGAGCATCAGGGTGCAGCGGCTCGCGAACCAGCGCGGCACGTCCTCGCCCCGCTCGCGGCTGCGGAACTCGAAGCGGATCTCGCTGGTGCCCTCCCGGCCGCCCGCGTCGATCGCCGCCTGCACCGCCTCCGTATCGCGGGGGTCGAGGCACATCATCCACTGCCCCCAGGGCAGCTCGAAGGCCTGGGCGGGCATGCCCAGCAGCTGCGCCAGCCCGGCGGTGCCGCGCACCATGCGCTCCTCGAAGTGGTAGTCGAAGAAGCCCACCTTGCCCGCCTGCTGGGCCAGCTCGACCATCTGCCGGCTCTCGCGCAGGCGCTGTTCCGCCTGGATGATCCGGTTCTGGGCCTCCACGCGCTGCGTGACGTCGACGAAGCCGGCGACGGCGCCGCGCAACTGGCCGCCTGCGTGGGTCAGCGGCAGGGCGTGGGCCAGCACCTTCAGGGTCTGGCCGTCGGGATGGACCACCGTCAACTCCAGGTTGTCGATCGGAATGCCCAGCCGGGCGCAGCGCTGCAGGGGTTGCTCGTCGAGGCTGAGCGTGCGGCCGTCGCACAGCACCGTGGCCGTACCTTGCGGAGCTTGTGGCGTGGCCCCGAACATGGACAGCAGGGCCGGGTTGCGCAGCACGCTGCTGCTGTGGCGGTCCTGCGCGATGGCCAGCCCGACGGGGGTGGTGGAGAACACCACCTGCAGCTCATCGGCGGTGGCGCGCAGCCGGTCCACGGCCAGCTGGCGCTCACCCTCCAGCGACTTGAGGGCGTCGCGCAAATGGGCGATCTCCGTGATGGGCACGGAGCCGGTGATGCCGGAGGCGCCGGCGCGGGCCAGCTGACGCAGCGGGACGGTGACGTGCCGGCCGACCAGCCAGGCCAGGAAGATGCCGGTGGCCAGGGACAGCAGGGCGCCGGCGCTGGCGGCGATCAGCCCCTGGATGCGCGCCGACTCCACCGGTGCGGCAGGGATCTCCACGCTCACGCCCCAGTCGTGCGGGGTCATGCGCTGCCAGGCGACGTAGGTGGCATCGCGGTCGGGCAGGCTGATGCGCTGGATGCCGCTGGGTGCTTCGTTGATGCGCTGGACCGTGCCTTCGGGCAAGGGCTGGCCGAAGTACTGCCCGGGGTTGCGGCTGCGTGCCACGATATGGTGCTGGCCGTCGAAGAGGCTGACCACGCCCTCATGGGGAACCCCGGCAGTCTGCAGCACACGCTGCCAGCGGGCCGGGGTCAGCCACACGCCCAGGAAGTAGCGGATGCGCCCGTCCACGCGGACCGGAATCTGCACGCCGGTCAGCAACTCGCCCATCACCGGCTCCTTCTGCAGGTTGCGGACCACAGGCCCCTGGGTACGCAACGCCCGGGCATGGTCGGCGGTGTTGCCCATGCCTGCCAGCGGGGTGCCGTAGGGCACGAGGGTGGACAGCAGCATCTCGCCGCCCGGGCTAGCCACATACAGGCTGTGCCAGCTGGGCATCAGCAGCGGCAGCTGCTGCAGCCGGGCATGCAGTTCCTCGAGACGCGCATCGGTCAGCTCGGGCGAACGGGCGAGGAGCCCCAGCGCATCGACCGTGGCGCCGATCTCGTTGGCCACCAGCAGCGTGTCGCTGCGTGCCGCACCGCGCAGGCTTTCCTCCAGCAGGGCCTGGCCGCTGTCGCGCGCGCGGGAGAGCAGGAAAAAGGACAGCACGGCCATGGGCACCGTGGCGATCAGGATCACCGCGATCAGGTAGACCCTCAGCGACCAGCGGGCGACCGGTACAGGGGCTCGCCGCTCGGCCGACGAGGGAAGAAAGGGCATGGATTGGATGGCCACGATGGATGAGCAGGAAAGGGGCAAGATCCGGGGTTGAGACAGTGCCCCGCGGCGTAGGAGCACCAGGAACAAGCCACACAGGGCTTGCCGCGAATGTCAGGCCAGCCAGCGCCGCGGCCTGTACGACGACAACCGAACTGCCTCAGCCCAGCGAAGCGATCACGGCCGCCCGGATAGGGTGGCTCCTCGCTTTCACCGCGCTCAACTCGAGTGCCCGCAGTGCAGGCGCACCCTCGATTCTGCCGTTGCCTCGTGGGGTCACATGCGAGGCGGGCGGCCACCCACCTTGCCGAGCAGCCACCCGGCCGCCAACCCGAACGCCACGGCGCTCAAGGGATGCTGGCGCACCCGTTCCCGGCACTGCTGAACCCATTGGTCCGACGCCAGGTTCACGTCCTGGACCTTTTCCCGCACCTTGTCCACCATCGGCCCCGCCTTGGCGGCCGCCTGGTCGATGGCGGCATGGGCGGTGCCGGCCAGGCGTTCCACCGCCGGTGGCTGGGTGACGGGGTTGGCCTGGGTGTCCTCGGTGACGGGGAGGCCGGCAGGGCCCTTGGGAGGAATCGCGCTTGCGTTCATGTTGGAGTTCTCCTGGAAATGAAAGTCTGGAAAATCGACGGGACGGTGGCTTGGCGCTTGCCCGCGGCCAGGTCGGCCGCCCGCCGTACGGAAAAGGCGGGATCAGGCCATCATCAGCGGCGCCTCCTTGGAAGTTGGGAGGGTGTGGGGCGTGGACAGGGCATGCCATTCACGCTCGATCTGGCCATGCTCGGCCGCGGAATGCGCCCGCACCGCGATCAGGATGCTGCCGCGATGCAGTTCATCTTCGAAGCCGTGCACATGGGACTCGGGGACGCCCCAGCCGATCAGGGCATCCAGCCAGTGGCCGCCCGAGGCCCCGGCGCTTGTCAGCGCCGTCGCCAGGGGGCCGTTGAGGGCCAAGCCCATGGCCGGCAGCGCGACGGTGGAGCCCAGGGTCGCCAAGGCCGCAGCCAGGGCGGCCAGGGTGCCGCCGAGGGCGCCCACCACCTCGGCGCCTTCGGCCACCTTGTGGGCCAGCTCGGTGTTGGGAGGGTGGCTGAACTCGCGCTGCTTGGTTTCCTCGGACATGACAAGGCTGATCTCTGCCGCTTCGTAGCCCCGCGCCAGCAAGCCTTGGTAGGCCTTCTCGGCCTGGGCCCGATCGTTGAACAAGCCGGTGATGTAGAGGGAATGGGCCATGGTGGAATGCTCCTGAGACTGCGTGGGTCCTGAGCTGGGCAAATGGCGGGCCTGGTGCGCTTTTTGCCGCGCCAGGGTGTTCCCTCATTTCTCCCTTTTTTCTTCAAGGAGATGCGCCATGCCTACCACCTGGAGCCGGCGGCGAGAACGCCAGTATCAGCACATCAAGGACAGCCTGGAAAAGCGCGGCAGATCCGATGACGTCGCGGAAGAAATTGCCGCACGCACCGTCAATAAGGCGCGCGCACGCTCGGGCGAAAGCGCCACGCGCAGCGCCTCGTCAGTGAATGACATGTCTTCCTCGCGACGCGGTGGCCTGCGCTCTCATAGCGGACCGGGCGGGCGCACCTATGCCCAGCTCTACAACGAGGCGCGCCAACGTGGCATCCCCGGCCGTTCAAGCATGAACAAGGCAGCCCTCGAGAAAGCCTTGGAGCGTCCTGGCGGGAAACGCTGAGGTAGGCAACCCGGGCCCGTATCAAAGCCCGGGTTGAGCTGAGATGAGCAAGCAAGCCGGCCAGCCCTGGCGGCTTGCTTCAGAAGAAATCAGGGCGTCGATCCTCCACGGCTGCTGCCCCCACTGGTGCCGCCGCTCGAGCCGCCTGTGCTGCCGCCGCTTGAGCCACCCATGGAGCCGCCTGTACTCCCACCGCTCGAACCGCCTGTGCTGCCACCGCTCGAGCCGCCTGTGCTCCCACCACTGGTGCCGCCCCCGGTGCTACCGCCGCCGGTCCCTCCGCCTGTGCTGCCTCCTGTGCCGTCGCTCATTCCCGGCCCTGAGGGGCTGGGGCTGGTGGGGGACGTGGTGGGCGACGTTGGTGCAGGCTCGCGTTTGTCACACGCGCCCAGCAACAAGGCGCCGCACCCGATGAGCACGGCGGCCACGGGACGGGTCAAGGGCGGACATCGTCGTACCGCAGAGGTGGAAGATGGAAAAGAAGAGAAAGTCATGGAATCATCCTTGTGGTCAGGTATGGCTGCTGGCTTCTTCCAGGTCGCGCAGCCGCTTGATCTGGTCGTGGTTGGCCTGGACCCCGCGCAGTTGGCGGTCGATCTCCGTGGCGATCAGCGGCGGCAGGTCCTTCGCCATCGCGTCGCGGTACTTGGCCAGAGCCCGGTCCTCGGCGCGCTCGCACTCGTTGAGCAGGACGCTGTCGGTGCTGTCCGTCAGCTTGGTGCGCAGGTTGACCCAGCCGCGGTGCAGGGTGCCCCCGGTGGTGCCGTCAACCTCGGGGTTGCCGCCGTACTGCAGCACGTACGATTGCAGTACCGAGGCAGCGTCTCGGCACTCGACCGCGCGGGTGTTGAAGAGGGACTGCAGGGCCGCAGACTCGGCATGTTCGGCGCAGGTCTGGAAGCCGTACTCACCGTCCTTGCAGGTTTCGATGAGGTCGTTGAGCAGGGATACGATTTCTTGGTTGTTCATCATGTCGGGTCTCCTGTGAGAGTGGGCGAAAGAAGAGAAGGGGCGTGGCGACACGCAAGGAACAGAACAGGACACCCCTTCGGGGGCACATCCCGTGCCTGTCTGCGTGGCCTGCGCGGCCGTCTTCTTTCCCTGCCGTGGGGTCCCGACGGCCACTCAGGGGTGCGGCAGGCCGTCCTCGTCGTCCAGGCCGAGCATCCGGGGCCGGGTCTGGCGCGCGCAGGCCTGGCGCGCGGCGGCCTGGATCAGCTCGTCCACCATCAGGGCGGTGTGGCCCCAGGTCCGACGCTGCACGGCCTTGCGCATGTCGAGCACATGCTGGCGCCGCAACAGGACCGGGGCATTCAGGAGGTCCTCGCAGGTCTGCACGAAGGCCGCCGGGCCCTGGGCGGCGCACACCACGTCGCCGTGCAGGGCCAGCACGTCGGGCACGGGGGTGCTCACCACCGGCTTCTCGCCGGCCATGTACTCCAGCACCTTGGACGGGCTGATGTGGCGCGTGGCCTCGTTCACCACGAAGGGCAGCAGGCACAGGTCCCACGAGGCCATCAGGTAGGGCAGCAGCGCATGGGGTTGCATGCCCAGCCAGTGGATGTTGTCGTGCCGGGGCAGGGCCGTGGGATCGATCTTGGCCACCGGCCCGACCATCACGATCTGCCAATCGGGGCGGCTGCGCGCCAGGTGCGACAGCAGTTCGATGTCAAGCCGCTCGTCGATGACGCCGAAGAAGCCCAGCCGGGGGCCGCGCGTCAGGGGCGCCTGCAGGGCCTTGGCGCGCTGGGCCTCGACGCTGTCCGGGCGAAGCCGCTCGGGAAAGAAGGGCTCGACGTCCACCGCGCTGGGAAAGCGGTGCACGCGCGGATGCCGGGACCGCTGCGCCTCGAACAGCAGCGGCCCTGCGGTGAACACCAGGTCGGCCATCTGCAGCAGGGTGGACTCGCGCCGTTCCAGCTGGCGCGCGTCGTCCTTGAAACTGCCCAGCGTGTCCACGCAGTCGTAGACGATCACCAGAGGGCGCCAGGGAGCGATCAGCGGCAGGGCCATGGGGGTGTAGAACCAGACGATGTCGTGCTCGATGCCATGGCTGCGCAGGTAGGTGTCCAGCAGGGGCTGCAGGACCGCCAGCTGGTCGTCGTGGAAGCCGCGCGCCGCCACCGGCGTGTGCGGGATCAGCACCTCGAGCTGCGGTCCGCGTGGCACCCGTTCCATCCACGCTGCCTGAGCACCCGCGTCATGCACCGGTTCCTCGACGAACACGACGCGGTAGCGTGATGCCAGGCGCGACATCAGGTGTTGCGGCCGCTGGTGCACGAAGCCCCAGCGCAGATGGGAGAAAACGATGAGGGTGGGCATGACGGCTCCAGAGGGGCTGAAAGACGAGCGCGGAGATGGAAAGTGGTCGCGGTCCTGAAGGAAGTCAGGAAAGAGAGGGGAAGGAGGGGAGGGTACCGAAGATGTGGGCGAGCGGGGAGGGGGGAAAGGAGGGGATGCAAGGGGCATCCGGGAGGGGGATTGCCAGCCCTTGCGCCGGCCACAACGCGGCATGAATTGCCGCAAGATTTCCGCCGGTCCGGAAAAACGCACTCGCATCAGGGGCAGTGCGGCCCACGCTGGACAGTGCCTGGGCGCGGAGCAAAAATCGCGCACAGCCTTTTTCCATCAGGCATTGCCCTTGCCGCCAATGGCGGATGGGCCTCTCAGTCGAACGGATGGCACAGGTGTTGCGATCCCGGGGAATGCGCCGTCAAGCAGGGTCGTGTCGGAGGCGGGTCGATCCCGTCCTCGCCGGCCTGACGAGCGTTCCACTTCGATCCATTCAACCTTGAGGAGGTCCCTTGATGCAATCGATGAAGTTTTCCGCCGTCCAGCGGCAGAGCCAGACCTTGTCGCCCCGCCTGCAGCACGCGGTGCGCCTGCTGCAGATGTCGACGCTGGATTTCCGGCGGGAGCTGCAGGAGGTCCTGAGCAAGAACCCGTTCCTCGAAGCCGAGGACGACGCGGGTGCCGGCGCCCCCCTCGTCGATGCGGTGCAGGCCTCTGGCGCGGACCCGGCCGACCACGCCGTGCCCACCCTGAGCCTGGTCGATGCGCCCGGTGCCCTCGGCGAGGGCAACGCCGAAGGGGAGAACCCCCTGTCCAAGCCCGAGGTGGGCGAAGACGAGCGCGATCCCTGGCTGGCCGATCCCTCGAGCGCCTCGCAGCGCAGCGATGGCCACGAACTCACCCCACCCACCGACACCACGCCCGCCGCCATCTCGCTGACTGCGCACCTGCACAGCCAGGTCAACCTGCTGCACTTGTCGGAGCGCGACCGCATGCTGGTCAAGGTCCTGGTCGAGTCGCTGGACGATGACGGCTACCTGCGGACGCCGCTGGAAGAGCTGCTGCCGCTGTTCGAGGCCGAGATGGGGGTGACGGAGGACGAGCTGCAGGTGGCGCTGCGCTGGCTGCAGTCGTGCGAGCCGGCCGGCGTGGCGGCGCGTTCGGTCCAGGAGTGCCTGCTGCTGCAGCTGAGCGCCGGGGCCGAGGTGGCCACCAACGGCGAGGACGAGGCGCTGCAGTCTTCACACGCGCTGGCCGTGCAGATCGTGACCCACCATCTCGACGCGCTGGCCGACAAGGACGTGGCGCGCCTGGCCGAGCGGCTGGGGTGCGGCGTTCCCGCCGTGCAGGCCGCCTGCGACCTCATCCGCCGGCTTGATCCGCATCCTGGCTGGCGCTTCATGTCGAGCGGCGCCCACTACATCGTGCCGGACCTGACGGTGCGCCGGGTGCGGGGCGAATGGACGGCCGAGCTGAACAGCGCCATCGTGCCGCGGCTGCGCTTGAACCGCGTCTACGCCGAGCTGTTCCAGCGCCACCGCCGGGCGCAGGACGGCGAGATGGCGGCCCACCTCCAGGAGGCCCGCTGGACCCTGCGCAATGTGGAGCAGCGCTTCGCCACGATCCTGGACGTGGCCCAGACCATCGTGCGTCGGCAGAGCCGCTTCTTCGACCACGGCGTGCTGGCCATGAAGCCGCTGGGCCTGAAGGAAGTCGCCCGCGAGACGGGGTTGCACGAGTCCACCGTCTCGCGCGTCACCAACAACAAGTACATCGCCACGCCGATGGGGGTGTTCGAACTGAAGTACTTCTTCTCCCGCACCATGACCACGGCGTCGGGCGGCGCCTGCTCGGCCACCGCCATCCGCGGCCTGATGAAAGAGATGATCGAGGCCGAGGCGCCTTCCAAGCCCCTGTCGGATGCCGAGATCGCGCGCCGCCTGGCCCGCCAGGGGCTGGTGGTGGCGCGCCGGACGATCACCAAGTACCGCCAGCACATGCGCATCGAGGCGGTGGAGCGCCGGCGCCAGCTGGCTTGAGCGCGGGCGCCGGTGGCGTGGCGGACGGGTGCTGCTGGGCGATGGGCCTGAACGCCGTCGTCCCACGTGCATGACAGGCTCTGGCTAGCGGGCCGGTCGAAGGGGAACGAGGTCATCCAGCAAGTCCTGGAATCTGGAGCGACCAGGAAAACGCACGAAGGGGGGCGCGTTCACGGAGCGGATGTCCCAGATGTTCCCTCCAGACGGCAGCCCGCAAACGACGACCTGCGAGGAATCCCGGGGCACCTGCGAAGACGGCAGCGTCAACTGCAGGTTGAAGCCTGCCGACGCGGAGGATGAGTTTGCCCCCAGAAGAACATTGTTGGCGCTCCGGCTGTACAGCGTGCAGTTCACGGCGGCCACGCCCGAGTAGCCGTCCACCCAGACGGTGAAGCCGTCGCTCGGATCCGTCCGCGCCATCGGACAGACCACCTGCAGCGTCGTCAGCGAGTAGTTGGTGATGCCGGATGAGGAGGCCACCAGGAAGACCTTGTCCCCATCCAGGGTGCCGCCTGCGCGACAGGTCGCGCCGTGGGTGACCGTGTAGGCCTGGACGCCGCTGTGGATGCCGAGCAAGCCGCAGGTACCACAAAGCCCTGAAACCAGGGCCGTGAGAAGACGAGGCGTCATGGTGAACCTCCTGACTTTCAAGGACCAAAGGCAAGGATCCCGCCAGTCAGGCCGCAGCGCTCCCGGCGAGGGTGGGGTACCGCGGTGCTGTCCCGCCCCGCAGTCTTGTCGGGGACGTTACGACCGTCCGTGCATGCGGCAGCAGTCAGGCGAATGATTCTAGGTCTGCACCTGCCGCAGCCTTGGCATGCCCCTGCTGCCAACAGGCCAGGCAGTCGGCGTCGTGTGAACGGGCCCTAGGTCGCGTTCTCGGTCCAGTCGAATTCCAGCTGCAGCGCGGTGCGTTCGGCCAGGGCGCGGCCCTCCAGGCGCTCCACCAGGTGCAAGCTCATGTCGATGCCTGCGGAGATGCCGGCCGAGGTGACGAGCGAGCCTTCATCGACCCAGCGCACGCCCGTCTTCACATGCAGCTGGGGGTACATCGCATGCAGGTCCTGGGCGTCTTCCCAGTGGGTGGTCACGTTGCGTCCGTTCAGCCGCCCGGTGCGCGCCAGCAGGAACACGCCGGTGCAGACCGAGGCCGTGATGCGCGCCGCCTCGGCCCGGCTGTCGATCCAGCGCATCACAGAAGCCTTGTCCGACTCGGCCGTGACCACGCCGCCGGGGATGATGAGGCAGTCGATCGGTGGGTGGTCATCAAAATCGAAGTCGGGATCGATCTTCAGCCCCGCGCGGGCCCGCACAGTGGCTTTGCGCGCGCCCACCGTGAAGACACGGAACAGCGGGGCATCCCCCGGATGCGAGCGCGCGTGCACACGCGCCGCCGTGGTGAACACCTCGTAAGGGCCGGCGAAGTCGAGCACCTCGACCTCGTCAAAGACATAGATGCCTACCTGGATTGTCATGGCGGTGCTCCGGGCCGTGGAGGTGAGGGCGGGGGGCTCCGCCCTGCGACAGACGGGCCGCGGCTCAACCCGCCTCCACGCTCCCGGTCACCGGCAGAACCACCCCCGTGATGTAGCTCGAGCATACCGGTGAGGCCAGGAACACATACGCCGGCGAGAGCTCTTCGGGCTGGGCAGCCCGCTTCATGTCGGTCTGGCTGCCGAATTGGGCCACCTTCTCAGGTGGGGCATCGGCCGGGTTGAGGGGCGTCCACACCGGGCCGGGCGCCACCGCGTTGACGCGGATTCCGCGCTCCAGGAGGTTCTGCGCCAGCGACTTGGTGAAGGCATGGATGGCGCCCTTGGTGGCGGAGTAGTCCAGCAGGTGGGCGCTTCCCTTGAGGCCCGTCACGGAACCGGTGTTGATGATGGCGCTGCCTGGCTGCATGTGGGGCAGGACGGCCTTGGCCATGTGGAAGTAGCCGTAGACGTTGGTGCGGAAGGTCTCGTCGACACGGTCCTCGGTCAGGTCCTGCAGCGATTCGGCGTGTTCCTGGAAGGCGGCGTTGTTGACCAGCACGTCCAGCCGGCCGAAGGTCTCCATGGTCTGGCGCGCAGCATCTTCGCAGAAGGCCGGGTCCTTGACGTCGCCGGCCATCAGGAGGCAGCGGCGGCCTTCGGCCTGCACGCAGCGCTGTGTTTCCTTTGCGTCCTCGTGCTCGTCGAGGTAGACGATCGCCACGTCGGCGCCCTCGCGCGCAAACAGCACGGCCACTGCCCGGCCGATGCCCGAGTCACCGCCCGTGATGAGAGCGACGCGGTCCTGCAGCTTGCGGCTGCCCTCGTAGCCGGGCGCCATGAACTGGGGCCGTGGTGTGAGGTCGGCTTCCAGGCCGGGCTTGGCCAGGTGCTGCTCGGGAAAGCTGGCGGGATAGGGTGGGTGGGCTGGGTCCTGGACCTGGGGCGGCTCCTTGCGTTTGCTGGGGGGCGACTTGCCTTCGTCCAGCATGTCCTGGCGACGCTGTATCTCGCGCTGCTCGCTGGAGGTGCTGTCTGTCCGCTGGTCGGGGTCGAGCTCGATGGAGGTGGAGGAAGAGGAAGGCATGGCGGTGCTCTCGAACAAAGGAGGGTGGAGGGGCTGGCGTCGCGGGTGAGGCGGTGCGCAGGATCAAAGGCCTCGACGAGGCATGCCTTCCCTGGGCAAGAAGCGCGCCCTGGCGCGGCCGCGCGGGCTTCTGTCCTACGTGGGGCGTCAGGGATGTCCGACTTGCGGGCCGCAGGCCTGAACGCAGGATGAGAAGCGCATCGTTGCCGTTCCCTGCAGTACCTCCCCTCAGCACAACCAGTACAACGGAGACTTCCAGCCATGTCTTTCCATTCCGATCCCGACACCCCCTCTGACCCGAAGCTGCGTGAACGCTTGTGGCAGCTGATGAAAGACAACCGTTTCGTCATGTTCACGTCCAAGCACACCAACGGGCACTTGCACGCGCAGCCCATGACGGTGCAGAACCAGCAGATCGCCGAAGACGACATGCTGTGGTTCTTCATGTCGCGTCACAGCGAGCCAGTGCGCAACATTGCCATCGACCCGCAGGTCAACCTGGCGAACGCCGATCCGGACCAGGACCGCTACATCTCCGTGTCCGGCCAGGCCAGCGTGGTGAACGATCGACCTCGCCTGCAGGTGCTGTGGAACACCATGGCCCAGGCGTGGTTCCCGGGCGGGCCGGACGATCCCAACCTGGTGCTGGTGGGCGTGAAGGTCCTGCATGCGCACTACTGGGACGTGAAGGAGAACAAGCTGGTGCAGCTCATCAGCATGGCCAAGGCGGTGGCCACCGGAACCACGCCGGGCGCGATGGGCGACAACGGCGAGATCCGCCTGGCCTCGCCAGCGCTGAGCGAATGAGCGGCGCATGGGCCACGGGCCGGTTCCCTTTGTCCTACCCACGGTGCACTTGGCGGACGACAGCGGGATGGCACTGGACCTGACGCCATGGACGGCCCCATCGGCCTAACCTTGAGCCATCCGAAGAGGTCATCGATGTCCGCTGACCGTCCGTCCTCCAGACCAAGCGCAAAGGAATCGCCATGTTGCATTACGCCGTCGTGTTTTTTGTGATTGCCTTGATTGCGGCCCTGCTGGGTTTTACCGGCATCGCCGCGGGGGCCGCGAGCATTGCCAAGATCCTGTTCGTGGTGTTCCTGGTGTTTGCGGTCGTGGCGTTCATTGCCAACGCGCTGCGAGGGAGTCGATGACCTTCACGCCTCAGCCTTTCGCGGACCTCGTTCCTCCGCAGGTTTCATCCGAATGTCCACTCAACACAGGAGAGCCCACATCATGAATGCACAAACCCCCTCCACCTTGTTTCCCCAGGGCCAGGCTTCGGCCGAAGCGGTCAAGCGTGCGGCCAGCGATCTGAAGGACGGTGCCGCTGAAGCCGCGCGCTCGGTGTCGGCTGCCGCCGCGGAGGACGCCCTGCGCATCGGTGAGATGGCCAGGGATTGGTGGCAGCACCAGACCCGCCATGCCCGCGATGCCGCTGCGGCGGTGCGCCATGAGTCGGAACTGGTGCGCGACCGCACGCGCGCCTATGTGCGCGATGCGCCCGTCAAGTCGGTCCTGATCGCCATGGCGGTGGGTGCCCTGATCGGCAGCCTGACCATGCTGCGTTCCTCTTCGCGTCGCCGCTCGGACGACTATTGATCGGCGTGACCCGAACGACCAAGGGACTGGCGAAAGCCAGTCCCTTGGTCGTTCGTCGTTCGCTTTCAGCTCAGCGTGCACGAGGTGGGAAGCGGCCTAGCTCGTTGCCTGTGGCCGGGGTTCCGTGGTGCGTCGCACCTTCTGGAAGGGCAGCATCAGCACCTTGCCCAATTGCCCGCTGGCTGGATAGTCGGCCGGTTGATCGACGCCCAGCGCGTGCGGAAGGCGC
>CBINPE010000096.1:0-19406 GCA_966252435.1 uncultured Burkholderiales bacterium | reverse complement strand
CACGGCCAGACCGCCAGCCCCACCACGGTGGGCAAGGAGGTGGCCAACGTGGTGGCGCGCCTGGGCGCGGCGCGCGAGCGCATCGCGGGCGTGAAGCTGCTGGCCAAGATGAACGGCGCGGTCGGCAACTACAACGCCCACCTGGCCGCCTACCCCGGCTTCGACTGGGAGGCCTTCAGCCGCCGCGTGATCGAGAAGGAACTGGGGCTGACGTTCAACCCCTACACCATCCAGATCGAGCCGCACGACAGCATGGCCGAGCTGTTCGACGCCATGACCCGCACCAACACCATCCTCATCGACTGGGCGCGTGACGTGTGGGGCTACATCAGCCTGGGCTACTTCAAGCAGAAGCTCAAGGACGGCGAGATCGGCAGCTCGACCATGCCGCACAAGGTCAACCCGATCGACTTCGAGAACGCCGAGGGCAACCTGGGCCTGGCCAACGCGCTGCTCACGCACCTGAGCCAGAAGCTGCCGATCAGCCGCTGGCAGCGCGACCTCACCGACAGCACCGTGCTGCGCAACATGGGCGTGGCGTTCGGCTACACCCTGCTGGCCTTCGAGAGCCTCAAGCGCGGGCTGGACAAGCTCGAGCTGAACGAGGCAGCACTGGCGGCGGACCTGGACGAGGCCTGGGAGGTGCTGGCCGAGCCGATCCAGACGGTGATGCGCCGCCACGGCCTGCCCAACCCGTACGAGCGCCTGAAGGAATTGACGCGCGGCAAGGCCATCACGCGCGAGGCCATCCAGACGTTCGTGCAGGGCCTGGAGATCCCGGCCGAGGACAAGGCACGCCTGCTGGCGATGACGCCGGCCAGCTACGTCGGCCAGGCGGCCGTCCTGGCCGCGCGCATATGAACCGGAGAAACTCGGGCCTGGGGCTGTGGCTGCGCCGCGGCGCCTGGGCGGCGGCGATCGGCCTGCTGGTGCTGTGGGTGGTTGGCTGCTGGCGCTACACCTCGGTGGGCTTCGAGTTCGAGGCCATCACGGACGAGGGGGTGATGCGCGAGGACATGTACCGCGTGCGCTGGCCGGGCGATGGCTCGGTGATGGTCGGCGGAGGGACGTTCCACCGACCGGCGGACGCCAAGGTCCTGGAGCCTTTCGACCTGGGGGCCGTGTTCTTCCGCGCGCCGCAGCCACGCGAGCCGCAGAGTGGCTGGAACCGCCATGGCTTCTGGCGCGTGCGCACCGAATTGCCAGGGGCGGAGGTGCCCGCCTTGAGCCGCCAGAGCGAGTTCTGGTGGGGCGTGCCGGGCTGGTTGCCGGGCGCACTGGTGCTGGGGTTGATGTGGCTGCTGGGGCGCCAGGCGCGCGGCGTGGCCGGGAAGGATTTTTCATGACGTTCGTTGAGCAACTCCTGCAGGCCGAGCGCCGGCACGGTTCCATGCTGTGCGTGGGCCTGGACCCCGAACCGGCGAAGTTCCCCGGTGCCTGGCGCAACGATGCCGCGCGCATCTTCGACTTCTGCGCCGCCATCGTCGATGCCACGCACGACCTGGCGATCGCCTTCAAGCCGCAGATCGCCTATTTCGCGGCGCACCGCGCCGAGGCGCAGCTGGAGCGGCTGGTGCGGCACATCCACGATGTGGCGCCCGGCGTGCCTGTGATCCTCGACGCCAAGCGCGGTGACATCGGCAGCACGGCGGCGCAGTACGCGGTGGAAGCCTTCGAGCGCTACGAGGCCGACGCGGTGACCTTGTCGCCCTTCATGGGCTTTGATTCGATCGAGCCCTACCTGCAGTACCCCGACAAGGGCGTGATCCTGCTGTGCCGCACCTCCAACCCGGGCGGCAGCGACCTGCAGGCGCAGCGCCTGATGACGCGCGACGGGCAGCCGGGCGATCTGCTGTACGAACACCTGGCCCGGCTGGCCGCCGGCCCCTGGAACCCGACGGGGCAGGTAGGCCTGGTGGTGGGAGCGACCTTCCCCAAGGAGATCGCCCGGGTGCGGGAACTGGCGCCGCAGGTGCCGCTGCTGATCCCCGGCGTCGGGGCGCAGGGCGGTGACGCCCAGGCCACGGTGCGCGCCGGTTGGCGCGGCGATGCGGGCGGCACCACCGGCCCGGTCGTGGTCAATGCCTCGCGGGCGGTGCTGTATGCCAGCAGCGGTGAGGACTTCGCCGCGGCTGCGCGGCAGGCGGCGCTGGGCTTGCGGGATGTTCTGGCGCAGGCGCGGGACGGGGCTGCCTAAGGCGCGCCAACTCGCTGGGACTTGTTCAGCGTCGCCCAAAAAAAACCCGCCGGGTTCGGCGGGGGGCAATGACTGTGAAGACAACTGATCAGATCAGGTGCCGGTTGGCAATGCAGATTCTGACCAGGACCTCTCAAAAACCAAACCGTGTTTCAGCCCGGTAAGCCATCGTTTTCCAACGCAGGTCAACGAATCGGCGCTTCAAGGCGGATTTCCGTGAGCAAGCGACCGCCAGGCGTGGTGCTCAAGTCCTGCCGCCCGGGCGCTCCGGCATCAACGGCAACTGCCGCACGCGCTGTCCCGTCAGCCTGAACAAGGCATTGGCCACGGCGGGGGCGACCACTGGCGTGGTGATGCCACCGGCGCCACCCGGCGCGCGCAGGCTGCGCACCAGGTGGGTCTCGATGCGCGGGGCCTGGGCCACGGTGAGCATGCGGCCTTTGGCGAAATCGCGCTGGCGCACCTTGCTGGCCTGGATGTCGACCTGCCCCCACAGGGCCGCGTTCAGGCCGTACATCACGCCGCCCTCCAGCTGCTGGGTCAGTCCGGCGGGGTTCACCACGGTGCCGACGTCGGCGGCACACACCACGCGTGGCACCTGGACCTGGGCGCGCGGGGCCAGGCGCACCTCGGCCACCAGCGCGACGATGCTGTGGGCGCACACGTGCAGGGCCACGCCGCGGGCCGTGCCCGCGGGGGCCGGGCGCTCCCAACCGGCCTTCTCCGCCGCCAGCCGCAGCACCGCCGCGCAGGCCGGCTGGTGCGCAAGCAGGCGCAGCCGGTATTGCACGGGGTCGTGGCCGCCCAGGGCGGCCAGCTCGTCGATGAAGCATTCGCTGAAGAAGGCCCAGGCCGTGTGCGGCCCCGAGCGCCAGTGCCCCACGGGCACGCCGCTGTGGGTGGGCTCATGGTGCTGGTGGCGGTTGGGCAGGTCGTAGGGCCAGTCGGGCACGCCTTCGCCGAGGTGTCCGTCGGGCAGCTCGACACGGGTCGACCACTGCGGCAGCTGGCGGGCCAGCCAGCGCGGCGTCACCGCGTCGCCCGCCCCGTGCAGGGCGAGGTGGAGGGGCCAGCCCTCGTCGTCCAGGGTGGCCTGCAGCACGGCAGCGGCCGCGGGGCGGTAGACGTCGTGGGTGGTGTCCTCCTCGCGCGACCACAGCAGCTGCACCGGGCGCCCGCCGGTCTCCAGGGCCACCCGCACCGCCTGCCCGATGACCTCGATGTCCAGGCGCCGGCCGAAGCTGCCGCCAGCCGGCGTGACGTGCAGCGTCACGGCCTCCTCGCCCACGCCCGCCGCCTGGGCCGCCAGCGCGCGCGCCGCGGTGGGCGACTGCGTGGGCGCCCAGACGCTGACTTCGCCGCCGCTCACCCGGGCCACGGCATGGGTGGGCTCCAGGGGCATGTGCGCCAGGTAGGGCACCACGAAGGCGGCCTCGTGACGTCGCGAGGCGGTGCTGAACGGCGCTTGCGCCGCCGCGGCCGCAGCCTGGCGTCCGGCCTCGCTCAGCAGGTCCACGAGGATGGCGTTGGAATGCACCCCACCTGCAGCCGGCGGGCGCCAGGTGGCCTGCAGGGCGCGTGCCGCGCGCAGGGCGTGCCAGCTGCTGCGCGCCACCACGGCCAGGGCGGGGGTGGCGCCGGCCCAGGGCCCGAGCCGGACCACGCGCTCCACGCCGGGCTGGCGCAGGACATCGTCGAGGGCCGCGGCGCCGATGCTGCCGCCCAGGGCTGGCGCGTGGCGGACCGCCGCGAACAGCATGTCCGGCCAGCGCAGGTCCATGCCGAAACGGCCCGAGGGCGAGGGCAGGGGTGGAGGTGCGGCGCGGGGCGTGCGGCCGATCAGGTTCCACAGCGCCGGGCGCTTCAGGCTCACCTCGCCCGGCCGCGTCAGCGCCGCCATCGCCGCCAGTTCGCCGTAGTGCGCGCGTTCGCCGCGCGGATGCCGGACCACGCCGTCTTCCACCTGCAACTCGTCGACCGGCTGGTGCCAGCGCAGCGAGGCCGCACGCAGCAGCTGCATGCGGGCGGTGGCGGCGGCCAGCCGCAGGTCGTCCCAGGCATCCATCACGCTGCTGGAGCCGGCGGTGAGCTGCAGGCCAAGTTCGCGTCCGCCCTTGTGCAGCAGCCAGCGGCCCAGGCGCGGCGGCGCTTCGCCTTCGGTCCCGGACGCGGCCGGTGGGGTCGTGCCACTGCCCGTGCCCATGCCGCTGGCGGGTGGGCGCCAGGGCAGGGGGGCCAGCAGCACGCCGACATTGCCGTAGATGGCGTCCACGCCGGCGGTGACGCATTCGACCCGCTGCAGGGGCAGCTCCAGTTCTTCGGCCACCAGCATGGCCAGGGTGGCGTGGATGCCCTGGCCCATCTCGCAGCGCGGCATGGCCAGGCGCACGCTGCCGTCGGCGGTGATCTTGATCCAGCCGTTCAGGCTCACCTCGCCGGGGAGGGGCTGGCCGGCCGGCCAGGAGGCGGGGTCGCCCAGCCGGCTGCGCGGCGGCATCAGGCCCCAGCCCAGCACCCAGGCACCGGCCCCACCCAGGCCGCTGAGCAGCAGGGTGCGGCGCTTCATCATCCCCCGTTCGGCCTTGGGCTGGGGCGCGGGGCTGCAGGGGCCGCCGCGGGCAACTGGCGGGCGGCGGCCTGGACGGCCCCACGAAAACGCGGCGTCGCCCCGCAGGGGCACAGCTGGAACAGGGCCGCGTCGATGTCGGCGTCGCTGGGGCGGCGAGTGCGCTCCAGCAGGGCGGCCGCGGCCATCAGCACGCCGCTGTCGCAATAGCCGCATTGCGAGACATGGGCGGCAGCCCAGGCCTGCCGCAGTGCTTGCAGGACGGGCGAGGCGTCGTCCTCGATGGTCTGCACGGCGGGTGGCACCGGCCGGGACAGGGCTGACAGCGGCACCTGGCAGGCGCGGACCGCCTGGGTGTCCAGGCGCACCGTGCAGGCGCCGCAGACCCCGTTGTCGCAGCCGTACTTCGTGCCGGTGAGGTGCAGCACGTCGCGCAGCACCCACAGCAGGGGCATGTCGGGCGCCACGGCGTCAGGGGGCAGGGGATGAAGGCGGCCGTTGACGCTCAGCGCCGCCGGCACGCCCGGGGCGGCGGTGTCAGCAGTCGAGGGGCGTGCCATCGACAAACACCTTCAGTTCGCCGTGGGCGAACGGGGTCCAGGTTTCGTTGGCGGTCAGTGGCTCGGTGACGACGATGGCCACGCGGTCGTTCGGGGTGGTGTGTTCGGCGAAGTTGATGCGCAGGTCTTCATCGTGCAGCGCGGCCTGGCCGAAGGGGTGCTGGCGGACCAGGGCGTGCAGGTGGGTCGAACAGTGGGCCCACAGCGCCTCGCCGTTGCTCAGCATGAAATTGAAGGTGCCGTGGCGGGCGATGCCCGGCACCAGCTCGCGCAGGGTGGCGGTGAGCTCGCGCACGGGCGGCAGGCCGGCATGGGCCTTGGCCAGCTCCTGCATCAGCCAGCAGAAGGCCCGTTCGCTGTCGGTGTCGCCCACCGGGTGGAAGGCGGCATGCAGGCGCGGCTGGTAGTCCACCAGGTTGCCGTTGTGGGCGAACACCCAGTAGCGGCCCCACAGCTCGCGCACGAAGGGGTGGGTGTTTTCCAGGGCGATGCGGCCCTGGGTGGCCTTGCGGATGTGGGTGATGATGTGCTTGGAGCGGATCGGGTAGCGGCGCACCATCTCCGCCACGGGGGAGTCCTCGGCGCTTTGCACGTCGACGAACAGGCGCACGCCCTTCTGCTCGAAGAACGCCACGCCGAAGCCGTCGCCGTGCTCCCGGGCCCGGCGCGAGAAGCCGGTGAAGCTGAAGGCGATGTCGGTGGGGGTGTTGGCGTTCAGGCCGAGAAGCTGGCACATGAGAGGGTGGCTGAGGCGGCGGCAACGGGCTGGTGGATCGGCCTATAAGCGTGGCACGGGAGATGCCGGGGGTCAATTGACGTTTTGCGTCGCTTGCGGGTGTGCGGATTCCGGATCCGGGCGGGCCATTGTGACCGAATGTGTCATGCGCTACGGCAAAAGTTCACGAAAAAACGGCTTCAGGGCTTGGCACGCCGAATGCGTGAAGGTGTCCGTCATCCCACCCCACACACCTGCACAGGAGTTGAATCATGAAGCGTTCCATCCAGAAGGGTTTCACCCTCATCGAATTGATGATCGTGGTTGCGATCATCGGTATTTTGGCGGCCGTGGCGCTGCCGGCTTACCAGGACTACACCGTGCGGGCTCGCGTGAGCGAAGGCATGGATTTCGCGGCTGACGCGAAGAAAGCGGTGCAAGAGGTGCTCACGAATGGAAAGTGGGACGCTACGCTGGGATACAGCGGCCTGTATACCGCGCCGACCGCCACGGCCAACACGGCTTCCGTCGCGATCGCTCCCGCCACGGGGCAGATCACGGTGACCACGACGGCTCGCGCTGGTAACGGGACACTGGTCTTTGTGCCTTACACCGGCGGTGCCGCGCAAACCGCTGGCTCCGGCACGGCCCTGCCGTCCGCTCTGGCTGCGTTCACTCCCCCGCAGGATGCGACGAAGTGGCAGTGCCACTCGGCGACGGTGGCTGTCTCGATTGCCGCTCCTACGACGGCCGCAACGCTGCCCGCCCGCTTCGCCCCGAGCGAATGCCGCTGATCGCCTGGCAGTTCTTGTGAGCGAACGGAGCACTTCGGTGCTCCGTTTTTACGTGAGACCCTCTCTGCGTGACGTGAGGATCAGAGACCCTGAGGAGTGAGCCGAATGGCAAGGACTTTCGGTTTTCTGGCTCGTGCTCGCGCGGCAGGTGTTCACCTGCTGCTGTCATTTTGTGTCGCGGCCTTGGCTGCTGTCCTGGTGTTCGGCTGGTGGTTCCCGTCGATGTACCGGTATTGGGCGGGGGGGCAGGAGCTGTTTCTTCTCCTGACCAGCGTCGATCTGGTGATGGGGCCTTTGCTGACCTTCGCAGTGTTTGACCGGCAGAAGAAATCATGGCCTCACCTGCGCCGGGACCTCACGATCATTGGCTTGCTGCAACTGAGTGCACTGGGCTACGGTTTGTGGACCGTTTACCAGGCGCGGCCTGTGGCCATGGTGTTCGAAAAGGATCGCTTGCGCATTGTCACGGCCGTGAACGTGTACCGGACAGAATTGGACAAGGCGCCGCCGGCGTACCGCAGCCTGCCGCTCACGGGCCCCTGGCTGCTGGGAACGCGAGAGCCCAGGGACGCCACCGAACGCTCCGACATTCTGACTTTGTCACTGGAGGGGATCGACCGCGCCCAGCGGCCGGCGTTCTGGCAGCCCTATGAGTCGTCTGCCGCAGCGGTTCTGGCCCACTCACGGCCGCTGTCTGTGTTGCTGAGGCATTATCCAGATCAAGTTGAGGGCGTACGCGCGCGTCTGAAAGAACTGGGAATCGACGAGGCCGGCGCGAGCTTCCTTCCACTGATGGCACGCAATGGCGACTGGATTGCCATCCTGGACGCCGCGGGACGGCCGGTGCACTTCCTGCCGCTCGACGGCTTCTTCTGAAACATCCCAGGGCCAAGCAACAAGCAACAAGCAACAATAAGAGCTTCGCACTTGTCGGAGCACTTCTCCTTGTCTGCGTCCGTTCCGCCAGCCCTGTCCCCGTCGCAGTGTGTCCTCCTGACCGGCGGCGCCCTGAGCGCGGCCACGTTGCCCACTTTGCTGGCTTTCAACCTGCCCCCGTCCGCCACCTTCTTCAACCAGGTTGCCGCGCTGGTGGGATGGGGCGGTTGGACCTGCGTGCTGGCGCTGTGGATGCTGGAGCGTCGCACGCTGCGCGGTCTCACTGCACGCACGGCGACAGCCCATCTATGGGTCGTTCTGCTTGGTCTGGCCGCCACCGTATGCTGGTCCGGCCTGCACCACGCCCTGCCGCGCGGCCTGCTGTGCTCTGCCCTGGGCATGCTGGCGGCGGTCGGTGTGACGCTGGCCCTTGGTGAAACCGTGGTGCGTGCCGGCTGGGCCAAGCCGGTGTTCACCGCGCTGTGCCAGGCCCTGCTGGCCGCGGCGGTGCTCAACACCCTGATCGCCCTGGTCCAGGTGTTCGCCCCGCAGCTCGCGGACGGGGTCTGGATCGCCGGGACCTCGGCCTCCATCGCCGGCCGCGCGGCCGGCAACCTGCGCCAGCCCAACCACCTGAGCAGCCTCCTGCTCTGGGGCCTGGCCGGCTGGGTCTGGCTGCAGCGGGACGGATACCGCCATCGCCAGCAGTTGCCTGCCTTCGTCGCCATGGTGGGGGTGGCGCTGATGCTGTGTGTCGGCCTCGTGCTGAGCGGCTCGCGCACCGGCACGCTGGGCCTGCTCATGCTGGCAGCCTGGGGGGCGCTGGACCGCCGCCTGGCGCGTGAAGTGCGGTGGGTGCTGATGGCCGCGCCGCTGGTCTATGCCCTCCTGTGGTGGGGCTGGGGCGCCTGGTCCGCGGCCGAGCACCAGCACTTCGGCGGGGAAGGCCGGTTCAGCCTGCAGGGCGACGTCTCGGCCTCGCGCTTCGGCATCTGGGCGAACACCTGGGCGCTGGTGCGCGAGCACCCCTGGGGCGGCGTGGGTTGGGGCGGGTTCAACTTCGCCTGGACGCTGACGCCCTTCCCAGGCCGGCCGGTCGCCTTCTTCGATCACGTGCACAACCTGCCGCTGCATTTCGCGGTGGAGCTGGGGGTGCCCCTGGCGCTGCTCGTGTGTGTGCTGCTCGGCCACGCGCTGTGGCGGGCCGTGCGGGCAGGATGGCAGGTCCAGGGTGAGGCCGGCGTGATGGCCGCCGCCGCGGCCGTCATGGTCCTGGTCATGGCCCTGCACAGCCAGCTCGAGTACCCCCTCTGGTATGCCTACTTCCTGCTGCCGACCGGCTTCCTGTGGGGGCTGGGCCTGGCCTTGGGACGGTTCGCCGGTCCGGAGAAGCCCTCGCTGGCCACGCACCCTTCGACAGGCTCTCAAGAAACAGTGCCCAGCGCGACGGGATTGGCATGCGGTGCGCACCAGCCCCCACCCCAGCCCTCCTCCAGCGGGGGAGGGGGTCCGCTCCTTCCCCCGCTGGGGGAAGGTTGGGATGGGGGCGCAGCCTCCGCAGGCCGCCACCTGTTACATCGCTCAGGGCGAACGGATGGGATGCCGGCGCGGGATGCGTCGGCGGGCGCGCAGGAAGGGCAGGGCGGAAGGAACTGGCAGCTGGGCGGTGTCGCGGTGGCCGGGCTGCTGCTGGCGATAGGAGGCAGCCTGGCCACACTGGACTACCTGCGGGTCGCCGCCATCTTCGCCCCGCCCCGCCACGCCGGCCCGCTGGCCGAGCGCATCCTGGCCGGCCAGGCCAGCTGGTTCTTCAACCACCACGCCGACTACGCCGCGGCCACCAACGATCCCCGTCCCGAGACGCAGATGTCCGCGCTGGCGGTGGCGACGCACAACCTGCTCGACACCCGGCTGATGATCGCCTGGGCCCAGGCCCTGGCCGCCCAGGGTGACCTCGAGCGCGCCCGCTACCTGGCGCAGCGGCTGCGCGAATTTGGACGGTCTGAGGAGTTCTTCGAGGTGTGTGACGACACGGATGAAGAGGGGGCGCCACGGCCGTTCCAATGTGAGCAGCCGACGCGGCCGTTGAGGTTCGAGGATTTTCTTGTCGGGCAGAAGAAGTAGTCAGTTCCCGGACGGCTGGGCAGTTCCCCAATCCGACTTGCCGCCCCGCTTCTCCAGCACCTGGATCTCGCCCATCACCATGCCGCGGTCGACGGCCTTGCACATGTCGTAGACCGTCAGCAGTCCGATCTGGACGGCCGTCAGGGCCTCCATCTCGACGCCGGTGCGGCCGCGGGTCTCCACATGGGCGGTGCAGCGCAGCAACGGCCCGGCCGGGTCGGGTTCGAAATCCACCGCCACCCGCGTCAGCGGCAGGGGATGGCACAGGGGGATCAGGTCGGCGGTGCGCTTGGCGGCCTGGATGGCCGCGATGCGCGCCACGCCGATCACGTCGCCCTTGGCCGCCCGGCCCTGGGTGATCAGCGCGAGCGTGGCCGGCTGCATGCGGATGACGCCGCCCGCGCGCGCCACCCGGTGCGTCTCGGCCTTGGCCGCCACGTCGACCATGTGGGCCTGGCCCTGGGCATCGAAGTGCGTCAGGGCAGGGGCGGAAGGGGAGGAAGGAAGGTCGTCGGTGCTCATGCACGCATTGTCCTCGGCGGAAACATGCAGGAAACAATCAGGACCCGGTTCTGGGGCATCATGCCCTGTCACACCCCGGGCGGACCGGTACGGCCGCCACGGGTTTCCTGTCGGTCGAGGTCTTCGAATGGCACAGCATCGTTTCCGCCGTCTTGGCATCCATGTTCCCCAGACGCACCAGCCACCCACCGGGCCGGCGGGCCGCGGTGCGCGTTCGCGCTGGTCCCGCAGCCTCTGCCACGGGCTGGCGCTGGCCGTCCTGCTCGGCCAGCTGACGGGGCCGGCCCTGGCGCAGGTCGGCGGGGCGAACGGCAGCGGCAGCAACGGCAACAACCTGCCGGCCCTGGGTGACACCGCGTCAGAGGCCTTCAGCCTGGGCGCCGAGGTCAAGCTGGGCCAGCAGATCATGCGCAGCATCCGCCGCGACCCCGACTACCTGGACGATCCGATCCTGCTGGAGTACGTGCAGTCGGTGTGGCAGCCCCTGCTGGCCGCCTCGCGCAAGCAGGGCCAGATCGAGGCCGACACCGACCAGCGCTATGCCTGGGAGCCTTTCCTGGTGCGCGACCGCAGCGTGAATGCCTTCGCGCTGCCGGGCGGCTACGTGGGTGTGCACCTGGGCCTCATCGCCATGACCGAGGCCCGCGACGAGCTGGCCGCCGTGCTGGCGCACGAGATGAGCCACGTCACCCAGCGCCACATCGCGCGCAGCTTCGACAACAGCAAGCAGCAGTCGCTCATCGGCCTGGCGGCGCTCATCGTGGGCGTGGTGGCCGCCAGCCGCAGCAACAACGGCAACGTCTACGGCGACGGGGTGCAGCGCGGCAACATGGGCGCCGGCGAGGCACTGATCATGGGCGGGCAGGCCGCCGTCATGCAGGGCACGCTGAATTTCTCGCGCGACATGGAGCGCGAGGCCGACCGCATCGGGTTCTCGGTGCTCACTGGGGCGGGGTTCTCGCCCGCAGGCATGGCGTCGATGTTCGAGAAGCTGGAGAAGTCTTCCCGCCTGAACGATTCGGGCGCCTTCCCCTACCTGCGCAGCCACCCGCTGACCGCGGCGCGCATCGGCGAGGCCAAGGCACGCATGGGCGCGATCAGCTGGACCCCAACCTCCCTGCCCGGCGGGCGCCAGGAGCAGGTGCTGATGCAGGCCCGCTCGCGTGTGCTGATGGACCCACGCGTGGAGGCGCTGCGCCGCTGGCAGGGCGAGCCGGGAACCGACAAGGACCCCACTGAGCGGCTGGGGGCGGCCTACGCCGCGGCCCTGGCGTCGACCCTGCTGCACGAGTGGTCGCGCGCAGACGCTGCGCTCGGCCGGGCTCAGGCCCTGCTGCGCGCCGACGTGCGACGCGACGCGCGGGCGGAGCGGGTGGTGACGATGCTGCGCACGCAGTCCCTGCTGGACCGTGGCGACGCCCAGGGCGCGCTGGCGGCCATGCAGCCCTACATCACCGAGCCCAGCCGTCCCGCCTTGCTGCTGAGCGCCCAGGTCGCCGCGGCGCTGCTGGGGCCGCAGGCCTCGGCGCAGGCCAAGGCCGCCGGCGAACCGCTGGCGCAGCGGCTGTCCGAGGAGCTGCAGGGCTGGGTCTCGGGGTCCTCGGGGGACGCCGCGGCCTGGGCGGCCCTCGGCCAGGTGCAGGCCGCCCTCGGCCAGCGTCTGCGTGCGATGCGCGCCGATGCCGAGGCCCACTTCGCCCAGGGCGACTGGGACGGCGCCTCAGACCGCCTGCGTGCCGCCCAGCACCTGCCGCGCAGCAACGACCCCGGCGATTTCATCGAGCTGTCGGTGATCGACGCACGGCTGCGCAGCATCGACGCGCAGCGGCGGCAGCTGGCGCTGGAGACGCGCGGGCAGTGAGGGGCTGTTGCGCCGGGTGCGGCCGCAGGGTCGCCATCACCGGACACCAGGACGTCATGGCGGCGTGGGCGGCGGCCAGGAGACGCGCAGGTCGTGCAGCGCGAGCGGCTGGGCCTCCTCGGGCATGACCGGACTCCGCTCGTGACCGGCTGGTATGTCGGCGGGTGGGCACGTGACTTGACGGTGAAAGCCAAGGAATGTCCCGGCAAGCGTGACAAATTCCCACCCAGGATTCCACTCGGTCCACCCCGCCGACCGCTCGTCGACTGCCGGTGGCGCGGTGAAAAGGGGCATGCCTAGACTGGCGCCCATCACCGGGGGTCCGTCATGCATTTGCGTTTTCAGCGAGGTTTCACACTCATCGAGCTCATGATCGTGGTGGCAATCGTGGGCATCCTTGTGGCCATCGCGGCGCCTTCCTACACCAACCACCTGCGCCGCGGCCGGGTGGCCGAGGCCGTGGGCCAGCTCTCCACGCTGCAGGCGTCGCTGGAGCAGTATTTCCAGGACAACCGCACTTACGTCGGTGCCTGTGCCGCAGGCACCGTGGCGCCGCTGCCCACGGCGACCGACTATTTCACCTTCGCCTGCCCCACCCTGACGGCCACCACCTACTCGATCACCGCCACGGGGGCCTCCAGCATGACGGGCTTCGTCTACACCACGACCCAGGCCAACGCCCGCAGCACCACCGTGCCCGCCGCCTCGGGCTGGACCGCCTCCACGACCTGCTGGGTCCTGAAGCAGGACGGATCATGCTGATGCAGTTTCCCGGCCAGTGCCCGCGCCCTGCTGCGCGCGGCCTGTCGCTGATCGAGATCGTGGTGGGGCTGGCGATCATCGCGCTGACCATCGCGATGGCGGTGCCCAGCATGACCAGCTACTTCCACAATGCCAAGCTGCGCAGCACGGCCCAGAGCTTCTTCTCCGGCGCGCAGGCGGCCCGCACCCTGGCCATCCAGCGCAACGCCTCGGTCGAATTCGCCCTCTCCAGCGCGGCCGTCACCACCGCCAACGTCGACAGCCTCACCCTGGACGCGGCCGGCCAGAACTGGGCGGTGCGCGTGGTGCCGGTCGCTCCGGCCACCACCTATGAGCTGACCGACGCCCGTCCCGCCGCGGACAGCGGCAACACCGGCGTGACGGTGGCCGCGAACCGCACCTCGGTCACCTTCAACAGCCTGGGCATGACGGGCACGGGCATGACCGTCGATTTCTCCAACCCCACTGGCGGGGCCTGCGCGCCCACCGGCCCCATGCGCTGCCTGCGCCTGGTGGTCTCCGCCGGGGGGCAGGTGCGTTTGTGTGATCCGCAGGCCACGGCCGCGGCGGACAGCCGGGGGTGTTGAGATGAAGACAAGGGCAGGCATCAAGACGAGGCAAGCGCTGCTTCGCAGGCTCGCGGGGCAGCGCCACCAGCGCGGCGTGATGCTGCTCGAGGCGCTGGTGGCCATCCTCATCTTCTCGATCGGCGTGCTGGGCCTGGTATCGCTGGGCACGGCCTCGGTGGCGGCGCAGTCCGATGCGCAGTACCGCACCGAGGCCGCCACCCTGGCCAACGAGATCGCCAGCGAGATCACCGTGGCCGTGGATCGCTCCACGCCCTCCAACCTGGCCACCACGCTGGCCACGTTCGCGCACCAGCCGGGCGGCACCACCTGCGCCTTCTCGGGCGCGTCCTCCACGGCCACGGCCGTGACGGCCTGGGTTAACAAGGTGGTGCCCACCGGTGGCACACCCCTGCTGCCGGGCGCCACCAGCGCCGGGCTCCAGATCCAGGTGGACACATCGGCCGCCGTCACGGGCTACAACAAGGTGCAGGTCACCCTGTGCTGGCAGGCGCCCAGCGACAAGGCGGTGCGCCACCACACCCTGGTGACCTACGTCAACTGACCCTCGAGCGACCAGGCGGCAACCCATGAGCACCTCCTTCCAGCGTCGTCGCCCTGGCCGTGCCGCTCTGCAGGCGCGCGGCTTCAGCCTGATCGAGATCCTGATCGGTGTGGCCATTGGCCTGATCGCCGTCCTGGTGATCTTCCAGACCTTCTCCGTGTTCGGCACGCGGGCACGCACCACCACCTCGGGCAGCGACGCCCAGGTCTCGGGCACCCTGGGACTGTTCACGCTGGAGCGCGACCTGCGCCTGGCGGGCCTGGGCTTCGGCCGGGCGCAGGCGACGGTGGTGGGCTGCACGGTCAACGCCGACGATGCCGGGCGTGTGTTCAGCTTTCCCCTGGTGCCGGTGCAGATCGTGCAGAACGCCACCGCCGGCGGGCCCGTGACCCTCAACGTGCTGTACGGCAATTCCTCGTTCTACTCGGCCGAGCAGACCTTCACCGCCTCCACCGCCACCAGCAAGACGGCCGTCAACCGCACTGGGTTCCAGCTCGGCGACCTGATGGTGGTGGCCACCCCGAGCGCGGGCGCGGCCGGGCCCTGCGCGCTGGTGGAGGTCACCGGCAACACCAACGCCGACGGCCTCACCGTGGACCATGCCAGCACGAGCTACGTCTCGTTCTACGGTGACGGCACGACCAGCGTGTCCTCGCGCTTCAACCCCTCGGCCGGTCCGACCGGTACCTTCACCGCAGGCACCTTGTACAACCTCGGCCCCGACCCGCGGCGCAACAGCTGGACGATCACGAGCAACCGCATCCTGAGCGTGTCCGACCTGATCCACGCGCCGGCCACCGCCCTGGACGTCGCCGAAGGCATCGTGAACCTGCAAGCCGAGTACGGCCTGGACACCGATGGCGACAGCATCGTCGACAGCTGGACCACCACCGATCCCACGGCCGGCAACTGGCTGCAGGTGCGGGCCATCCGGGTGGCCATCCTGGCACGCAGCGAGCAGCTCGAGCCGCTCATCACGACCGGCTCGGTGCCGACGAACGTGACCACCGTGGCGCCGCGCTGGAGCTGCGGCAGCAACGCGGCCGGCTGCGCCTTCGCCATGACCGACCTCAACAGCACCTCCGACAGCTTCACCGGTGCCGCGGATGCCAGCGCCAACAACTGGCGCAACTACCGCTACCGGGTGTACGAGAAGGTCATTCCGCTGCGCAACATGATCTGGGGGACCGCGCCATGAGTTCACGCACCGCCACCGCTTCGTTCCTCGCCGCGCGGCGTCTGCGCGCGGGCGCGCGGCACCGTGGGCAGCGCGGCGCCGTGCTCTTCCTGGCCCTGATCGTGCTGGTGGTGATGCTGCTGGTGGGCGTGAGCATGATCCGCAAGGCCGGCACGGGCGGCTCGATCTCCGGCAACCTGGCCTTCAAGCAGAACGCCACCTCGGTGGCCGACCTGGGGGTGGAGGCGGCACGGGCCTGGATCAGCGCCAACCCGACCTTGCTGAACAGCGACAGCACGGCCAACGGCTACTTCTCGTCCTGGTCGGCCAACGTGACGCCCGACACCTTCTGGGCCGGCTCCACCCCCTCGGTGGTCAACGTGACCAGCGACGACGGCACCGGCAACGCCGTGTCCTACGTGATCCACCGCCTGTGCCAGCTGCCCAACGTCTCGCCCGACGATGCCACGCAGCACTGCGTGGCCGAGCCCGACGCCGGCGCTGGCGCCACCAAGGGCGGCATCGATTACGGCAGCGCCCCGTCCTCCACGCCGACGGGGCTGCCTTACTACCGCATCACCACCCGTGTCGTGGGCCCGCGCAACACGCTGAGCTACGTCCAGGTGGTCATGTACTGAGACTCTGTGGGCAGTACACCAAGACAAGAGACAAAAGACGAGACAAGAGGGACAGGACCGAGCAAGCGTCGCAGTGAGCAGTTGAAGTTGTCGTCAAGGCCGGGCCTTGAAGGGGAAGCATCATGAAGATGAACCAGAGCAGCACCTTCGCCATCCGCCACGCCATGGGTCGCCGCGTCCTGCTCGCAGCTGCATCGACCTGCCTGCTGGGTGGCGCGCTGGCGTGGCTGTCCCCGGCCCGGGCGGCGCAGACCGACATCTCCAGCACGCCAATCACGAATTCGACGGCGGCGCAGGCCAAGCCCAACATCATGCTGCTGATGGACACCTCCGGCTCGATGGGCTGGAGCCACATGCCCGACGAGGTGGAATCCGTCACCGGCATCGGCAGCATCGGCTACAAGAGCTCGCAGTGCAACGCGCTGTACTACAACCCCAACACGGTCTACGGCCTGCCGCGCAAGGCCGATGGCACCTTCTTCCCCACCCCCAGCTTCACGGCCGCGTACTACAACGTGTACAAGGACCTGTACACGACACCCGCCGCCTCGCCCACCCTGGTCAACCTGTCGACCTCCTTCAAGGCCTACGACGACGAGACGCTGCGCCTGAACCTGCTGGGCGACCCCTACAGCCCCTTCAACGACACGCCGCAGCCCGCCTACTACTACGTCTACACCGGCACGCAGACTCTGAGCTACGCCAGCGCCCCCTGCACCGACCCCGACGTGGGCGCCACGGTCGGCGCCACCGGCGGCGGCACCTGGACGCGCGTGGTGGTGGGCGCCTCGGAGCGGCAGAACTTTGCCAACTGGTACACCTATTACCGCACCCGCATGGCGCTGACCAAGAGCGCGATCAGCCTGGCCTTCACCCCGCTGACCGACAGCTTCCGCGTTGGCTTCATCACGGTCTATCCGAAGACCTCGCCGAGCGCGGCCTCGATCGACACGAGCAAGTACCTGGCGATCTCCGACTTCAACACCACCCAGCGCGGCCTGTGGTTCGACAAGGTGTTCTCGCAGGTGCCCGACGGCTCCTCGCCAGCGCGCGAGGGCCTGGCGCGGGTGGGCCGCCACTACGCCGGCAAGACCGACGGCATCAACACCGGCATGACTGGCGACCCGGTGCAGTACTCCTGCCAGCAGAACTTCACCATCATGACCACCGACGGCTACTGGAACGACCAGCAGGAGAGCACCTCGCTGAGTGGTGGCTTCAAGGGCGGGCCGGTGAAGATCGACGGTGTCAACTTCGTGGCCAGGTACGGCTCGGGCTCGGACCCCGGCGAGAACCCCGACGGCTCACTCACCGACAGCAATTCGCCGCGCCCCATCTGGGACGGCTTCAGCGACACCACGCAGACCGTGCGCAACCGCACACGCACGTATGCCTATGCCTCGTGCGTCAGCTCGTACTTCAACGTGGCCACCCTGCAGAACCTGGTCAGCACCACCCAGGTCACGGCCGCGACCACGCAACTGCAGCAAAGCACCCTGCAGAACCTGCAGAGCACCTCGCAGAACCTGCGCACCCAGGTGCAGAACCTGCAGACCACCTCGGGGGTGACCCAGAGCACCACCCAGGTCCTGCAAACCATCGACATCCCGCTGCAGAGCACCACCCAGAACCTGCGCAGCACGACACAGAACCTGCAAAGCACCACCCAGAACCTGCAGCGCACCTCGCAGATCCTGCAGAGCACGACACAGAACCTGCGCTCCACCACGCAGAACCTGCAGAGCACCACGCAGACCCTGCAGAGCACCTCGCAGATCCTGCGTTCCACCACGCAGAACCTGCGGAGCACGACCCAGAACCTGCAGTCCACCACACAGACGCGGCAAAGCACTTCGCAAATCCTGCGTTCCACCACGCAGAACCTGCAGAGCACGGCGCAGAACCTGCGTTCCACCACGCAGACTCTGCAGAGCACCTCGCAGATCCTGCGCAGCACGACGCAGAACCTGCAGAGCACGACGCAGAACCTGCGTTCCACCAGCCAGACGCTGCAGAGCACTTCGCAGAACTTGCAGAGCACGACGCAGAACCTGCGAAGCACCACCCAGAACCTGCAGTCCACCTCGCAGGTCCGCAAGAGCACGCAGCAGATCCTCTCCTGCGATGCCTCGACGGAGCTGTGCACGCCGACGCTCAGTTGCACCGCCGGCGGGCTGATCTCTTGCCAGACCGTCAGCACCGGACCGACCCTGGTGGCCAGCTGCACCCCGGCTTCCCCGACGTCGGGCAACGCCTACACGACGACCACCTGCGCCACCACCAACCTGACCACCAACGTGGCGGTGGCCTCGTGCACGCCGGTGGCGGCAAGCTCCGGTAACAGCTACACGTCAACGACCTGCTCGACGAACAACACGACGAACGTCCCCGTATCCTCCTGCACGCCGTCCAGCGCGAGTTCGGGTAACAGCTACACGACGACGACCTGCTCGACCAACAACACGAGCAACGTGCCGGTGGCCTCGTGCACGCCGGTGAGCGCAAGCTCTGGCAACAGCTGGACCACGACGACCTGCTCGACGAACAACACGAGCAACGTGCCGGTGGCTTCGTGCACGCCGTCCAGCGCGAGTTCTGGCAACAGCTACACCGCGACGACCTGCTCGACCAGTACCACCACCAATGTGCCGGTGGCCTCGTGCACGCCGTCCAGTGCGAGCTCTGGCAACAGCTACACCACGACGACCTGCTCGACCAACAACACGAGCAATGTGCCGGTGGCCTCGTGCACGGCGGCGAGCGCGAGTTCTGGCAACAGCTACACGACGACGACCTGCTCGACCAACAACACGAGCAACGTGCCGGTGGCCTCGTGCACGCCGTCCAGTGCCACCTCGGGCAACAGCTACACCACCACGACCTGCACGACGAACAACTCCACCGCGGTGGGGGTGTCCTCGTGCACGCCGGTGGCGGCGAGTTCGGGCAACAGCTACACCGCGACCGTCTGCACACCCAACAACACGACGAACGTCCCCGTGTCCTCCTGCACGCCGTCCAGCGCGAGTTCGGGCAACAGCTACACCACGACGACCTGCTCGACGAACAACACGAGCAATGTGCCAGTGGCCTCGTGCACGGCGGCGAGCCCGAGTTCCGGCAACGGCTACACCACGACGACCTGCTCGACGAACAACACGAGCAACGTGCCAGTGGCCTCATGCACGGCGGCGAGTGCAAATTCGGGCAACAGCTGGACCACCACGACCTGCGTGACGAACAACTCCACGGCAGTGGCGGTGTCCTCGTGCACACCGGTGGCGGCGAGTTCGGGCAACAGCTACACCGCGACCGTCTGCACACCCAACAACACGACCAACGTGGCGGTGTCCTCGTGCACACCGTCGAGCGCGAGTTCGGGCAACAGCTGGACCACGACGACCTGCTCGACCAACAACACGACGAATGTGGCGGTGTCCTCGTGCACGCCGTCGAGCGCGAGTTCGGGCAACAGCTGGACCA